>JBDSIM010000089.1:0-6461 GCA_039917935.1 Cyclobacteriaceae bacterium | reverse complement strand
GAAACGGTCAACACTGAAAATTATATAGCATGGAAAAATGGTTGGATGATCTTTGAAGACAAACCATTTAGCTATATAAAAGAAACACTGGAACGCTGGTATGATGTCAGCATTGTAATGGAAGATGAGAATTCGTTATCCTGTGCTTTTTCAGCCAAATTCAAAGATAAGACCCTGCCGGAAGTACTTGAAATATTCAGGAACACCGAATCAATCAGCTACCGGATAGCGGGTGATCAGGTATTTATTCAAGGCAGACTGTGCGAATATTAATGTCAAAATAATACTATGAAACTTTAATACTTGAAAAAAAGAATCGGAAAGTGTTGGTGCACTCTCCGACCTTTTACAGGGTGTTCTCAGGGAGAACTGCCTGCTAATTAATAAAATGAGTCCACTTTATTAACCAATCAAAGTTATGGAAAAAAGTTTACCGGAATGCCTTACCAGGCGTTGTTTGTTGAGGTTTTTACCCCTTAAGCGTATGTTATTGTTAATGATCGTATCTCTAAATGCATTTCAGATACAAGCTGACACAGTCAGGAACAGCGAAAAAATCTCCTTAAGTTTTCACGATACTTCACTGAAGGTGATCTTCGGGGAAATAGAGAAGAAAACGGGCTATAAGTTTTTTTATAGCACAAAAGCGATCAACGACACAAAGAGGGTCTCTATTAATTTGCATAATGTACCGGTTGAAACGCTGCTTTCTGCACTGCTGAGTCACTCCGCCAACCTGACCTTCAAAATAAGAGGTGACCAGATCATGCTCAAAAAAACCAGAAATGAAAATGCGTTTTCATACGCTGAGGTTTTACGGGAGACTGAAACCAACGAGCCAGGGGACAGTGGTCGAAATAGTGAATTGGCATCAAATCGCCCACCTTCATATTTAAATTATGCAATTACCGTTCGCGGTTCGGTAACGTCAAGCGCGGGGGATCATCTTCCTGCTGTGAATATCCTGCATAAGGGAACCACCAACGGTACCACAACTGACGTGAATTGTCAATATTCAATAGTCTTACCGGAGGGTGATGCCATTCTTATATTTTCTTTTATTGGATATATTTCTCAGGAGGTTGCCGTAAATGGAAGATCAGTGATTGATATTTCAATGACTGAAGACATGAAAAGTTTGGAAGAAGTGGTGGTTGTCGGATATGGCGTACAGAGAAAATCAGATATCACGGGTTCAGTGGGCGTTGCTTCAAAAAAAGATCTGGAGCAGCCGACATTTAATGTTTTGCAAAGATTGAGAGGTAAAGTTGCCGGAGTTAATATCTATACCAATTCGGGAGCGCCGATGGGGAACAATCGGGTTGTTATCAGGGGAATGGGGACCATTAATGCCTCATCAAATCCACTTTACGTAGTCGATGGAGTGGTGATGGAAAATATCGATGTGATGAATCCGAATGATATCAAAAGTGTTGAGGTGCTGAAAGACGCTTCGGCAACAGCAATTTATGGAGCGCGTGGTGCTAATGGGGTAATTTTGATTACAACCGAAAGGGGTGGTACAGGAGAGGGTATAACAATCGGATATGGAATGGAATTCAGTGCGAGCAAAATGCGCAAGAAAATGGACGTGATGAATTCCGAAGAGTTTATGGAAGTCCAACGAATCGGTTTTGAAAATGCGCCTAAGTTCAATACGTATGCTCCGGGCATGGAACCTGTTATTAACCTGAGTGACACCCGACTTTTTGATGCGCAGGGTAAACCGCTTTATGATACCGATTGGCAGGAAGAGGCAACCCGAACGGCTTTTTCACAGAATCATCAGCTTAGCGTTCAATCAGGTGGCGAAAAATCTTCTTTTGGAGCTTTCTTGAATTATACTGACAGGCAGGGTATTGTACTTAATTCATGGATGAAAAGAGCAAACATCAAATTGGTTTTTGACGCAAAGCCCAAAAAATGGCTTTCCTTAGGTACGAATTTGACCGTCAACAAAAGTTGGGAGAATAATATTGTCGAAAGTGGTGGTGGTTATTCTTTTGGACGCGGGGTAGTTGAAATGCCGCCAATTTTTCCGATCAAATGGCCCGACGGCACATGGACAAACTCTACACAATCAACGGGTCTTTCGTTTGAAGGTTTCCCAAATCCTGTTCACAAAGCATTAGAAGAAGATTATTTAAGAGATCGAATGCAACTTTTTGGAAATACCTTTGTGGCCTTTCAGATTACACCACATCTTGAATTCAGAACTCAGTTTGGCATCGATAATGTTTTGTACGGCGAACGCAACTATGTACCTACTGATTTGCTTGGTGGTTTTCCGGATGGTATAGGCAGCGTAGCGAATAGTGAAACAACCTACTGGCAGAATGAAAATTTTCTTACCTATTTGCGGGAAACAGGTTCGCACCGCATAAATTCGATTTTGGGTGCCAGTTGGCAACAAAGATCTTTTAAAGGCCATTCAGTAAGTGCCAGGGGTTTTTCCGATGACTTTTTTCGCTACAATAATTTAGGTTCAGCCCGGACTCCAAATGCCCCGGTTTCTTCCGCCAATGACTGGACGATGAATTCGTATTTTACCCGGTTGAATTATACTTATAATAACAAATACTCAGCAACTCTTACAGCAAGGATTGATGGCTCATCGCGTTTCGGGGCCAATTCTAAGTATGGGTTCTTTCCTTCAGCTGGGGTTGCCTGGCTGGTAAGCAACGAAGATTTTATGTCCGATAATAGTGTCATTAATCACCTGCGATTCCGGACTTCCTATGGGGTTACCGGGAATACGGAAATTGGACTTTATCAATCGCTTTCCACTATAGGATTAAGCACCACACTGATCGGAGGAAAACGCGAAGCGTCCAGCTTCATTCAACGTTTGCCAAATCCAGATCTGGAATGGGAAAAAACTCGGCAATTTAACGTGGGATTTGAACTGAATATGTTTAATGAAGTAGTTTCTCTGGAAATGGATTATTATCACAAATTAACCAATGATCTTTTGCTGCAGCGTCCCGTGCCCACCACAAGTGGTTTCGGTTTAATTATGGACAACATAGGCTCTGTTTCGAACAAGGGCATTGATTTCATGCTTACCACCAACAACGTCCAAAAAACGAATTTTACGTGGTCAACCATCCTTAATTTCAATTACAACCGAAACCGAGTGGAGAGTCTCGGTATTAACAATGAAGATATTTTTCCCGGCCCGTTCTTCTTTGACGGAAGTACGACTGTACTCAGGGTTGGCGAGCCGATCAGTTCCTTTTGGGGCTTTGAACGTTTAGGCACTTGGGGAACTGACGAGGCTGAAGCAGCTGCATTAGTAAACAGGCTTCCGGGCATGATTAAGCGCTCCGAGCAAAAGCAGATTATCGGACAAGGGCTTCCCGACTGGACCGGAAGTTTTATAAACCGCTTAACCATCGGAAATTTTGATGTCACTGTAGATTTGCAATTTGTTTACGGAGGTCAGGTTGAACAAGCTTTTCTTTTAACCGCTGAAGACAGGCAGGCCCTTGTAAATGGCCTGAGTACGCAGCTTTACAGTAGCTGGACTGAGGAGAGCCAAAACACCATGGTTCCACAAATCCGACATACCGTACTATCAGGACAGGATTTGGCACGTGATAGTCATTGGATAACAGATGCCTCCTACCTCAGAGGCAATTTGTTCTCGGTTGGCTACTCATTTGATCAAAATTTAATTCGTCCTTTGGGCCTCCGCAATTTAAGGATTGCCGCAAACCTTGAGAATGCTTTTGTCATTCACGACAGCGACTTTTTAGGTTACGATCCCGAAGGGTCGGGATTCGTAGGGAACCAATTTGGGCAGAACACTTTCTTCTACCAATATCCTAAGCCAAGAACGTTCACCCTCGGATTGAATGTCCAATTTTAATCGTCTTAAACATTTGTACCATGAAAAAATTAACAATAATTATAATTGGCCTTGTCTTACTGAATTCCTGCGATGATTTCCTGGTTGAAAAACCGAAAGACCAGATAGCAATTGGCCAGTTCTTTGACTCCCCTGAGGATGCAAGAAGTACGGTAAACGGTATTTACCGTACGGGTGTACCAACTTTCTACAATGCAGGCGGGTTCAGGGGAAATGGCATCCTGTTTGGGGGATATTTGTCAGGATTGTTCGGCAATCAGGATAAAGGGGAAGCGGTAAGCGTTTTGCTTGCCCAGGATCTGGCTTTTGATGGACAAAATCTCAATGATTTTTTGGACGCCTTATGGGGCCCGGCTTTTTTGGCTATTTCAAGGGCAAATAACGCCATCAAATACATTCCACTAACCCAAAGGATAAGCGAAGCGGAATCTCAGAAGTTACTGGCCGAAGCGAGGTTCTTCCGGGCGTTCAATTACTTTTACCTTGTGAAATATTTTGGTGACGTACCACTGGTATTGGAGCCGATTGATAATCTGGAGAAGATCTTTGTGAAACGAGATAATATCCAGACAGTGTACAATCAAATCGTTGAGGATCTTAACTGGGCTATTGACAATGGTGGTCTGGCCAACGTGCCTTTTACTTCTAATGGTTTCAGAATCACAAGAGGAGCAGCGGAAACACTGCTGGCCGATGTACACCTTCAAATGGCCGGACACCCCTTAAAGGCTAGCGGTAGTTTTGCGCAAGCGGCTGCTGCAGCCAGGGGTGTAATTCAAGCTGGTGTTCATAGTCTCATCCTCAATGGGGCAACTCCTGACAAAAGTGCTTACAACATCATGCGAACCTCCGATGTGCAGAGTGAATACATTTATTCAATTGAATACAATGCAGATATTGCGGCTAACGGCGCTCCCATGTGGGCTTATCCGGGAAACATCCGTCCACCAGGTATAAAATACAACAGGACATTAAATGCGTATTATCCCATCGGTCAGTATGTTTCTATCTATGATCCCTCCGTTGATTTAAGGATTCAGAATCAGCAATTTTTCTATAATTCTATTGTGATAAACGGCACTCTCTTTGATTTTGGCCAGTGGGCAAATTGGCAATGGCATGATGATCGTGCTCTTTTTGAAACCGGAAGAGGTGACAAAGATTTGCCTGTTTATCGCTATGCAGAAGTTCTGTTGATTGCTGCTGAAGCGATCGCACGGTCGGAGGGCGTAACTTCAGAAGCGATCGGGTATCTGGCTGATGTTAGAAGCAGAGCATACTGGCAAACCGACAGAAGTGTAATTGTTTCTGCTTTGACTGGATTGGCTCCACAGGAGTTTGTCGAAGAAGTCTGGAAAGAACGACTTCGCGAATTACCCATGGAAAACAGGACATGGTCTGACATACAACGAACTAGGTTGTACCCGGAAACTTCAACAGCGGCCCCTGGGGAAGTTAATTTTGTTAATGTAATAGGCCACTCCAATAACTGGGGTAAGACATTTGAAGAGCGTCATCTCCTCATCCCAATTCCATTAAATGAATTGAACAGGAACCCGGAACTTACACAAAATCCAGGGTATTAATATTTCATCATAAGATCATCGAGTATTTTTTTGAAAGATCGGGATTGACAGGAGATAGGATTGGGTGGTAAAAAAAAAGAGCCAGTTAAAGAAATAGTCGCAAAGAAATTGAACGAAGGTTTTTTTACAACCTTATGGATATGCGCATGACGTGTAAGGTGATAGGGAGGATTGTGGAGCGGGTTTGAATCAGGCAGTCCTCTAAAATCACATTATTCTTTCTGATTATTACGGCAAAATGTTCGTTCCTGGTACCAGTATAATCAGGAAAACTAAAAATCCCCCCAATGATGTCCTGATATATTTTAAAGCCTGTGTCAAATAATTTTCAACAGTCTTTGTGGAGATATTTAATCTTTCAGCAATACTATGGTTCGGTATATATTCCTGACGACTCAATCTGAAAACAGCCTGACATTGTTTTGGCAATTCGGAAACTCTTGCTTCAATGGAATGCTCAAGATCATTCAGGTCTTGCTGTTCAACATTCGAGTTATCATATAAATTTTTTATAAATGAAGAATAATCAGAAGCATAAGCTTTTCTGACCTTTACTGAGCGGAGTTCATTTAATAGCCGATGCTTAGTTGCTCCATACAGATATGCTGATAAGGAAGAAGTAATCATAATCGATTCGCGTTTTGCCCAAAGTGAAAAGAATACGTCTTGTACAACCTCCTCACTTGTCTCGCGAATGTGAAGCCGGTTATAAGTGTAGGCAAATAGTTTGTCCCAATAGGAATTGTATATTTTCTGAAAGGCAAGTTCATTATCCTGCTTCAGCAGATTGACGAGCAATAAATCATCATATAAGTATGGAGCCACTGCCATTCTCTTAATCAGAATCGAAAAATTGTTACCATTAGATTATTCACGATTATGTGGGGTAAATCTTATTTATTTCTGTTACTCAATCCAGGTGCGCAAAACCTTTTAAACCCATCCAAAGTTTTAGGCGTCAGACCGCTCTAAGCGGTCTGACGCCTAATCTCCACCTAAGTCTT
>JBDSIM010000088.1:0-10979 GCA_039917935.1 Cyclobacteriaceae bacterium | reverse complement strand
GCCGCAGTATCAGGATTATTGTGCAGAATGTACAATACTCCGTACCCATCGAGCTGGGGCATCATAATATCGCACAATATAAGGTCTGGATGAATTTGTTGTGCTAAATCAACACCCATTCTTCCATCCGGCGCATAGGTTACCTGGTAACTGGCCAACTCAAGAATGCATGAAATGTTTTCGGCCATGTCAGCATTATCTTCAATTAATAATATGTGATTGCTCATATATGAAAGCCTTTAAGTGCAAATAATCCGCGTCACATAAAGATTTGTTTTGCTAAAGACTGTTTTTATATGCAAATTATTATTAATCAGCCCAAATGAATATGATCAGTCTCATTAGGCAATATGACATATGTCATAGGTGCGGTCATTCGCGCAACCACACACACTTCCCAACTAAGTTAAGAAAAGAGAACTGAATTCAATGTCCAAGAAGGCCATTCATCCGCAAAACAAAATCTTAGTTCCTGCTGAATCGATCTGAGCACGGCAGCGAGAATAAGCTATTGAAATCAGCCAGTTTGATTCAGATAGTGCCAAATTAGAGAAGGCGGAATAGTTATTCCGCCTTGTACACCTGACAGCCCCCCAGCTGGAACTGTCCTCTACTCGAAACATCCGATTTTTCTATAAAACGGCAATTTTATGGGTATCCTTTATGCCCGTTTCCTGCAATTTCGGGATCACTAACCGAAGGATTCCATTTTCATACTTCGCATCGATCATTTCCTCATTTACATTTTCAGGTAAGTTGAAAGAACGAACGAAGGAATTAAACGAATACTCTCTTCTCGAATAATCCTCGTCACTTTCTTTTTTATCCTGTTCTTTTTCAGCACTGATTTCAAGAACGTGATTTTCAACCTGAACTTTCAGGTCCTTTCGTTCGAGACCGGGAGCAGCTAGCTCGAGCTTAAACTCTTTTGGATTTTCTGTGATATTCGCGGTCGGCAGGTTAATGCCCAGTCTGGTTGAAAAAAGATCCGGGTCAGAAGCCAGGTAGTCACTTCCCAGCACGGATGCCGGGGTGAGTAAATCCGCTAATAATGACGAAAGTCCCCTGTTTTTTCTTACGGTTAAGTTCATAATTACCTCCTTATTTTTAATCTCTAAAATAAAAGTAAAGTAAAGAATGTCAAATGCCCATGATCCACATCATGGGAAATTTAGATTTTTATCCCATCACTTTAGATCAATAAGGGGAGGTTACTTACCAAATCGCCATACATTTGTTTTGTCGCAGCGGATGGCAACAAACCCTTCCGCTACCTAAAACCTTCGTTCGCGAGTGACTCATTTTCAATGAACATTCGATCCTGGAGTGTTGGCATTTGAACCCGCAGGGGGTTACAGTGTCGCTTGTCCTTCATGGCACGAATAAAGCTGAGGCGAAAAAGGAATACACCTCTTAACGAATCTGAAAAAAGCAGCTGACGAACCCATGCTTTTGTTACTGGTCACCGCTTTCAGTTATATAGTTCATTCATGGAGAAGTTGCAGAACGTTTTTTTCCCGACAAGATGTTCAGTTTTCTGGAAAATTTTTATCACCCTTATCCTCAAAAGCTATTAGTCAGAATGTTACCTGCGCAATTTTCTAATTCTGGCTTTTAGAGAAGGTATGGGTTCATGCTCAAGAATACTGATGGTGTCTTCCAGTCGATCTTTTAAATCGGGAAATTGAAGGGATAATTCATAAAGACCCTGCAATGCATTGACCCGGACAATCTTGCTCTCGTTAGGGTTTTTTGCCCAATACACTAAAAGGTCTGAAACCTCCTTTAGTTCTGGGGTACTGAGTGGGATTCTGCTGATCAATTGCGCAATGTGCCATTTAAGTCCCTTGTCCATGGCACTCCTCGCAAGGATCAAGATCTGATCTTTATGCGGCTCAAGAAATTGCTTACGCGTGGCGGTAATTTTTTCAATGGCATCAGCAGCGCGCATGACCAGTAACCGCTCGTGGTGCAAAAGCAGTTTAAATAATTCATCGAAATCAGTTTGATCCTGCACCAGACGCACCACTTCATCACTGCGCCCGATCGAACGCAGGTCTTTGCCGAGTAAGCGTTGTTCAAAATAAGAAATCATAAAAATATACGCTCTGAAATCTTTTTCCTTCTGTCGGAGGAGGGCGGAAGTTTAACAAGCCGCCATGAATTTTTCTTTTCAATTTATAAATTCAACAAAGAAGAAGCGTATAAGGAACCGAAAAAATTAAGACCTGGTTTTAAAATGTATTACATTCTCAACAAACAAAATACGCAACTCTGGATTCTAATTAAAGGCGGCGTCGGTTCCAGACGTTTTCTTCGGTGATTATGGCTCAGCCGAACATTCAAGGGTTAACACGCTTGCAAAAAAAGCGACGATTCGTGATTATTATCATGATTCCGCTTGACACTTGTCATGACATATGCCAGGTAACATTGCTTTCTTTGAAAAAAACAAATTATGGATCCGCATCTATATTCAGTAAACCTGACATGGAGCACAGAACGAAAGGGGTTGATGTGCTCGCCCGAATTGGAAACGTCCGGCACCTCCTCTTGTATTGAAGTGGCCACACCTCCGCAATTTCCAAAAGGCGTTCCGGGAATATGGTCGCCAGAACACCTTTTTACAGCAGCAATCAGCAGTTGCTTCATGACGACATTTTTGGCAATTGCTGAAGGTTCCAGGTTGAATTTCTCATCCTTCGCGTGTAAAGCATCCGGTAAACTCGAAATGATCGATGGTAAACTAATGATGAGTGAGGTGACACTAAGCCCGGAAGTGGTGGTTATGGAAGCTAAAGATGGTGAGCGCGCGCTGCGTGTATTGCAGAAAACAGAGGCTGCCTGCCTGATAACAAATTCCATAAAATCAAAGGTGATTATGAATCCAGAGGTGACGGTAAAAGCCAATCCAATTTTAAATTAGACACAGATTATCCTGTGTACTAAAGTCACGTTGAAAAAGCATATCTAAATTTATAAAGAAAAATATTTACATTGGTAAGATTTTAGGAAATCGATGTATCTGAACCATTCCGGCTTGAATATTTTCAAAACAATAACCCATGAAGGTAATACTTGCGTCAACTGATTTCTCAGAAACCGGAAACAATGCGGTGAAATACGCGATTAATTTTGCATCCGCTATTAAGTGTAATCTAATTGTATTTCACGCTGTACATGCACCCGCGATTCCACCGACCATGACCCCGGCCGAATACAGGGTGCTTGAAAGAAATACAGAACGGTTTACGCAACGTATGCTTGACCTGGTTGTAGACAAATTATACAGTGAAGTAAAGCAGAAACGGTATGCACAGAAGGTGAAGACACTGGCTAAGAATGGAATCTTCGTTATCGACACCGTGCTTTCGGCAGCAAAACAAAATTCAGCCGATCTCATTGTCGTTGGAACCCATGGTGCCACAGGACTTAAACTTCTTGGAAGCATCACAAGCGAAATCATTTTTAAGGCAACCGTCCCTGTATTATCGGTTCCCCCTGACATTAAGTTCAAAAAAATTGCCTCGGTACTCTATTCATCTGATCTGATGAACCTTGGACCGGAATTAAAGAATATCCTACCCATAGCCACCACACTTAAGGCCGGGCTTGAAATCGTGCACTTTGCAAACAGGGATGAACAAAACGAGGCAAAGGCGTTTCTTGCGCAGGCGATACGAAAGGTATCTTATAAAAAAGTAAAGGCGATCGTGATTAATTCTGCAGGCCAGGGTACCCTAATCAAGCATCTTCAGGAATATGTGAACAAAAAGAAACCGCAAATACTGGTTCTATTTCCCGGAGAACGCAATTTCATAGACAAGCTTTTTGTCAAAAGCAAAACTGAACGACTTACCTATGTGAGCAAACTACCCTTACTATCGATAAGAAAATCGATTGTTAGTTAGCCGTTAGTTAGCCTAATGCCCAATATCCTCCAGAGCGTTTTAGGCGGTAGCCGCCCAACTTTTTACTTTACCGGCTGACCAAAAAATGGTGATCCACTTTCAAGACCTCTTCATGTACTATCATGTTGACGTGATCTGGGATCTGCGCAAAAAACTCCTCAAACGATCAGACGCACAATAGTAGATGGGTGAGGGATTTCCCGTGCAGATAGTCAGCTTGTTTCGTTGAGTCCTGAACACAAAGAACCGGCTCCACAAACGTTCAGACGCACAATAAAAGATGGGTGAGGTGATTCGCCGTTGTTAAGCGCCGAAGACCGGGTTTAACCACCCCCGTTGCGCCTTAGCGGCGTAACGTCCCCTCCTTGGAAAAAGGAGGGGAATTTTTTGTTTTTTTAGTTTCAGACCTGCATTAAACCGCTTCGTTCGACGAAGCTTTAGCGTAATCGGGTTACCACTCACCGGTTTAATGCGAACCCCTTCAGCCTCCACCCTTATGGCTCGCGCCTGATATCTGTAATTTAGTCAAGACTCTCCGTGATCTTTAGCTCACGCTCAGAAGCACTCACGAATTCATGTTGCCAACATTTTCATCCGCACAAAAAGAAAGAAAATTCCTCTGTGAAACTTTGTGATTTGCATTTGGTATTTCTAAACCGTAGATAGGGTGAGGTGATTCGCCCAATCCAAAAACCATGGACGGAAGACAACATGGTGCACCGCAGCTACGAAAAGAACCACTCCCAAAATCCCACACCATCTTTTTAAACTCATCCTCTTTTTCATACACGCTTACTTAATGACATGTCTGCTTCGCTTGCCTACTATAACGGTAATCAAAAAGATTCCTGACAAAACCAAAAGTGCCGCCGCCAATGGGCCATTAAGCACATTCAGTAGAAAAAGTATGACTACTACAGCAGAAAAGGTCAACCGCACAAGCATATCGGCAGTTGCCAGATTTTTTTCAATCCTCATAAGCCTCCCTTTTTATAGAGTCTAAATTAGACGGTGTAGCCGAATTTTGCAGTGACTTTGATCATCAATTGTTCAATTTTTCGTCATCCAAATCAATCAGACTGATCGGCCATCGCTGATAGCCATGCCCAAACACGCGTAATGGAAATACGTGTATAACACTTGGTTTGATTTTAACGGCCCCGTCGTTCTGAGGCGCCCGAGCGATCATGGTCTTCGATACTGACAAATAAATTTTTAGAAAACATTCACAGAGCGACGGAAACCGGTATAAAATCAACCCCTCTGCCGCGCCATTCTTTTAAGGCAGGGGGTCTACATTATATCAGTATGATATCGGCACCTGTTGGGAGACAAGCACCAGATAAGTAAAACGATACATCGGCTAAATAGCCGATATTCCAGATAATCGGCGAATAACCCAATATTTTTTTATAAATACAAATATAGTAGCAACCATTAAATTTGGTTTGAAAAATTTATCGGAAGCGCCATATTACCTATCCAGCCAGTTTTTGAATTCCTGTACTCTTTCTCTGGCGACGATAATGTCAGCGTCATGTGAACCCTTTAAAACAAGTTTGAGTCTGCTGTTGGTATAGGTGATAAAATCGTGGATGGAGGAAGGACTCACGAAATATTTTCTGTTAATCCGAAAAAACTGCCCCGGATCCACCATTTCTTCCAGTTGTTCCAGGGTGTAATCTAAAATGAAGTTCCTGTTTTCCTGGGTTACACAAAAAGTAGCTTTATCCTGGCTATAAAAATACCGGATTTCTTCTACCGAAATTGTCTTCAGGTGTTTCCCTACTTTAATTACAAAACGAACCTTGTATTTTTTCAGGAGTAATCTTCCGCTCTCTCCAACTTTTTGCGTCCCTGGCAAAGTGTTTAGCGCCCCGGCGATATCTGCTGTCGCGCCTGCAGTAGTCGCAATATCGACTGCACGAAAAACAGTGCGTCTGGAATTATCGGCGGCTGTAAAAGAACCCGCAGAAATAGTTACGGTTTCCAGCGAATGGATATCTTCCTTTAATGTAATAGAGAATACCTGTGGCGTTCCCGTTAAAGCAATGGCCTTCCGGAATGTTTTGAGAGCTAACCAGTAGGTAGGTATTTCCATCATCTGCAGTGGAAAAGGCAAAGGCTCCGTTGATACCTGTACTGGTCCCATCATAGGTTCCTTCCAAAGAAATATTAGCAAAGGGGATAGGTTGCCCTCTTTCGTCTGTTATTATTCCGGAAAGTTCAGTCTGGGCAAACCCGGTCGTTAAAACATGCAGAGAAATGAATAGTAGTAATATTGCTTTCATGGTAAAACCTTTCCGAATACAACGGTAAAGATTTCACCAATTGCTGAGTTTTTTCTGAAAGAGATACCCAGCTGTTATCGGAGAAGGATCAAGTGTTAAAAAGAGGAACCCAGTAGCACCCCGGCAGGCCGTCTTTGCGAGCGAAGCACGGATTATGTGCCAAGGGCGAAGCAATCCCCTAATGACGGAGTGCAACCAAAAAGAAATTCGAACACTGCGATGGAATGGAGGCGCGGGTTCTTCTCACTTCACCGTGCGTATTTCATAGCATGGGGGTTGCCTCGTTGCCGGGTCGTCGCGCATGCGTTTGACCGGCGCCTTACAATGACGAATATTTTAAAATAGGTACTTCATAGCCTTTCCCAGCGCTTGTTATTACCTGCCGGTCATTTTCTGCAAAGCGTTTTCTAAAATGTTCAAGGCTTGTGACAACTCGATTCGGTTAATGATAAGGGGTGGAGAAAGCTGGAGCACATTGCCCTGCGAAACCTTGAAGCTTAATCCATTTTTCAGGCACTCATACATCACCGACTCGGCTTCGTCGACGGCTTTTTCTTTCGTTGCGCGATTTTTTACCAACTCTATACCCCAGAGTAAACCCAGCCCGCGTATATCCCCAATAATGGGAAACTTCTGTTTCAAACGGGTGAGTTGCTCCTGCATGAAGTCACCGTCCACCTTTACCTTTCGGAGGATATTGTTTTGTTCCATGAATTCAAGCATTGCTAACGCCGCAACACTTCCCAGTGGACTTTTTTCAAATGTAAAGTGACCTAATGAAATATCCGTTGCGATGTTGTAAGATTCACGGGCGACGATGGCGGCCATCGGAATAATACCGGCACCCAAACCTTTTCCAAGACAAACAATATCAGGCATAAGGTCGTAATGTTCAAAGGCAAACATTTTGCCTGTCCGGCCAAAGGCAATGGGAATTTCGTCCAGGATCAACAGAACTCTGTGACGCGTACAGATTTCCCGGATTTTTTTCCAGTAACCCTGCGTTGGAATTTGTACATCTGTATTACGGATGGTCTCCATGAGAAATGCGCCAATGTCCCCTTCCTTTTCAATAACGTATTCGAAATATTCGGCGTAAACCATGTCATCGCCGGAAGGCGAATTGAATGGACCGCGGTAAATAGTCGGCGGTGGAATGCGTTCCACGCCGGGAGTGAGAGGCCCCATTCCTTTTCGGAAATCGCGCTCGCCCCCAGCCGCAATAGCATCCAGTGAAGCGCCATGAAAAGAATCCCATAAAGAAATGATTTTGTGTTTTCCGGTTACTATGCGGGCGAGTTTCAGGGCCATACTTACGGAGGCGCTTCCTCCAGGAGCAAACAGTACACGTTTGAGATCACCCGGGAATAATGAACCGAGTTTCTTCGCGAGGTCAATAGCAGGCAGGTTGGTATACCTCCGTGGAGAAAATGGCAATTTATCCATCTGCGCCTTGACTTTATTAATCACATAATCATTCCGATATCCCAGCTGATGAACATTGTTGCCATGGAAATCCATGTATTGCTTTCCCTGAATATCCTTCAGATAGATTCCTTCACAGGATTCCAGCACATCCAGACACGGCGTAGATAAAGATTGGTGTAAAAAATACCGTGCATCCTCATCGAGATAATGCCGGGTTTCAGGATGCTCAATTACCGAATACCAGGCCTTCCGTGCGGCAGAAAGGTTGACATCGCCTTCGGTTACGTTATGGGTATCGTTCATTTGAAAAATTATTTTTACGAATACTAAACAAATATTTTAACTTGCCCTCAGCAAGGTGCTTTACATGATAAATATCGGTTACTTGAAAGAATTCAATAATCAAATCATATCAGGCACCGAAGGTGATGCAAATCTTCCATGATTTTTAGAATCTTAACCTTTACTTAATATTGTATTTATGCAGGAAGATATTTTAATACAGATTAGCAATAAAATGCAACCGTTCATCAACTCGCCACGAAGGCACATGTGAGCAAAGGCTGAATTCTGAAATTGCGACTTGTATATTTACGCTAAACATAATATATATACTAAAACAAGCGGTTTTTGGTGTCGTGCCCATGAATAGCCGCCGGAGTTAACTAAATCATGCCGAATCCCATTCTGACTAATTCCTTTTCTGCTAACGGCATACATTTTACCCCTGCTGCCAGTCCGATTGTGGTAATTTGTATGGACGGATCAGCAGACGAGTATCTTGACACTACTCTTTTATTTGACCGAATGCCTAACCTGAAATACATGTCAAGGAAAGGCTATCGGGGGATGGCAAGGGGAGCGCTCCCCTCTTTTACAAATGTCAATAATTCATCGATTGTTACGGGAGTTTCTCCATCGGTCCACGGCATCAGTGGAAATTTTTTTTATGACGCCGCAAAAGATCAGGAAGTGATGATGAATTCTTCGGAATACCTGCGGGCAGAAACCATACTCGCCGCTGCCGCGAATGCCGGAAGAAAAGTGGCGGTGGTTACAGCCAAAGAAAAATTACGTGATATACTTTCTTATAAATTAAAAGGTATTGCTTTCTCCGCGGAAAAAGCGGATCAGACCACACATGAAACGCACGGTATTCAGCAAGCGGATAAAGTGTTGGGAATTCCTACACCAAACATCTATAGTGCTGAGGCAAGTCTGTTTGTACTTCAATCAGGCGTGCGACTTATTGAAAAAGGAATGGCCGACTTTTTATATTTATCCCTTACCGATTATATGCAACATACGTATGCACCGGACGCAGAGGAGTCGCTGGCGTTTTATGAAGCCATCGATATCCAGCTGGGAAAATTGTTAAAACTCGGTGCAATCATTGGCGCTACAGCAGACCATGGTATGAACGCCAAAGTAAAAGCCGATGGATCTCCTAACGTTTTATTTATAGAAACCATGCTTTCGGAAAAATTTGGATCGGGCTTCCGCGTAATATGCCCGATAACCGATCCTTACGTTAAACATCATGGCGCCCTGGGGTCTTATGTTGTGGTTCATGTCTCAGACCACTCGAAAATAGAATCGGTAAAAAAATGGCTACAGCTTCAACCCGGCATCACCGAAGTTTACGATAGAGAAACCGCTGTGAGAATATTAGAACAGCCGGAAGACCGGATTGGAGACCTGGTGGTGTTATCTGCCCGCGATGTGGTTGTTGGCAGGACAATGGCCCACCATGACCTGAAAGCGCTTGACGGAACGTTGCGTTCTCATGGGGGAAGGTATGAAGAGATGGTGCCCTTTATTATTTCTCAGCCACTGAATAAAGCCTATAAAATGAGAGCCAGTGGTGATCCAAGGAATTTTGAAGTTTTTGATTTTACGGTTAACGGCACGCGGGAAGGGGGAAGAAGTAGGCAGGAGGCAATAAGCAATAAGTAGTAAGCTGAATCTTTATAATAACCAGGATGAAACACCAGGATGAAAAAACTCGGGAAATAAAAATGCATGGGAAAAATAATGCCTTGCACGTCCATAGTTACATCGCGGGGAAAAAAATTATATCCAAACAAATACTCACGATTCACAGCCCGTATGACCTGCGTGAAGTGGGCAGCGTTACCCTGGCAGGGAAAGGAGAAACCCTGGACGCTATTGATCAGGCATTGAAGGGCGGAAAAGTATTGAGTCGTTATGAGCGTTTTTTAATTCTTGATAAAGCGCGTCAATTATTAATAAACCAGAAGGAATTATTTGCACACACAATCAGCACGGAGTCAGGATTATGCATGAAAGAAACCCGCTATGAAGTTGGCCGCGCGCATGATGTGTTAATGTTTGCTTCGATGGAGTGCCTGAAAGACGACGGCCAGATCTTTTCGTGCGACATTTCACCCAGTGGTAAACAGCGGAAAATTTTTACGATACGCGAACCCTTGTCGCTGGCTGTTGCCATTACACCTTTTAACCATCCCCTGAACCAGGTCGCCCACAAAATTATTCCAGCCATTGCTGCGGGAACACCTGTAATATTAAAACCTTCTGAAAAAACTCCCCTAACCGCTATACTGTTTACAGAGCTTCTGTATGAAGCAGGCTTACCGCCCTACATGCTTAGTACTTTGTTGGGGCCCACCGCGGAGGTAGCCGAAGTGTTGATCAAGGATCCCCGCGTAGACCTCGTTTCCTTTACCGGTAGCGTGGCAGTTGGTAAAAAGATTGCCGCCATTGCAGGATATAAAAAAATAGTATTGGAGCTCGGTGGAAATGATCCCATCATCATCCTGGAGGATGCCGATATAGACCTCGCGGTCACGCTGGCTGCAGAAGGTTCGTTTCGCAATTCCGGTCAAAGATGTACAGCAGTTAAACGAATACTGGTCCATGAAAAGATACTCGATGAATTTACCAGACGGTTTGTAGAGAAAGCAAAGGAATATAGCTACGGCGATCCGGCTGATCCTGAAACGAAGGTTGGTACCGTGATCGATGAACCCGCGGCCATATACCTGGAGAAGGTTGTAAATGAAGCGGTGCAACAAGGCGCAAAGATTTTATGGGGCGGTCAAAGGACAGGAGCGCTTATGCAACCAACGGTGATCTCCGATGTTCCGCGAAATTGCAATATGGTCGTGCACGAATCTTTCGGACCCCTTGCTCCGATTATTTCCATTAAAGATCTTGATGATGCTATTCAATTAACCAATTCAACTGCTTATGGGTTGTCTTCCGCGATCATTACCAACAATATGGAGCACATCATTAAAGCGGTAAAAGCTTTGAAAGTCGGCACCGTGAATGTCAATGAGGTCCCCGGATACAGAATAGAAAATTC
>JBDSIM010000087.1:0-12549 GCA_039917935.1 Cyclobacteriaceae bacterium | reverse complement strand
AAGTGGGGGCTGTTAATTGTTCGTTCGAAAAAAAATGTCGGCGCGGTATAGACCGGTATTGCCCGAACAACGGACCTAATTGTGTTGACAGTGCACGGTCAGGGAAAGAAAGGTCATTGATATTCCTGTTTTTATTAACATACACGTAATCAATATTCCATGCGTCAAAAGGCCCTGACAGCCGTCCAAAACTTCTGAACCTGAATTGAAACTTGTCATGAAAGAAACGGTCCCCGCTGATTTGAACGATCGTATCATAAAAAACATTTGATTGTGGACGGTTACCCGGAAAGATGACCATGACGGATTCCCATCCGGTATCTTCATTACTTTTAAAATCAACTTCCAGAAAATCCTTGGCATCCGGAGCCTCCACATTCCCGCTCCATTGATAGAAAAAACTCAAGTAAACTCCCGCCCGCTCGGAGAGTGCAACCTTCGATTCACTTAGATCGAGTGGTTTTGAGGTCAGGTTATCCGTGTACCCTGCTGATAAAATTTCGTTTGGATTATAAGGTAGTCCGGCAGAGTCAAGTCCGTCAAAGGTGGCCACATTAATGGTAGGTGGGTTAATCCCCATGCCGTCGTTAACCCATACCGAGAAACTGTTTTCCCAACGGGCGGTATCGGCGAAAATCCCCATAGTATACTTTAATGGTTTTGAAAAATCATCCCAGAAAGGAAGCGTATCAGCCGGCATTGCTTTCGTCCGGCTAACATCACTTTGTGATTTATTATTGAATGGAGCAACTTTCTGCTGCAGGGGATAGCGTTGAAACTGAGCCATGCCCATATCCGCAGCCAGCACAAGCAGCACAGTCACAACTCCGGAAATTATTATTTTTCCACTTTTACGCGGAGTGCAAGGATAAATCAAGGCAGCAAATTAAATCGTTTTGATCTTGTGGTTTCCTGTTAGTCCTGGAAAAACACGGTTCATTTTCTTATAAAATTTTTTACAAAGGATCGGCCGGAATATCGTCCTCAATCTCAGTTCCCTCTTCACCAATCCACAAATCTACCACATCGCCAACGCGTATGGTTTCCCCGGGTGTTGGATCCTGCTTTAAAACAACCGCACGAATCTTGTTGGTATCCCCGGCCAGGGTTATGTCGCCAACATTGAGATTAGAACCCAGTATGCTGAATTTCGCGTCCTCATAGGTAAACTTTAAAACGTTTGGAGCCGGCAGATTATTACTTCCGCCATCCATTACCACAAGGTCAACCACCGTTCCTTTTGGAATCAACACACCCGGCACCACCTGGTTTCCCCCTATTTTCATTTGCTTAACCATGTTGAGAAATGGCCCGCTAACCAATTGAATCCTACCCCGTTTTAATTCGCTCCCCCGCAATACAGCTTCGGCATTTATCAGAGAACGGTCTATAAGATCCGGCATTTTTACCGTTGGCGGATTTTTTCTATTGATCGAAACATAAATCTTTCGGTTTTCTTTCACTTTAGAACCCGCGCCCGGGTATTGCTTTAATACCGTTAGCGGTGGATATTCCGGGGAATAGGAAGAATCATTTACCTCATACCGAAGATCGTGATCGGCAAGAAAATCTTCGACTTTTGTAATGGCCAAGCCTTCTACACTTGGGACGGTAATGCTCTCTCCATGATTGGTAACCCTGGGGAGGTAGAGGTAGAAATAAAAAATACAAAGGATGATGAGAATAGAAAGGGCCAGAATTAAATG
Source organism: Cyclobacteriaceae bacterium (assembly GCA_039917935.1). Taxonomy (GTDB): domain Bacteria; phylum Bacteroidota; class Bacteroidia; order Cytophagales; family Cyclobacteriaceae; genus Chryseosolibacter. The sequence continues at coordinate 10,843 of JBDSIM010000087.1, read as the reverse complement.
AAGGATCATCCCTCCCAGAGTATAGGGGCGGGTAAAACCCATTTTGTTTAAATAAGACTTCATGATAGGGACTTTATTTTATCAAAGGTAACATAATCAGAATTTCAAAGAGGAGTTGAAATCCCTCTCAATGCGTTTGCTCCAGTCATAACGCTGTTGCGCCAGGTCAAGCAGCCGGGAAATCAGCTCAGAAAAGGGAATACCGCGTTCCTTCCACATCATAGGAAACATACTTGAATTAGTGAATCCCGGTATCGTATTAATCTCATTGATATAAATTTTCCCTTCTTCAGTGAGAAACAGGTCAACTCTTGAGAAATCTTCGCAGCTAAGGGTTTTATAGGCCTTCACACAAACGTCTCGTACCTTTTTCACAATTTTAGGATCCAGTTTGGCAGGCACATCAATTCGAACCGCATCCGGGTCGACATACTTGGCGTCGAAAGTATAGAATTCGTACTTAGGGTTAATGACAATTTCACCTGGATATGAAGCCTCAACAGGATTATTGCCTAAAATGGCGCATTCAATTTCACGCCCCGTAACAAATTCCTCCATCAATATTGCGTCGTCATAGCGAAATGAATCTTCCACCGCCTTATCAAAATCCGCTTCGTTTTTAACCTTGCTTACCCCAACGGAAGAACCCAAACTTGCTGACTTAACCATGAACGGCATACCCAGCGTTTTCTTAATGGCCTTAAAATTTATTTTATCCTTTTCTGTATAATGAAATGAAACAAAATTTGTGATGGGTAGGCCTGCATCCTTTAGTAATCTCTTCGCGATGATTTTATTCATGGCAATGGAAGAACCGAGCACGCCGGTTCCCACCATAGGGATGTCCATTGCCTTGATCAGCCCCTGAATACTGCCGTCTTCACCATCGGTACCGTGAAGCACCGGGAAAATAATATCAGCCTTAATTCTATCACCACTTGAAACTAAGATAAATCCGGGGCTTTGAGCATCTAAAATTAAACCCAACGCTTTGCCCTGGCCAATATCCTTGGTGACGCCTGAAGTAAGATACCACTGACCCGATTTATTAATGCCAATAGGTAGCGGTTCGAACCGATCCTTATTGATATATTCGAAAATATTTCGCGCGGAATTAACAGACACACCGTGCTCTACTGAGCGCCCTCCGTATAATATGGCTACTTTTTTCTTCTTTGACATGTAAGTATTTTTGTAACAATCACCTTCAGGCAATTTCCAAATTGTCTTGCATCTTGCCGTATTAATTTGTGCTAAAGATATTGAAAATCACCTGACAATTGACAACGATTATACTCCTGGTATCTATAAAAAATCAGCGTACCACTTCACCGCACTAATATTTTCCGGGCGTAATATTTCCGACCAATACCCAGCCGGATAATATACATCCCCGGAGCTAACCTTTCAGAGTAAAATAATGGAAAGGTCTGATTCAAAACATCCCCTAATATTCCTTCTGCTTCTATTGTCCCCGTCACGGTGACAATGCTAAAGCGAACATTTTCTCTTTGTGGAAGATTAAAAGTGATCTTCAGATCCGTTTGTTCCTGGTTGTCCGGATTATATCCATAGATGGAGAAAATTTCATCAATCTCAATCGTATCAGGATCGGCGGTGTTATAAAAATCAATATTGTCAAGAAAAACATTATTGCCATTCTGATGTCTGATCATGAACGCTATGCGCACATTTTCTTCGCCAGCGAGCGAATTCAAATTTACGGGAATGTTTTTTTCCCAATTATCTTCGGTTTTTGGAATCCAGCTTTCTAATGACGTGTTGGCCGCCGGCAAGTTATAGGCAATCTCTTCAAAGGTTGATCCGCAATCTTTTGAAACCAGAATAGACAGCAATTCGGTGCCGGCGTCTGCTTTGGCATACGACAGGTCAAACAGCATACTTGCCTGATTGGCTCCTGAAAAATCAATCACCGGGCTAACGAGCCAGGCTTCATCGTCCTCCAGCGTGTTATTAAATGCATTGAAATACAATGATTGATTATAATTTGTTGGTAACGTTTGCCAATTCATTCCGCCCCTGGGGTTAACGATAGTCCAGTCAGAAAAATCCCCGTCAAAGTTCTGTCTTAGGGGTATCCTGTCTTCGGATTTATTGATAACGATCGTGTAGACGTTTTCATTATTCTCAGGATTAAAGTCAGGAGAACCATTCGCATTTTTAATGTTTACCTTCAGGATATTTGTTCCTTCAGAAAAACTAATGGACGGAAGTTCAATTTCCTTCTCCTCTCCAAACAATATAATAAGACCATCAATGGCTAACGTTTGATTTGACCCATTGTTAACAGAATACTCAAGGTCAATGCTTGTTACCGGAATGCTTCCCAGGTTTTGAATTAACACAGAAGGAGCGATGGTTTCTTCGCAGGTCACAACTGACGGGCGTCTTAAACTAATTAAAGAGGCATCAACCGTTTCTTCTGTAAAGAGGGCGATGTTATCAATATAGATATTGTTCCCCCAGTCATTAATACCGACAAAAGCCAGTTGCACTTTGTCGTTACCAATAAATGCAGAGAGATCGATTAATTCTTTACGCCACTGATCCCGTCCGGTGGGTGTAAATTCAGAAGTTACGGGAGGCGCGGTTTTCAGGGACTCTCCGGCTTTGTCATATAAAACAGTTCCACTTAGTAGGTCCTGACAACTTTTTAATGCGATGACTCTTAACCTGTCGTTGCTGGACTGAAACCTCGCATGGGCCACATCAAAAATCAGCGTGGCTGCCGGGGCTGCTGAGAGGTCAAAGACCGGGCTTAAATAAGTATCGACCTCACCAATTTTATCTTCATACGCAAAGAAATTTAACTTGAGTGCTTTGTTGTTTGGGCCGTCCCGTGGCGCTGTTACCACCTGCCAGGTGATTTGTCCATCGGGGTTTTGAGTGATCCACCCTACAGGTTCTGCAGTGAAATTTTCGGCAAAGGGTGTATTGATAAGCGCTGGAATAACGGCTGACACCATTTGAAGATCATTATAATTACCCCCGTCGATGCCTCCGTTGGTAGAGAGTATTCGGAAGGTAAATTCATGTTGCCCTGCGCCTAAAGTAAGCCCTGCATAACTAACCTGGGTAGTCCCTTGTGGGTTTAGTGTTAAGACAAAATCCAGGGTCTCTCTCACCGTTCCGTCAACCGTCAACCTTATTCGGGATGTTGTTATCACGTTACTGCCATAATTTCTGATTTCTATTACAGGAATTACGGTGTTGCTGCAAACAGAACCATCAGGAGAAATAATTCTTCTGATTCCCAAATCATTGGGCAACGGATCAGGCGCTATTAATCCCGGCGAAGTCAGCAAGCTGTTTCTTCTTGGACTGTTCTCAATCACAGTCATCATCCGGGTGGTCTGGCCTTGCGTAAATAAATTCATACACGCGTCATCCGAATAGTCTAAATAATTCTGAAACATAATAACCTGTCCGCAATTATCGGTCAGGGGATGGGTCGGGCAGCCCGCCGTGCTGCCTTCCTGATTGGGGGTGTCACTTACATAATCACTATCCGTACAATTAATATAGGTACCCCAGATATGCCAGAGGCCCAGGAAATGGCCTGTTTCGTGGGTGAGCGTTCTTCCTTTATTAAAGCTGGGATCGAGGCCAAAATTTCCCGAACCGAAGGCTCGGTACCAAACGACCACGCCATCCGTTAACCTGTTGGTGGAAGATTGCTCCAAACCTTCGAGATTCGATTCTGGAAACTGCGCGTAGCCCACGAAAGTGTCAGTGAGATTACAGACCCATATATTCAAATATTGTTCGGCCGGCCAATAGCTTTTTGATTTAAGGGTATAGTTATCAATCATTTTCCATGAATTGCGTCCCCCGTTTACCCGCACGATGCCTGTCGTGGCTAATCCATCCGGGTCCCTCCTGGCTAAAATAAATTCAATATCCAGGCTGCCGGCAACCGATGAGAAGACCGCAGGGGTGTTGATGGCATCCGCATTTTGCCTGTTGAAATCTTCATTCAATACTTTAATCTGTGACAAAACCTGGGCGTCTGAAAGGTTCGTACCAACGCCAATAGCCTCACCGTTATGAATGATGTGAACGACCACGGGGATTTTATAAGGAGGGGCCTGGGCCCGTGCTGTGCGACTGCTTTGCCGGCGAATGATTTTTTCACCCAACCATTTTTCAAATTGCAGTTTTTTTTCCTGGTAATCCGGATTTATCAGATGGTTATAATCGTCAGCACCGCAGCGGTCTTGCGCGTTTAACCGGAAAGAGAGAAATTGCAGTAGGAGTACAATGGCGGAAAAAAATACATATTTCAGGATCAGCCCCATGAATAACCTGATATACCCTTGACCCATTAATTTCACAAAGTGTTTACCTTTTCAATTGGACGGTGATTAAAAATTGACCGGCGTCAGGTTGACCACTTCTATACTTTTAATTTCTGGTGCATCACGTTTAATAGCAGCTTCAACCCCGGCTTTAAAAGTCATGGTTGACATGCTGCAATTACCGCAAGCACCTACAAATTCGAGTTTTACCACATATTCAGGGGTTATTTCATTCACCTTCACATTACCCCCGTCGGCTTTCAGGTAAGGTCTTATGGAATCGAGGGAGGCCTCAATTTTTCTTGTTAACTCGTCCAGGTTCACGGTTGCGTTCATTATACTTTTAATTCTACCTTTTGCGTACTTACAAAGTTAGCATTTCTTATGGCAATCCGACGCGCCAGCGTCCGGGCTAATTCATGAAAGGCTTCCCCTGTAGGCCCCGGTTTCAGCGCAGCGGGTAATCCACTGTCACCACTTTCACGAATGCCCTGAACCAGCGGAATTTGCCCTAAAAAGGGTACATTGTGCTTTTCTGATAAGCTCTGGCCACCGTCTTTTCCAAAAATGTAATATTTCTTGTCAGGGTATTCCTCGGGGGTAAAATAGGCCATATTCTCTACCACGCCAAGAATCGGTACATTAATTTGAGGTTGTTTAAACATGGCCAAACCCTTATTGGCATCAGCCAGGGCCACTTTCTGGGGTGTTGTTACAATAACAGCACCGGTTACAGGCACGGTTTGAACCATAGTCAAATGAATGTCGCTGGTTCCGGGGGGAAGGTCAATGAGCAGGTAATCCAGATCTCCCCAGTCAGCATCGCTAAAAAACTGCTTTAATGCGGAACTGGCCATGGGCCCACGCCACACAACTGCGCTATCTGGGGGCGACAAAAAACCGATAGACATCAGCTTGACGCCATATTGTTCCAAAGGAATAATCACGTTTTTACCATTGATCTGTTTTACATGAGGTTGTTCATGTTCACAGTTAAACATCGTGGGAATTGACGGGCCGTAAATATCCGCATCAATTAAACCAACTTTGGCACCGGTTTGGGCAAGGGCTACGGCCAGATTAGTGGTTACGGTTGATTTGCCTACTCCCCCTTTACCCGACGCAATGGCGATAATGTTTTTGACCCCCGGAAGGATGGGTGAATTATTTCTCAGGGTAGTTACGTTGGAGGTAATGTTGATATCGATGTCTACCCCAGGGCCCACCACCTGGCGAACGGCCTCTTCACAATCTTTTCTGATCTTTTCTTTTAAAGGACATGCAGGAGTGGTCAAAACTACGGTGAAAGACACTTTCCTTTGGCTCACCTCAACATCCTTAATCATATTCAGGGACACCAGATCCCGTTTAAGATCAGGGTCGTCAACCTTGGATAGGGCCTTAATTATATCGGATTGGGTAAAACTCATGTTATTTTAACACTGTAACAGGTGAAATCGTTAATCAAGGCTGCAAGTTAATGACGATTTGCGATTTACGAAGCCGTCGCGCCACAGGATAAATTTTTCAGCCCGCGATGGGTATTTTTTACTGTACCGGCGTTCGTATTTCTTAGCCCTGGATGAGTTATCTTTATGGTTTAATTTTCCTCAGAGCAAGTAATATCCTGACTCGTGATCGCCCGTGAAACAATAGATGAAGTGAGAAGTCGTGTCGACATTATGGATGTCGTAAGTGACTTCATCACCCTCAGGCGATCGGGTCAGAACTACCGGGCATTAAGTCCCTTCACAAACGAAAAGACGCCTTCTTTTTACGTAGTTCCGGCGAAAGGAATATTTAAAGATTTCAGCAGTGGCAAGGGTGGTGATGCCATAACCTTTGTCATGGAGCATGAGGGTATGGCTTATGTGGAGGCGATCCGTTATCTGGCAAAGAAGTACGGAGTTGAGATAAAGGAGGACGCAAGCACCCATCAGGATCAGGTTACTCAAAGCGAACGCGAAGGACTGTATATTGTTATGAACTTCGCAAAAGATGTTTACAGGAAACTTCTTTTTGATAGTGAAGAAGGTAAAAGTATCGGGCTAAGTTATTTCCGCGAAAGGGGTTTCAATGACCGAACCATTGAAAAATTTGAACTTGGTTATGCGCTCAATCAATGGGATCATTTAATCAAGACTGCGGTCGGCAGCGGATATAGCGAAGAGATGCTGGAGAAATCCGGATTGTTAATCAGGAAAGAAGAGGACAAAAAATACGATCGCTTTCGCGGAAGGGTAATTTTTCCGGTCCATAATCTTTCTGGTAAAGTCATTGCCTTCGGCGCAAGGATATTGACAAAAGAAAAGGATCAGCCTAAATATATCAATTCGCCCGAAACCGAAATTTACCATAAAAGCCATGTGCTTTATGGATTGGTGCAGGCAAAGAATGCGATTCGAAGAGATGAGTTCTGCTACCTGGTGGAAGGGTACACCGATGTACTCTCTTTGCATCAGGCGGATATCGAAAATGTCGTAGCCTCTTCCGGCACAGCCCTGACTGAAGATCAGATAAAACTGATGCGAAGGTTTACGGAAAATGTAACGGTCTTATACGATGGGGATGCAGCCGGGATCAAGGCTGCGGTGCGGGGAATTGATCTCGTGCTGAAAGGTGGCCTGAATGTTCGCATCGTTCTTCTTCCCGATGGAGAGGACCCCGACAGCTTTTCCAAAAAAATGGGAAGCACCGAACTGAAAAAATACCTGAAAGAACATACCCAGGATTTTATCTCTTTCAAGATCGGCTTGTATTCACGCGAAGCATCCCATGATCCGATCAGAAAAGCGGAATCCATCCGCGAAATCGTATCCAGCATTGCTGTTATTCCTGATCCGATCAAGCGATCAGTTTACATTCAGGAAACCAGTAACCTCCTCAAAATTTCAGAATCTGTTCTGGTTACGGAACTGAACAAGATATTGATCGTTGAACGCAACAAGAAAGTTCAGGATCAGACAAAAGAGGACATCAGGGAACCAGTTCAGGCTGCACCCGATATTATTCCTGGATCAAGGACGGATATCAGCACTATGGTTCAGGGCCAGGAACGCGAGACCATTCGTTTATTATTAAACTATGCTGAAAGCCAGTATGAAGACCAGCGCCTTGTAGACTTTCTTGTAACCGAACTGGAAGACGTCGAATTTTCCAATCCTGTGTTCAAAGAAATCTATAATATGTTTAAGCGGGGTATTGATAAAAGTGAGACAGTGGATGCTTTGTATTTTATGGAGAATGGTTCGCAGGCGGTGAAAAGTATCGTTGCCGATTTAACGACGACGCGCTATGAAACCAGTAAATACTGGAGTGAAAAGTTTCATATTCACATACCCCAGGAAAAAGAAATCATACAAAACGTTGCGTACACAAATGTATTGCGTTTAAAATTCAGACTAATTCAAAAGTTAATGGAGAATAATCTTGCGCAAATGAAGGAGGCAAAAGATGAGGATCTGGAAAGATATTTTACCATCCATGAACAACTGAAAGGGGCGGAAAAGGAAATTGCGGCCATTTTAGGCATTGTTATCTCCAAATAGTCCATTGAATGAACCAGTACTACTATTAATTTTGTTTGATAAATGAATTGCAATTTTCCGTTAAGGAAAGCAGATCCCATGAATGATATAAAACTAGACACCATTGAGCAGGCTATCGACGAAATCAAAAACGGAAAGGTGATCGTCGTAGTCGACGATGAGGATCGTGAAAACGAAGGCGATTTTATCTGCGCAGCGGAATGTGTTACACCGGAAATTGTAAACTTCATGGCTACTCATGGCCGGGGGTTAATCTGTGCCCCCCTTATTGAAGACCGCTGCGAAGAACTCGGGCTTGATTTAATGGTAGGCAATAATACGGCAACATTTGAAACACCTTTTACGGTTTCGGTCGATCTAATAGGTCATGGCTGCACTACCGGTATCTCAGCGCATGATCGTTTTAAAACGATCCGCGCACTGATTGACCCGGAAATTAAACCTTCCGAGTTAGGCAAACCGGGACATATTTTTCCACTGAAAGCCAAGCGTGGAGGAGTTTTAAGGAGGGCAGGACACACGGAGGCCGCCATCGATTTTGCCCGTTTAGCCGGCTTTAAACCTGCCGGGGTATTGGTTGAAATTATGAATGAGGATGGATCGATGGCTCGATTAACCGATTTGGTTAAGGTGGCAAAACGCTTTAATCTGAAATTGGTGTCCATTAAAGACCTGATCGAATACCGGATCAAAAAGGAATCTCTTATCAACCGCCAGGTAGAGGTCGATATGCCAACAGATTATGGGAAATTTAAACTTATTGCTTTCGAGCAGACGAACTCACAGGAATTACATTTAGCGCTTGTCAAAGGATCGTGGCATAAAGATGAACCGGTACTGGTACGCGTTCATTCTTCCTGCGTCACGGGTGATATCTTTGGTTCTTGCCGTTGTGATTGCGGACCTCAGTTGCATCACGCCATGGAATTGGTTGACCGCGAAGGTAAAGGTGTTGTTCTGTATATGAAGCAGGAGGGAAGAGGTATTGGCTTGCTGAATAAACTCAGGGCCTATAAGCTACAGGAAGAAGGTTGGGATACGGTTGAGGCCAACCTGCAACTTGGCTTTGATATGGACGAGCGTGACTACGGAGTGGGTGCGCAGATTCTCCGTGATCTCGGTGTTACAAAAATAAAACTGATCACCAATAATCCAAAAAAACGGGTTGGTCTCATGGGATACGGTCTTGAAATTGTGGAGAATGTGTCTATCGAAGTTGTCCCTAATCCACACAATGAAAAATACCTGATGACGAAGCGGGACAAGCTGGGCCACACTATTTTAAAAAATAAATAATCACAGGAATCGTTTAATGACTATGCTAAACGGCCAGGCTTTTAAAAAATTCGTACTCGCAGGAATAGGTATCCTGCTGTCCGGGGTTACTATTGCGCAGCGGGATTGGCCCTCCGAATTGTGGCATGATGGAAAGGTTGTGCTCACCTCCGGTGATACCTTAAAGGGCAATATCAAATATGATTTTAACCAGGATCTTGTTCAATACGTTGTTTCTAATCGCACAGCCGAAATATACAGTGCCCGAAAGGTGTTATTTTTTGAGATTTTTGACGAGACCGTTCACAAGTACCGGCGTTTTTTTGCCCTTCCATACACCAATCCTACTGGCTACAAGGCGTCAACTTTTTTTGAACTGCTGGAAGAAGGAAAGATGACCTTGTTATCCCGTGAATTATTAGAATATAAAGTTTACAACAGCTCCTTTTATGGTGGCTCTTACTCCAGAATGGTTCAGACCTTTTATTATTTTTTTCTGAAAGAGGATGGGACCATTGAGGACTTCAAAGGGAAAAAAAATGATTTGCTTGACCTGATGGGCAACAAAGTCAATTCAGTAGAAAAATATATTAAAGCCAACCGGCTTGACTTCGATGACAAATATGATGTAGCCAGGATGGTAGCCTATTACAATACCTTGTTTGGTACATGATAAAAGACCCGAATAGAATGTAAATTGCCGCCATTTAAAAAATGAATTTTCAATCATTGCCTAACAGTTCCGCATGAGCAGACCGCTTATTCTTGTTTCAAACGATGATGGCATAACATCCAAAGGAATTTTAACGCTGGTAAATGTTATGAGAGGATTGGGTGACGTGTTGGTGGTAGCCCCTAACAGCCCGCAATCGGGCATGGGCCACGCCATTACGGTAGGCGAATCGTTGCGTCTCGAAGAGAATTTTATTTTCGAGGACGTAAAAGCCTACGAATGTTCCGGTACGCCTGCGGATTGCGTAAAAATTGCCAGACATTTTGTGTTAAGGGGCCAGCGCCAACCCGATGTGGTGGTGAGCGGTGTTAACCATGGAAGCAATACTTCCATCAGTGTACTGTATTCAGGAACAATGTCGGCGGCCATTGAAGGCGCGATAGAAGGTACACCGGCCATTGGCTTTTCACTTTCTGATTTTTCGCATAAGGCGGATTTCTCCCATACAGAAGAATATATCAGGCGGATTACGCTTCAGGTTTTAGAGAAAGGTTTGCCAAAGGGGGTAGCGTTAAATGTGAATTTCCCACCGAAAAGAAATGATCCCATCAAAGGGATTCGTATTTGCCGCCAGGCAAATGCGAAGTGGGTAGAAGATTTTGATCAACGTTTCGATCCCAATGGAAGAAGATATTTCTGGATGGTGGGCAACTTTGTCAACTTCGACAAAGGCGAAGACAACGATGAATGGGCTATCGCCAATAACTATGTGTCCGTAGTACCCTGCCAGTTTGATTTGACCGCTCACAGTGCCATACCCGGCCTGAATGAGGATTGGGAAATATTGAATTAAAGTTGTGGCTTCCGGAATGACATGCCCGGAATTTTTTGGGAGCCATATCAGGTCGTAATTATTTCTAATTTTATGCACCCTTAATCACAGAGCAGTCATTCACATAAATCAGCAATGACCCATTCTATAGAATTCACAAAATTATGCCAGCACTTAAAACATCGGCTTGCCCAGG
>JBDSIM010000086.1:0-30770 GCA_039917935.1 Cyclobacteriaceae bacterium | reverse complement strand
CGCTATTTCCTGTTATCCTTTCCGGTAACCATGCCAAGATAATTTTCGTACCGGCTCAAGGCGATTTCGCCTCTTTCAACGGCTTCAATTATGGCACATTTGGGTTCATTAAAATGAACGCAACGCGACCCATATTTGCAATGAAGTCGACGATTTCTCATTTCAGGAAAGTAATCTGATAGCTCCTGCTCATTCATATCCACCAATCCCCACTCTTTAATTCCTGGGGTATCAATGACGAAAGTGTTTTCCGCAATCTGAAACATTTCCGCAAAGGTAGTGGTGTGGGTTCCTTTTTCAGAAGATTCAGATATTACACCGATTTTTTGATTGATCAGCGGATGAAGTTTATTCAGCAAGGTGGATTTTCCTACCCCTGAATGGCCGGCAAATAAGGTAGTTTTACCCCTTAACAATGTCAGCAGTTGTTGGTGATCATTAGACAGGGCAGAAATGGAAATACTGTACACGCCAATCTTTTCATACAGTTGGATAATTCGATCCTGAATCTCCAGGCCTGCTTGGTCAAGCATATCCTGTTTATTAAAGACCAGTGTCTGAGGAATGCGAAAGGATTCTGCTGAAACCAGAAACCGATCAATAAAACCCAAAGATGTTTTCGGGAAGGCCAGCGTTACTAAAAGGCAGGCCTGATCCACATTCGCGGCAAGCACGTGCGAATGCCCGGTTTTTTTGACAGATTGTCTTAATATATGGTTTGCACGCGGAAGGATTTTTGTGATAGAGCCAATTTCATTGCTCGTTTCAAATACAACGCGGTCTCCAACGGCTACTGGATTTGACTCCTTTATACCCTCCAGACGGATTTTACCCCTTACCCGGCACACATATCGCCGGTCATTTGCAGAAAGAACGTCGTAAAAAGAACCTGTTGATCGGAGCACTATGCCCTCCATAAAAGTTGTTTTGTCAAAAGTCAAACCGCAAAATAATTATTGAATCTGAAACTAAGATCATACTTTAGTTTTCAAAACTGTCCTGCAATAATTCATGATTTTTTCAGTAGCACCGACATTATCTTCTACATATTGACGGCAAACTTCGCAGGCCAGCAGAAATGTTTCAGGAATGTTCAGCATTTCATATTTATGTTTCAGGTCGGGATAGTCCGCTATTTCAAATGCTCCTCCACGGTTTATCAGATCGACTGCTTCCTGAAATTTCTCATAATTTTTATTACCGAACAGGATAGGAATTCCATGACACGCCGCTTCCAGTATATTATGAAGCCCTTTTCCAAAGGCCCCTCCAATGTAAGCAAACTCCCCATACCTGTATAACTTGGAAAGCATACCAACGTTGTCAATGATTAACACACTAAAGTCCTCCAGGTTTTTTCCTGATGTCTGTGAATATAGAACCCATTTGACAGAAAGCGAACGCTCCAGGTTTTCAAGTAGCGAGTCCGTTATTTCATGAGGCGCGACGATGAATTTGAGTGTGTTTTCATTTATGAAGGGTATGAGAACATCCAGATCTTCCTGCCAGCAACTACCGATGACAAAAAGTTTTTGATCTGCTTTAAACTTCCTGGCTATCTCAATTTCCTCTGCGCGCTGTTGAATTTGTTTCACACGGTCAAAGCGGGTATCACCTGACAGGCTGCAGTGATAGATGTCTACCGAACGTAGCAGGCTTACGGATTCTTCATTTTGCACAAAAAAATGAGTGAAATTTTTGAGAATGTTCCGGTAAAAATAACCGGTCCGCTTAAAAAAGATTTGATTCTTGCGAAAGATTGATGAAATGGAAATCAAGGGAATCTTATTCCGTTTCAAAATTCTGGAATAATGAAACCAAAACTCATACTTAATAAAAATCGCTAGTTGAGGCTTTAATAAGCCGATAAACTTCCGGGCATTTTTTGCCGTATCCAGCGGTAAGTAGAATACATAGTCCGCATTGGAATATCCCTTCCTCACCAGATAGCCGCTGGGTGAGAAAAATGTTAAAAAAATTTTATGGCTATGAAATTCAGCCTTTATCTGCTCAATGACGGGACGGCCTTGTTCAAATTCCCCCAGCGAGGCACAATGAACCCAGATGATGGGATTTGTGTTTGCCGCGAGGGCTTCAGTCAGTTTCTTAAATATGTCTTTCCGCCCGGTCACAAAAGCCTTCGCTTTCGTATGAAAGAGACTGAAGAGTTTTAGGGCAATGCCAAGAAAAAAAATTGAAATGTTGTACAGACCTTTCATGTGTCGCAAAAGTACAAACGTTACGTCATCAGTGAATTTTTTTACCCCTTAAAAAAGTGTAATTTTATTTAATACTACCTAAAAATACCTGTTATGAATTCAATTTGCCGGATAGCCACGATGCTATTTTTGTTCATTGTATGCTTAGTGCCATCGTTCGCCCAGGATAATATCGATCAACTCCTCAATGAAAGTATCGGCGACGGAGGGAAACTTATTACAGCGTATACCAGCCCTTTTATGGAAAGTGTGAGCCTGGGCTTAAATCAGGGGTGGTATAATTCGGCCAAAGCACATAAAATTGCAGGGTTTGACATTACGGTTACGGCTAACGCCATGACCATCCCCAACAATGAGCTGTTTTTTGATGCTACAAAACTGGGACTTGAGGTAATTGACCTGGATGAAAGTTCTCAGGATTTTCCGATGGCTCCCACAATTTTTGGCTCCGAAAATGAACCCACATTCAGCTATACTGACGAGAATACTGGACTTAAGGAAACTTTCGTCGGCCCGGGAGGCCTTGATCTGAAGGGAAACCTGGGAAAAAACTGGGTACCCGTGCCCATGGCGCATTTTGGATTTGGCCTTCCGAAGGGCACTGATCTGAAATTGCGCATCACGCCTACGATTGATCTGGGCGATGATACTTCATTGAAAATTTTCGGAATAGGAATTATGCATGACATCAAGCAGTGGATACCGGGTATCAAGATGTTGCCTTTTGATCTCTCCGGATTTGTCGGTTACACAAAGTTGAAACTCGAAAGCCATTTTGATCCGGCCAATAACCCCGATCAGATCGGATTATTTGAAATGAATGCCACCACCATTCAGGGCCTTATTTCAAAAAAGTTTTCCGTACTCACACTTTATGGGGGAATGGGTTACAACATCGCTAAATCGACACTTGCTATGAAAGGTCATTATGATATCAATGATAACGGGCAAGTTGAAAAAATTGAAGTGGACCCGCTCGATCTAAGGTTTGGGGCCTCCGGTTTTAGAACCACCGCTGGTATGCGGCTGAAACTCGCAGTGTTTACTTTCCATGCAGATTATACTTTGCAAAAGTATAAATGTCTCACGGTCGGCTTTGGAATTTCAGTCCGTTAAGAAAAAGTTCTAAAGTTTAAGGTTTTTTCTGGCCCAAAGGTTCATGCTTTGTGCTTTCAAACTACTTTCCCTTATAATCCGGTTTTCTTTTTTCTATAAACGCTTTCATGCCTTCTTTTTGGTCTTCGGATGAAAAGCAGAGGTAGAAATTTTTTCTTTCAAACTGAAGTCCTTCATCAAGGGAAGTTTCGAAGGAGCGGTTGACGGCTTCTTTGGCGAGCTGCGTGGAAATAGGTGACATTTGTGCAATTTCTTTTGCCAGTAAGACCGCCTCCCGCAAGTACATTTCAACGGGCACCACTTTATTGACCAGCCTATAGGCCTGAGCTTCGTCGGCAGAGATGAACCTACCGGTCAGAATAAGTTCCATTGCTTTAACTTTGCCGATGGCTCTGGTGAGCCGCTGGGTGCCTCCGGCTCCGGGAATTACTCCAATTTTAATTTCCGGTTGCCCGAATTTGGCCGTTTCCGAGGCAATAATCATATCGCAGGTCATGGCTAATTCACATCCTCCCCCCAGGGCGAAACCCGACACGGCTGCAATGATTGGTTTTTTTGTTTTTCGGATTTGATCCCAGGTACTGAACTGATCGATCATCAGCATCTCGATTGCGGATTTATCCGCCATTTGTTTGATGTCCGCACCTGCTGCAAAAGCCTGATCATTTCCGGTAATAATAATTGCCCTCACTTCATCATTTTTATCGAGCTCCTGAAGCGCATCGCGGAGTTCCTGCATCAACTGCGTATTTAATGCATTTAATTCTTTCGGCCTGTTCAATTGAATTAACGCAACAAACGAATCGTATTGTTTATTGACAATGATATATTCCATAGAAAGTGTTTTAACAAATCTAACAATAGTTGTGGATTATACGGTCTAACGTCATCGTCACATCGTAAGTCGTGAGGAAGGATTTCTCAAAAAATTTTAAGGGTTGTCACCACCCCCGTTACGCCCTGGCGGCGTAACATTCCCTCCTTGAAAAAAGGAGGGGAATTTTTTAGAGAGGTGAGCGATATTAAAGTGTGCTCAAAAAAAATATGTCCGGAAATTTCAGCTCGCCATAAGCGTTATCAGCTGTATGCAGTAAATTTTGTCAGCGGATAATATAAATTTTTTGCATTTTTGCCGCCATGAAAAAAGTGAAAGTTTTGTTTGTGTGCCTGGGAAATATCTGCCGGTCACCGTTGGCTGCGGCGATTTTCAAAGATAAAATTTTTAAAAACGGTATGACATCATGGATCGAAGTGGATTCATGCGGTACATCCAACTATCATACTGGAGATAATGCTGATTCGCGAACCCGGTCTAACGCTTCTAAAAACGGAATTGAAATCGCGCATTGTGTCCGACAATTGACTGCAGATGATCTTGAAAAGTTTGACATCATTGTTGCCATGGATAATAGCAACCTTCAAAATATTCTAAAAATAATGGGCGTCAGGGATTTTAAGCATAAAGTAAAAATGATGCGGGAATTTGATTCGGTGGAAAAGGGGGGAGAGGTGCCTGACCCATATCACGGCAATGAGAAAGGATTTCAGGAAGTTTTTGAGATCCTGGATCGGTCGACGAATAACTTTATCGCCTACCTCGGCAAGGAATATAATAGTGGGAAAGGATAAATTGGTGTCCAATGAATTGCGAAAGCATACGGGATACTCTTCCGGCATTAAGAATCAGGACGAGCCACGTGGTTGTGCCATCTAATCTCTTTCAGTACAATGACCGGTCAGGTTTTCGTCAGAACCTGCAACGTTGAACGGGAGGATTGCTCCAGTAATACGCCAGGTTTTTTCCGGTAAAATTCGAAAGTTTCAGCATTGTAATTTTTGACGGTGATCAACGTAAGGCCCGTATTATAATAGACTTCAAAATGGGGCTGCAAGCGAGCAATCAAAGCCTTGATTTTGCTTTCGCGGAAGTCGATACAAAATGAAAATGACATCGCGGAATTCTGCATCACATTAATTTGAATATTTAATTCTGCAAGCACAGAAAATATCTGGCGCAGATGATCTTCCGTAATGAAGGTATAATCGGTGACCTTACAGGAGACCAGGCATTGATGATCCTTGAAAACAATCAGTGGAGGCAACTGATCGACATGACATTCATAAATTTTTGTCCCGGGCAATGAAGGGTCATCGAAGTTTTTGACGAATAAAGGGATGCCTTTAATGGCAAGCGGTTTGATCGTTTTAGGGTGTATCACTGAGGCACCATAGTAAGTCATTTCAGCAGCTTCCCGAAAGGGTAGTTCAGAAAATACCGTTGCCGCGGGAAGGCGCTTTGGGTCTGCGTTCATCACCCCTGGAACATCCTTCCAGATAGTCAATGACTCGGCGTTCAGACACGAAGCGAAAATCGCGGCCGAGAAATCCGAACCGTCACGGCCTAAAGTGGTGGTCAGGCCATTCTCTGATTTGCCAATAAATCCTTGTGTGATGACAAAATGTTTGGATTTCAGAATCTGTTTTACCGGTTCAATCGCAGTGCAGGTTTTTTGCCAGTTTACTTTTCCTTCACGGAAAGTATTGTCTGTATATATATATTCCCGGGCATCGACCCATTCACAAACTAATTTTTGATGAAGCAGATATTGATACACGATCACCGTCGAAATCAATTCCCCCAAAGAGACGGTTTGGTCATAGAGTTCGTCATACATCGGTTGTTTTTTTAACTGTATTTCCAGTTCACTAAACAGGCCATCCACGATGGTAAAAACAGCGTGGTTTTCCGGAAACAAACCCTTCATAATGCTGGCATGAAATTGCTTCAATGAAAGCAGTTCCGCGGTGTGATCCGTGCCATCCCGAAACTGATTAATAATTTTTTCCAATGCATTGGTGGTTTTTCCCATGGCTGAAATGACGATTACGATGGGTGTATTCAAATAAGACTGTAGAATAATTGCCACATTTCGGACACCTGAGACGTCTTTTACGGAAGCGCCACCAAACTTAAAAACTTTCATTTTGACTGTTCTAAAACGATTGCGGAAGAATTTCACTTAACCATAATGGTATGCAAAGATCATTGAATAAAGCTTATTCAACAAGCATTGAAAGTTCGCGTATTGCGCATTCCATCGGCACTGCCCTGGACCGTTTTATCAAAAACAATCAGAACCAATTTCAGTTTGCCAGTGGTGAATTGTCTCAGCTGCTGAGAGATATTGCCCTGGCTTCGAAAGTGGTAAATCGGGAAGTAAATAAAGCCGGCCTGATTGACATTATGGGGGCTGTCGGATCGATGAACACGGCAGGAGACCAACAACAGAAACTCGATGTGTTAGCCAACATACGGTTTACGCGGGCCCTGGCAAAAGGAGGGGAAGTATGTGCGCTGGTTTCGGAGGAAACAGAATCTTTTGTTGATCTCAACAACGAGGGGAAATATGTTATTGCGATTGATCCGCTAGATGGGAGTTCGAATATTGACGTGAATGTTTCCATTGGAACGATTTTCTCCATATACCGTAGAAAAAGTGATCCCGGTACGCCTATACGCAAAGAAGATATTCTTCAAAAAGGTTCCGATCAGGTTGCCGCAGGATATATTCTGTATGGATCTTCAACAATGCTGGTTTATTCAACGGGTCACGGTGTACACGGATTTACTTATGAGGCAAGTCTGGGTGAATACTTCCTGTCACATCCTGACATGCAGATTCCGGAAGATGGAAGAATTTATTCTATTAATGAAGGATCTGCCAATTCATTTGACTCCACAGTCAAAGCCTATATTCAATACTGCAAAGATGAAAATTACACAGCCCGGTATATTGGTTCTCTGGTGGCAGATTTTCACAGAAATTTACTAAAGGGCGGAATTTATATTTACCCCGCTACCCTGAAAGACCCGAAAGGGAAGTTACGGCTGATGTATGAATGCAACGCGCTGGCCTATCTGGCTGAGCAGGCAGGAGGAAAAGCCTGTGATGGACATGGCCGCATCCTGGATATCTTACCCAGTTCACTGCATCAGCGCACACCCTTTTACGTAGGATCCAAGAACATGGTAGATAAAGCGGTGCAGTAAAGAAGTTGACAAAGTGTATTGGACACTCCCTGGACCTGGGAAAGGTTTAATTTTTTTAGGGAGGTTCAACCCGACCTCGAACAACAGTTATTAAGTGCGCATTTCAAAAAAAGTCAAATCTCATTTTTCGCTTTATAAACTTCCACAATATCATTGAATCTAATTTGAGTCCGCAAGGGCGCGGAAGAACCGCGACAGTCAAAGGCGCTTCGAATTATTATCAACAGAAAAAAATGTCAACTGTCAACTTTCTCCTCCGGGGCTTCGGTTTCCGTCAGGATCTCAGGAGCGTGTTTGCGTATCAGGTCATACCATTTAACGAGTTTTTTAATGTCGGAAGTATAAACACGGTTTTCGTCGTATTCCGGAAGAATTGATCTCATGAAGGATTTCAGTTCATCTGTATCAGAATTGGCATCAACCCCAGGGTCATCTCCAAAATCTTTATGCACTTTTTTTAATACCTCCTGAAGGGGAACGTTGCCTTCTTTCGTGGTGGTGTATATAGAGATTTCGTTGAGTAGAGACAATCGATGACTCGCTGTTGCCACCATTTTGGTTTTTGACTCATCCAGAGATTCCAGGATGACTCCCGATTTGGTCGGAGTAATTACTTTGAATAAACCGCCCTTTCCAGCGACAGTGGCTATTTCTGCTATGGTCATAATTTTTTATTAGCCGACAAAAATAAACAATTTTAAGGCTGTTGCGCCAATGCTTTTTCGATAAATGAAAGAACATCTTCTTTGCCGCTTTTCGTTACAGCGGAAGTGAGCATAATAACCGGTAATTCCTCCCACGTAGTTAAGAGCGTAGAACGGTAAACACGCATGTTTTTGTTCAATTGATTTTTTGTCAGCTTATCCGTTTTTGTGAAAATGATGCATAACGGCACTTCTTTCTCCCCTGTCCATTGAATAAACTGAAGATCAATTTTCTGAGGTTCTAATCGCGCGTCAAGAAGGATAAAAAGACAATTGAGATTTTCGCGTTTTAAAACATAGTTTTCTATGATCTGTCCGAATCCCTCGCGCTTTTCCTTGCTTACACTAGCGTATCCGTAACCTGGCAGGTCGACCATATACCACTTTGTATTGATAATAAAATGGTTGATCGTCTGAGTTTTTCCAGGTTTATTCGAAGTTTTGGCTAATTTTTTCTGATTAGCCAGCATATTCAGCAGCGAAGATTTTCCCACATTTGACCGGCCAATAAATGCAAATTCAGGTTTGTCTGGTGGTGGACATTTTTTTACATCGGCTACGCTGGATACAAACTCTGCCTGTTTTATCTCCATAAATCAAATATTCTTAAAGTAAAGATTAATGCCAAAATACTAATAATGTAAGATTGGACTACGTTAAGCGTTATTTAATTATAGGCAAATCAGTCATTTTACCTATATTAGCATCAATTGTAAGATTTTTTCTTCCTCACTATAAAAGCTTTTTAAGCGATGTCCAGTATCCGTTGCGTACTGATTTTTTTGACTTTAATCTCGCTTTCAGTTTCTGTATTCAGTCAGCAAGACCCAAAGCAAACTGCGCGTGATTATATGCAGGTTGCTGAAGAAATGATTACAGGCACGCAGGCCATGGATGATGCGCGCGGCTTAATGGTCTTGGCCGCTGATCTCGATACTACTTTTCTCAAAGCCAACTATGAAGCAGGATACCTCCACCTGTTAACCATCGGAAAAGAACTCGGTGTAAAATATTTTTTACGGGTTTATCGGCAGAACCCCTCTTACCGCTTCGACCTTGAATACTGGATCGGAAAAAGTTATCAGTTCGGTCTCGACTTCGACAACGCAAATCTGTTTTATAACAGGTATAAAAATAAACTCTCCAGCAAATCCTCTTACCAGGGTAAGGATAAAGTCCCCATGGAAACGGTGGATAAAAGCATAGTAGAGTGCATGAATGGGAAAGCGTTTGTAGCCGCTCCTGGAAATTTTTCCATTGTGAATATTGGACGTGAAATTAATTCCGAGTTTGAGGATTATGGGCCTGTATTAAATGAAGAGGAAAATGAAATCATTTTTACCACACGGCGCAGGGATAACAACCTGAATCAGAATGTGGCGGATGATAACAAACCCTTTGAAGATATTTTTATCGCGCGTAAAAATAATGGGGTATGGAGCTATGCAACCAATATTGGCGACCGAATAAACACCCCCTTCCACGACTCTAACCTTGCGTTGTCTGCAGACGGGAAAACGCTTTATATTTTGAAAGATGAAGGGGGGGGCGATATCTATTATTGTGACCGGTTAACGAATGGTAACTGGGGTCCTCCAGTACCTCTGCCCGGTATAATTAACTCCAGTTACGAAGAAAAATCGATTACCATATCCAAGGATGGTAAGACGTTGTACTTTTCCAGTAACCGTCCAGGTGGTCTGGGGGGCACCGATCTTTATAAGGCAACCAAAGATGCCAAGGGAGAATGGTCTAACGTTAAAAACCTCGGCCCAAAAATAAATACCGAATTTGATGAAGAAGGCCCTTTCATAGACTACGATATGATGACACTCTACTTTAGTAGTAAAGGCCATAAAAATATGGGTAGCTATGATATTTATAAGTCTGTTTACAATGCTAAGAATAATGTCTGGACTGAACCTGAAAATTTAGGGTATCCGATCAATACTCCCGATGACGATATATTTTATATTACTTCGTCAGATGGAAAACGAGCCTATTATTCCTCTGTTCGGGAGGACGGTT
Source organism: Cyclobacteriaceae bacterium (assembly GCA_039917935.1). Taxonomy (GTDB): domain Bacteria; phylum Bacteroidota; class Bacteroidia; order Cytophagales; family Cyclobacteriaceae; genus Chryseosolibacter. The sequence continues at coordinate 20,652 of JBDSIM010000086.1, read as the reverse complement.
TGGGATACACGGATATTTATCTGATCACCACGCCTGAGGGGATGAAGGATATTGAACCGGTGGTCGAGAAAAAAGATCCGGTCGCTCAAAATGTGGTCGAACCTAAGAAAGTAGTTCTGCCGTTAAGGTATCTGGTCAATATTGTTGATGCGCAAAGCAAGGCCCCCCTTGCAGTAAAAGTAAGGTTACAGGGTTTAAATGATAATGTGATTGTCTCCTCCATTCCTGTTTCTCCCGGGATATATGAATTTAAAATTACGCATCCGTCGGCCAAAGATTACCGGTTGTCCATTGAAAAAGAAGGCTATGTTTTCCTGAATGAAAATGTAAAGATTCAGGGTGCTTCCGGAAATGAACAATCTTTAAATCGCACCATACAACTGCGCAAACTTTCTGTCGGGACGATTTCCGTTCTTAGAAATATTTACTTCGACTATGATCGTGCTACTTTCACCACGGAATCCTATAGTGATTTAAATAAACTTGAAGCCATGTTACGCCAAAATTCCCTTCTCAAAGTCGAGATCTCGGGCCACACGGATAACTACGGTCACTGGAAATATAACACAACCCTCTCCCAAAAACGGGCAGAAGCGGTGAAGGATTACCTTACCAAAAAGGGGATTGATTCCCGTCGCGTCAAGGCCATGGGTTACGGTGAAAGCAAGCCATTGGCCACCAATGATGATGAACACGAAGGCCGCGAATTGAACCGGCGGGTCGAGTTTAAGGTACTTTCCAACTAATTTCTTTGTTATTCCTAAACACCCTACCTTCGGGCCTGTTTTTAGAGTAAAATTCTGGAATGACCGTTTTACCTTACAAGGCTGAAAAATCAGGAAAAAAAGAGCAGGTAGCGAAGATGTTCAATAACATCAGTCACCGATATGATTTCCTGAATCATCTCTTAAGTCTGGGCATTGACAAAGTATGGCGAAAAAAGGCCATCCGCTTCCTGAAGCCGCTTAACCCTCAGATTTTATTGGACGTGGCAACCGGTACAGGTGATTTTGCTATTCAGGCGCTTGCCCTACATCCCCAAAAGATTATTGGAATTGATATTTCAGAGGGAATGCTAGCCATGGGAAGGCGCAAGATTAAAAACCTGGCACTAACCCATAAAATTGAATTATGCAGCGGTGATTCGGAAAACCTCCAGTTTGAGAACAATAAATTTGACGCGGTCACGGTTGGATTTGGTGTGAGGAATTTTGAGAATCTGGAGAAGGGATTGTCCGAAATATTGCGCGTAATGAGACCCGGGGGGATGTTGGTGGTTTTGGAATTTTCCCGGCCTCGAACATTTCCGATGCGCCAGGTTTATAATTTCTATTTTAAAAACATATTACCGGGTTTAGGTCGTTTAATTTCTAGTGATAAGTCAGCGTATAGCTATCTCCCGGAATCGGTTGAGGCATTCCCTGACGGTACGGATTTTGAAAAGATCCTCAGGAAAGTTGGATTTAAAGAAACTGCATGCATACCGCTAACATTTGGAATAAGTTCTATTTATACGGCCTTAAAATAGTTCTGGCGCTGGCCATTGTGTCCAGTACGGCCTTAGAGGGATTCTCCCAAAAGCAACAGCGATGGGTGAACAAAAATAACCCCAACTACGATGAAAGAAAACTTTCATACGGTTTCCTCATTGGGCTTCACAGCACTGCCTATCAAATCAAATATGCCGATCGTTTTGTTACCAATGATTTTGATACGGTTTATTCCATTGAGCCCGGATGGTCTGCAGGCTTCTCTTTAGGATTTATTGTTAATTACAGGATTACAGATTTGCTGGACTTCAGGATGACCCCGAAAGTCGCTTTCTATGAGCATACGTTGCGATATTCGTATACCGATGAAACGAGGACGGAGGAGAAACTCGTGGAAACTACTATGGTGGAACTCCCGGTCTTGTTAAAATACAAATCCGAAAGAAGGGGTAATGTTCGAATGTATATGATCGGAGGTGTCAAACCCGGACTTGAAGCATCGGGTAAGAAAGCGCAGGAAAACGCATCGAATAGTGTGGGTATAAAAGGGATGAATTTGAGTCTGGAGGCTGGCTTCGGTTTTGATTTGTATTACCCGTTGTTTAAATTTTCGCCCGAACTAAGGTTTTCCAGGGGCATCGTCAATATATTGGAGAATACCACCAACAAATATGGTCAGCCCCTTGAACGGCTGAACACGAACACCATTACCCTTTACCTGCTTTTCCAATAACATGTACCAAAAAACTGTTTTGATAACCGGGGCCACGTCAGGCATCGGCGAAGCTACGGCCAGGTTGCTGGCGAAAAATAAATACCAGCTGATTCTCTGCGGAAGAAGGCTGGATAAACTGGAGAAACTTAAATCCGAACTGATTAAGACAACGCAGGTCACTACGTTATCTTTTGATGTAAGAGATAACGCTTCCGTCAAAAAAGAGCTGCAATCATTAACAGGACCATGGGCTAAAATTGATGTTCTGATTAACAATGCGGGTAACGCCCACGGCCTTGATCCTATTCAATCCGGTAGCATTGAGGACTGGGATGCGATGATGGATATTAACGTAAAGGGTTTGTTATATGTTTCCCGCGAAGTAATTCCGGCTATGACCAAACAAAAATCCGGGCACATTATTAATATAGGTTCCGTTGCGGGAAAAGAAGTTTATCCAAATGGAAATGTTTACTGCGCCAGTAAATTTGCTGTTGATGCGCTGACCAAAGGGATACGAATGGATTTAAATCCATTTGGAATTAAAGTTACTTCCATAAACCCTGGGTTGGTCGAAACCGAATTTGCATTGGTTCGATTTAAAGGGGATACTGAAAAAGCAGCCGCTGTTTACAAGGGAATAAAACCACTGACTGGTCCCGACATTGCTGATATTATTTTATATGTACTTTCCGCTCCTCCACATGTTGTGCTAGCGGATATTACTGTTTATCCCACTGCCCAGGCGAGTGCCACGGTGGTTCACAGGCAATAAGTAACCTCAAAGCATAAAGTAAAAAGCTTAAAGCATTGGGTTTGATCGTTACTTTTTCCAAACCCTTAATTTGACAGCTTATTCTGAAGAGCGTTTTGTTTTTCCGAATAACCAATAACCATTGGCTAATGCCTAGCGCTTGAATCCTAAAGCGCTTCCGCCGCAATAGCTTGCCGCGTCATCAAACGTATATTTGATATAGTAAATGCCTGTTTTGTTGCAAGGATAGGCGATGGCTGTAATGTATTGATCATCTACTTTGCTACTAGCCACTTTTCTGCGCTCAGCATCTTCCAGCGTGACAATGATTCCATCGGCGTCCTGATTAGGTGCGCAAATGTTGATCATATATTGAGTGCCTTTGGTAAATACATATGAATATTCAACATATTCTTTTCCGCCTTTCTCAACCTTATAACTTTTCAAAAAATTGAATCCGGAGCCTAACTTTGGAATGCATTCCGTGCTCAGATTTTCGGCGTTACACTGTGCCAAAGATTCCGATATGCTGAGAACAAAAAGGGCAAAAATAAAAACGACTAACTTTTTCATAAAAGGGTCCTATAATTAGATCTTAGCTTACTATTTTCGTTCTTATATTTTTGGTTGCTGAACGGATACTTTCAATATCTGCCGGGGTTATGGCGATGGTACTGGAACTGTTGTCCTTAATAACCATTACGGCATCGACAATTTCGAAGGTTGATTCTTTATAGGTTGAGGTTATCACTACCTTATCAAAAGCGTTCTTCAATGCCTCCATATCGGTGAGTAATGACGCCATGTTCCGGTCACCCTCCTTGTAAAATGCCAGTAGCTGAATAATGTTGTCCAGGATGATTTTTTGTCCACCAATGGTTTCATGTAATTGTTTACTGCCAGGGTTTGCCATGGCCACTTCACATGTAATGTGCAACGCCTCTAGCCATCCACCGGTGAGTAACAGCACACTTAAGTTAGATCGGTTTTGGTTTTGGAGATAATGATTTATTGAGTTGAAGTTTTGGGTGGTGATCAGCAGTAAGGAGTCAAGGTTATTACTATTAGATGCCAGTCTGCCAATGGTCTCCAATTCAAAGAACTGGCCGATGTTCAGTCCGTCAGCCAGATCTTTGATCGCGGACATGTACTTTAGCCCATCCTGTCCTTGTTCATAAATATTTGTATAGCCCAGGTCCGTTCCATAGATCCCAAGGTTAAGCGCTCTTTTATAGTTACTGTTATAATTCGCGAGATTATCGGGCGAATTCAGCAAAAACGCGTTGTACGTTTTGCCGGATGCTTTCAACAGCACAGAAATTTCAAGGGGACTCGGAATTCTTTGCAGGATGTCTCCGATTTCGCCTGATATGATTGTTACATCGACTTTGGTGGTATCGAGACCTTCCAGAAAAGCCTGTTCTTCTGTCTTATCACTGGAACTGCAAGCCATGAAGAGCACCAGAAGAAGTCCCACAATAAGAATTCTCATATTATAAAAATATATCTTTCAAAGTTAAAAATTCGGCATTCCACCCCAAAATGTTACTTATATGCTATTTTCTTTTGAAGGTTTCAGGGGCCAGTTCAAGCCCTTTTACCATTTTCCTAAGTAATTGTGAATACAATGCACCGTATAATACAAGGGTCATTATCCAAAGAATAAGAATATTAAACGAATACGTGCTCACCATTCGTCCTAAAAGATTCTTTTTTGGTGCGAATAGATGTGCCCTGTAGTCAAAAACACTTGTAGGCCTGGGTTCCACGTACACCGGATCCAACTGCTGAACCAACTTGCCTTCATATTCTATGATACGATTCTTTTCTGAAACATTTCTAACCAGATCAGATAAGCTCTCATTATAATAATGGTTTTTAGAATTGGTCAGACTATACTGTGATCCCTCCGCGGATTCTTTCTGTATAACCAATTTCTCCCGGGTCATTAACGCCTGGTTGTGGATATCACGATAGAACATTTTGTAACCGGTTAAGTAAACTTCCAGTTTCTTATTGAAATCAGTTGTAAAATCAGATAATCTCCAGACCTCTGAAGTGTTCAACGCGGATAATCCCGTCTTGTACACATCATTGTCAATACTTTTGCGAATAAGATTGAGATCTTTATCCATTATATTCCGGATAGACTCGTTCTTATCCGTCAGGTGATCTTCAATAAATTTCCTTTTCCGATTGAGTTCATCGGTCAGGAAAGCAGACTTAAAACTTGCCTGGGCTTCTATCTTTTCAAGGCTATAATATGGGGTTTGATAGGTATTGTTGATAAACTGATAGACCGCAAGCGCCTCATAAGCCCATCGGGAGGCCATCATATCCCCCACCAGAGGCACTTTACCCTTAGCGCTTATAATTTCGTTTAGCTTTTCAAATCTGAAGAGCAAACCGCTTAGGATCATTTGTGGGATCAGGATAAGTGGTATGAGCACATAAACGGTAACTGATGAATTGAAAGCGGATGAAATGTTTAACCCCATCACGTTGGCCAGACATGAAACTGTAAACAAAACAAACCAAAATGGAAGTAACATACTCCACTCAATTTCCAAAAGCCAATGCCCTATCAGGACAAAGGTAAATGTCTGGATAGCGGATAGGGAAAACAGAATAACGAGTTTAGATAGCAAATAGCTATTCCAACTCAGATTGAGAAAGGACTCGCGTTTTAGAATTTTTCTGTCGCCGATAATTTCCTCTGCGCTCACCGTTAAGCCCATAAAAAGGGCCACAATGATACTCATGAGCATATACGCCGGATAGTTGTCATTAAACCTGAAAAGGTAACCCTGGCCACCGGGCGCGCTGTTGTATTTTATAATAAATGAGATGATGAGTGCGAGTAGAGGCGCTTCCAGTAAGTTAATCAGTAGATACTGTTTGTTGCTAAGCTTGGAAAGGGTATCCCGAACAAAAAAAATGAATGTCTGCTGCAATTTATTGGGAAGGTGAAGGGACCTGGGTGGCTGTTCTTTAATGTCTTCTATCGGGATGGGTTTAAATCTTTCTTTATATTGTTCATACCATTGTGCAGGAGATATTTTTCTTTTCTTGGTGGGCTGCCCATATTCATCAACAACTTTTGCTTCGATAATATTGAAGATCTGTTCAGGATTAACATCGCCGCAACTTTTACATTGTCCGCGGTTACTGTCTACCTGAAGGGTTGATTTTTTAAAGTATGAAATGGCTTCTACCGGAGGGCCGTAGTAAGTTGGATAGCCACCCATATCCATGACCATGATCTTGTCAAACATTTTGTAAATGTCAGATGAGGGCTGATGGATAACGACAAAAATTAACTTTCCTTTTAGGGAAAGTTCTTTCAGCAGGTCAATAACATTTTCAGAGTCGCGAGAAGACAAACCTGATGTGGGCTCATCCAGAAACAAAATCGCGGGCTCACGTATGAGTTCCAGGGCTATATTCAGACGCTTTCTTTGTCCCCCTGAAATGGTTTTTTCCAAAACATTTCCCACGCGCAGTTCAGAACGCTGATCGATGCCCAAATTCACCAATGCTTCCATCACTTGCCGGTGAATTTGTTCGTTGCTCAGATTTGCGAAACACAACTTTGCATTATACAATAGATTCTGGTACACTGAAAGTTCTTCAATGAGCAAATCATCCTGTGAAACATAACCAATTACGCCATGGATACGGTCTTTCTGCGTATGTATATCAAATCCATTTACCCGGATTTCGCCCTTTGTTGGTTTAACTATTCCCGCCAGGACATTTAATAAAGTTGTTTTTCCAGACGCGCTCGCGCCCATAATGGCGATCAGTTTTCCAGGGCCTTCAGAAATATTTACCTCGTGCAACCCGATAACTCCCGAGGAAAATTTCATTTCCTTAATGATTGCGTTAAAAGAAAGTGGGGTAGTTTTAATCTGAACATTAAAATTAGCCACCAGATCACTATAATACAGCGCGTCACCTCCCTGTGTTTTAATGGTGCTGCCATGGGAGAATAAATACACGTGGTTGGGCTTCATTATAAAACCATTCAGCATATTCGCCTCATCACCGAGATATTTGGTGAAATACATGTCAATACTTTTAACGCGCATGAAAATTAACGTGCCCGCGATGTGACCATGAACATGTTTCCAGGGCACGCCTTCTGAAGGAGGGTGATCATTGATAAGCAGTATATCCTTGAATGGCAAAGCCAGTAATGCTTCGCTGATCACAAAATTCTCAAGAAGGTTATATTCGTACTGATCGAGATTAAATACGGTTGAAACCGTGTTGATAATTTCTTTTCTGCGGGTTGTAAAATTATTATCCGATGCACCCAGTTCCAGAAGCTTAATCAACGCCACAACTTTTTGCTTTTGTGTCAGCGTTTTGTTGATCTTCTTGCAGATGCCTAGCGTTTTGACCGAGTCTTTTACGGAAGTCAGCTTTAATTTACCTTCAGATTCGGCTGTTCCATAACCTGAGAATTGATCGTATAAATTGGTGTATTCCTGAACGCTATCGTGATCGAGTTCCGTTTGAAAAAAATGAATGACGTATTGCCTTTCCTTTTCAGTAGCGCCACCATCCTGTTTTGTGATAATGGCAAAAAGTTGCGTCAATGCTGTGAGTATTTCTTCACTCATGGTTCAGATAATTTCGTTTGATAACGTTGCCTGATAAAAATTCCGATCATTCAGGCTGGCAAAAAAAATGTTATCGGATCCCTTTTTCAAGGAAAATTTATTCGTAAGTTTTAAATTCAAAAGGAATTTCAACCAGTTCACAGAATTCCTGGCCGGCCTCTTCCATGTCTTCATCCTCTTCATGAAAATACCATTCGACTTTCAGGTTTTTGATGTCTTCCAGAGAGTAAAGCAGGTCGAGAATAAGTTTGGAGGAAGCGGTATTAAAATATTCCAGCTTAAAGACAAAATTCGTTGAAGTATTGGGATGATCTCCATACGCTTCTATCCACGCGAGAATCGGTTTATAAAATTCAGCGGAGTCTTCGGGAATTGATCGCCCTGAAATTTCAAAAATTCCATTTTGTTTATCGAGGATTATTCTCGGGGTATCTTCCGTTCCTTCCAGATTAAACGTTTCCATGATATTTCGCTTGTTTTCCTGATTAATGATTAAATAGTTCGCGTGGCACCTCTACTTTTAGACAGAAAAACGAATACTCATTCGATATTTCCTGAAAACCAAAACCAAGTTTTTCGCCTGATTTCCTGGCCATATCTACAAAGCCAAGCCCAGCACCTCCTTTTTCAGAGAGTGTGGATTGCGTAATAATTTGCTTATATAAGTCCTTGAGCCCGCCTTTATCCAGGGAATTGATTCTTTCCAGGTTTTCCTTCAGTTTATTGACATGGCGTTTATGGATCGGATTGCCAGACATAATGGTATAGCGATCATTTTCACGTCCGATGAGAAATATAGCATCCTGGTTTGGTGTCGTGCCTTTAAGTAACCCGTCGCTATGCTTCACAATATTCTGCAGTGACTCCACCATGACGTTAAAAACTTTGCGCTTGACGGCAGAATCTTCCCCTGAAGAGTCGATATTACGCTCGGTCATCGCCAGAAGTGATTTTGTCGTTTCCTGGGTGAAATCACCCTGATAGACAAGAATCAATTTCTTTGACATCATAATGCGGTGCAAGTCAAAGATAAAATTCATGTTTCAAAAAAAATATTTCGTTTCCTAACATGTTATTAGTTTGAAGAAGTCCCTTTTAAAAGGAAGTCCTTACCAAAAATGCTATTTTAAAATCTAACTCCCATTAAAAGTACATCGTCTGTTTGTTTCTCATGACCTTTCCAGGTTGTCCATTCATCTTCGAAAACTTGCATGGCTTCTTTCATCGGCAGGATGTAAATCTTTTCCATGATCTCCCGCATTTTCCTTTGGCCGAACTTTCTTGTTTGCGGCCCGCCGAACTGATCAGGAAATCCATCGGAGCAGAAATAAATTGAATCACCCTTGCTTAATTTGATTTTGAAATTGGTAAAGTTAGTCTGGTTTTTAAAGATGCCTCCCCCAATAGGAAATTTATTTCCCTTGATTTCTTCCAGAACTCCGCTTTTCATTATATACAGCGGCCGATGTGCACCCGCGTATTCAACTTCCCTGCGCGCGAGATTTATTTTGCAAAACGAAATATCCATCCCATCTTTCGTACTTGCCTCCTCATCCTGACGCAAAGTTGCTGTAACGCCTTCATCCAGCAAGTCGAGAATTTTTCCTGGTTCGGTGACCTTTCGGCTCCTCACAATGTCATTAAGCAGGAAGTATCCTATGAGAGAAAGCAGTGCACCTGGCACGCCATGTCCGGTACAGTCCACGGCAGCGATAAAAATTTCATTTTTAACCTGTGCGAACCAGGGAAAATCGCCAGATACCACGTCCAGTGGTTTATAGAGGATGAAAGAATCGGGAAGAACACGATTAATTAACCTTGCATTAGGCAGGATGGCAGACTGAATACGTTTCGCATAAATAATACTTTCCGTGATCTTTCTGTTTTTACGTTGAAAGTCCAGTTCAATCATTTTACGTTCAGCGATTTCATAGGACTCCATCGGCATGAATTCCGGTTTCTCCGTGAAGGTCGGCTTCAAGGAAATGGCTTCCCCTTCCTGTTGATCAACCTCATCCAGGTTATACTTTTCCACGCTTCCACCAAGGATTTCGTGCCTGACAAGGTCAGGTTTATGAATCGGGGAAATGACTGGCATGGTAGAGGAACGTGAAAGGTTTATTCCCAGCAATGTCAAAAAAGTGATTACGCATAGAGCGGGCGCCCAAAAAATAAAAAAAAACTGATTTGCATTGCCGAGGGCTTCATCGGCATCTAATTGGGCAACCAGAAAAAGGTTCGTATGGTTTATATTCTGGATTTCTTCAAAGACAGGGTTATCCCGAAATTCTTTTGATTGAGGTAAGGCAATTGTGCTGCCTGCAGCAGCGCTTTTCTTTGTCAGGTGAGAATTTTCCCGAATGGCTTTTATAAGAAATTTATTGCTCACTGGATTGAGCAGCGAAATATCTTTTTGGGATGGGTCATGCTGGGCAAGAAAAATTTCACCTGCATGGCCCGTTTCCTTTTTATCGGAGAATATTTTGAAAACTTCATTCAGATTTAATTTTATCAGCAGTAACTGCGTTCCCTGATGGGTTTTTACCGGGCCTGCTACATAGCTGTGGTATCCGATATTGTCCTGTCGGACATGGCTGACATAAATACCCGTTTGGCTTTTTTTGAAGGTAACGCCATCAGGATCTGTGAAATTGCCGGAAAGCCCGAGCGTGGAAACTTTGATCGACCCTTCAGGACTAATGATGAGGATATGTTCAAACCCAAAAATTTCTTCCTGCAGTCTAATGAGGTCATCAACCTGTAACATGGACTGATCATTGTCAATTAATTCCTCATTTTGCGTTATTGTGGAGGCGGAAAGTCCTTTGTTTTGATCGTCGGTTTTTCTTTGTAAAGTAACCACCCCCTGAATTACCCGGATCGCGTTTACCGCCTGATCAAAATATGCATTCATATAGGCAGTTTTCTTATCCGCATCTGCCCGAAGTATAGATATCTTTTTTTCCTTATTTGTTTTTTTTATATGCTCGTAAGTAAAACAACTAAGGGCAATGGCGACTATTGAAAATAGAAGAATCAATATCCTGACCTTTGTATGTATCGTAATGCCATTGATCATATACTTCTTGCTGACCGATTTTTACAATTTTTCATTAATAACCCTGGGTTGTATTCTTGCTTTAGTCCGCATGTCAGACTTTTAACCAGTCAAACAAACGATGAAGCAACAAACTCTGCACTTAAATTTCAGTTACTCATCTACAGTTAACAGCTGTTATAAAAGTTAATTTTTGTTCATCCGCGCTACGCTGCCTAGTCTTTTATTTTTTTGTAAATTTTTTCATCGTGGCTTATAACAACAAAGCGATTTTCCAAGTCACACCAGATTAGCGATTCTTTCGAGCCTATGCAAAGAAAACCAAATGGAGACAAGCTTTCGTGAAATTTTTTCAGCACTTCATTCTGGAGGGTTTGATTAAAATAGATCATGACATTCCTGCATAAGATCAGATCAAATTTATGGGAGACCTTTCCCACCACCAGGTCATGCTTTAGGAAAGAAACACTGGTAAATAAATCGTGGTTAAATACGGCGTGACCTTGCTTTTCTGTGTAATACTCTTTTAACGTACTGGCTACCCCCTGAAATTGGTTATAATTTCTTTCATTGACTTCCATATTTTTAATGGAATAAGTTGCGAGTCTGGCTTTCTCCAGAATTCGGGTATCAAGATCAGTGGCGGTTATATTAACATCCCGTAAGATGCCCATTTCTTTCAAGATAATGCACATGGTAAGAACCTCCTCGCCAGAAGAACACCCCGCATGCCAAATATTAATTTTTTTGTTATTTACCGTTAGCGTTGGAATCACTTCCTCGCGCATGACACGCCAGAAACCCGGATCACGAAACATCTCCGTTACGTTTACCGTGAGCTCGTCGAGGAATTCATTGATAAAAACCGGTTTTTCCTTGAGCCTTTTTAGAAGGGTTTCAACAGAAAGTTTTTTTAATTCCATAATACGGACGACACGGCGTTTGAATGAAGACATGGCATAGTCACGAAAATCATAATTATATCTCAAGTATATGAGTTCGGAAATACGTTTAAGGTCGGCAACATCAACGTCGTGCATGAAGCGGAATATTTTGAATTCAAAGTTAAGATTGTAATGATGCAAGAGGGGGCTATTTCAGAGGTAAATATTACATGCGTTTCAATAGGGTATAAGCCCCATAATTCTGGTAAAAATGTAGTCGGTAAATAGGGGTCGGGAATTTGTTAAGGCATTGGTTACCTTTTCATGGAAAGCCCCTTAGTGAGGCTGGAAAGGAGCCTCTCACATAACGACGACCCGGAATACTATTTCAGGGGCCAATTTGCTGGAAATGCTATTTTTTTTCCTGATGCTCGAGGCTGGTCTTGGTGAAACTGAATGGCAACAAGGATTCGGCTGACGGGGCTTTAACCCATTGATGGTCCTGAGTCTGCATGATCACTTCGAATGGTTTTTCCTGGCGGACTTCAAATTCAAGCATTACCTGGCGGCAAGGTCCGCATGAGGTTGCAGGCACAAGTTCTTTAAATCCTTTGCGTCTGGCGACGACGGCCATTTTTGTGATCTTACTTTCAGGAAATTGTGCAATCGCTGAGTATAGCGCTACACGCTCTGCACACATGCCTGATGGATACGCAGCATTTTCCTGGTTTGTCCCCGTAACAATGGTACCATCTTCCAGAAGGACAGCTGCCCCAACCTGGAATTTTGAATAGGGTGCATAAGCATGATTGGAGGCGTCCTTGGCTTTGTGGGCAAGGTATTTGGATTCGGGATCAAGATCTTCCAGATGGCTAACCAGAACAAAGGATTTCATACAAATCAAAAAGATGTGGACTGGTAAGTTAATTCTTTTAGAGCAGAATTCTATTGCGGTTTTCGTTTACTTTGCAGGGATGCAAAGGGCTCTTAAATCTCAGCAAGAAAGTCTTGGTTTCCAGGATCATCGGAATAGCGATTAGAAAAATGAAAAGAGCATGAAACGCATTTTGGTACTGGGTGCAGGGCGCTCGTCAACATCGCTGATCAGGTATATTTTGGAAAATGCCCGGGCATTTCATTGGCACCTCACCGTCGGCGATCTGTCAATTAAAAGCGCACAGGAAAAGGCCGGACGTTTTGAAGGGTGCGAAGCGATTCAGTTTGATATAAACGACACTGATGTCAGCAAAGCTACTATCAGCGAGGCCGATATAGTTATTTCATTGTTACCGGCAAGTTTTCATCCGCTGGTTGCCTTCCGTTGTCTCGAAGCGGGCAAACACCTGATCACGGCCAGTTATGTATCAGAGGAGATGAAGGCGTTTCACGAAGAGGCCCGCGCGAAAGGGCTTTTATTTTTGAATGAATGCGGCCTTGATCCTGGTTTAGATCACTTAAGTGCTATGCAGGTCATAAACAGAATTCGTGGTGTGGGTGGCTCCGTAACAGCCTTCGAATCTTTTACAGGTGGATTGATTGCGCCTGAAACAGATCCCAAAAATCCGTGGCGGTATAAGTTCACCTGGAATCCACGCAATGTGGTGATGGCCGGTCAGGGTACCGCGAAATATTTGCATGCGGGAAAGGATAAATATATCCCCTATCAACAGCTTTTTCAAAGAACAACCGCGATCCATGTCCCTGAATTTGGCGATTTCGAAGGGTATGCTAACCGGGACTCCTTAAAATATATTGACACGTACGGGCTATACGGTATTAAAACCATGTTGCGGGGTACATTGCGATACAAAGGATTTTGTTCCGCATGGAATATTTTCGTGCAGCTTGGTTGCTGCGATGATACCTATGTCATGACGCATGTTGACAAGTTGACGCACGCCGGTTTTATTGATTCCTTCCTGCCACATAATTCCCATCATCAAATTGTTCAAAAATTATGCGCACGTTTTACGATCAGGCCAGACAGTCCGGAAATAGAAATGTTAGAATGGTCAGGTTTTTTTGACGAAACTCCCATCGGTTTAAATATGGGAACACCGGCACAAATACTGGAGTTTATCCTGAATAAAAAATGGAAGTTGATTCCGGGCGACCAGGATCAAATCGTAATGTGGCACCGTTTTACTTTTGAACAGGAAGGTAAGTACAAACAAATTCAGGCCACGTTGGTGGCACGTGGAAGCGATGAAACTTATACTGCGATGGCAAAAACAGTAGGGTTGCCTTTGGCTATTGCTACGAAACTTCTTGTGTCAAACAAGATTCAGTCACGAGGGGTTGTAATCCCTGTTACATCCGAATTTTATACCCCAATCCTACATGAGCTTGGAAATTTGGGCATCACCTTAAATGAAACGGAGGTGCATGAATCGCCCCGTTTGTCTTAATTTAAGAATGAAATCCCCGATTATATTACATCTCACTCTTGCGCTAAGGCGTTTTCAGTAGCTTTGAAAAAAAATCTTTACCCAAGCTATACCCTTATGAAAACAATTTTTCAAGTTCTTGTGCTTTGTATGGTGTCGGCGTTTACAAGCTACGCCCAGCCAAAGACAGCTCCGTCATGGTCAGCTAAATTCAAAAGTGCTGTTAATTGGCAACGGGTTCATTCCCTTGGATATCTTATCGTCAGCACCAATGATGGCATGTACGCAGTTAATCCGAATGATGGGAAAATCATTTGGGAGAACAATAGTCTCGCCGCGTTGAATCCTGATTATTACCAGGAAGTTGAAGGCACCGAATTTCTGACCATTGCTTATCAATCAGAAAAAAGTTCTACCATACCTATGCAGGCCATCATCAACGTGGGAACGGGGAAGGTACTTTTTGATTCACAAAGGGAAAAGATCGGTGTCTTAAGCCGGCATGTTTTACCCGTATCAGGAAGGTTACTGGTAATCGGTGTAAAACCCAATACCTTATCGGCTTCTTTATTTATGTATGAAATAATCAGTGGCCAGCAATTGTGGAGTAATGATGACCTGTTCAAGGCTGATGCCAGCGCCACCAAAGGTTTCCTCGGCAAACTGCAAGCAATGGGCCAGCAGTTGAGTAATCTGCAATCACTCACAAGTGAGCCATTAGAAATGAAGGATCAATCTATAATCATTTCACATCCCAATTACGTAATCCGCCTCAATACAGCGGATGGGAAAGTAATCTGGAAAAATAGTATTACACCTTCGAAACTTGCAGAAGTACATTTTTCACCCTACAAAGAAGGTGTCGTTTACGTTGGCACTGATGTGGAATCGGATCAGGGATCCGGGTTTACCTCCTCCGCCAATACAGGTGAGCCTCAAAAATTTTATACCAATCTTTATTATGCGTTCGATCTGAAAAGTGGAAATCCTTTATGGAAAGAGCCTGCAAAAGAAAATGATAGATTAAACCAGATCATTATTCATGAAAAAGGTATCATTATTTGTCCCCGGTCCTCTCAAAAGCCTACTATAAACCTTGTCAATTATGAAACAGGCAAAACCAGCTGGGGAAATAAAGGAAAGGGCATCAAGGCCCAGGGCAGTGTAGTAAATTACATCCAGACGGAAAAGGGTTTACTCATCACCACCGCCTTTGATAATGCATGGAACAACAAGGCGGAAGAATACTATTTGAACATGCTTGATCCCAATACAGGAACGTTAAAGTATGAAAAGTCAATTAAATTAAAGGGCGATTTGGTAAGTACCGAAATAGTTCCGAAAGGTTTATTGTTTATTACTACCAAAGAAGTGAATATTCTGGATTCCAACACTGGCACCTTGATTTGGGAAAATTCTATTGAAGCAGGAAATACTTTTAACAGCGATAAAATCAGGCCGTTCCCTACCGGTGATAGAGGCGACGGAAAGATGTACGTATATTCTCCGAAAGAAAAAGGTGTCTTCGAAATCGATAAGCAGGCAGGGACCTTTAAAAAAATTACACCTGCAAAAATTGAATTTGAGGGAAAGGAAATGCCCACCGCCATCGATGTGGTGAGTGATGGTTTGGTTCTATCATCCGATCAAAATATGATGAAAATCGGATTTGATGGATTGGTTAAATTCTTCAAATATTATCCTGCGCCAAGACAGCCTGCTCTTTTGAGGGCGCTATTGGCTGCGCAGGCTGTGCGGGCCGCGTATATTGGTGCGGCCGCCTCAGCATATTCCGCTGCCTTTGCACAGGCTTCCGTAAAGAGCACGGATCCCACCGGAAAAGCAGTAGGGCAAGAGTTGTCAAAAGGGTTTGGGGAACTTGGGCAGGCAGGGTTTGCGTATTCTTCACAGGCCATGAAAGCTTTCAGCGCCCGTTATAAAGCTTCCATGAATACGCCCGCGTTCATCATGATGATGACGACTCAGGTAAAGAAAGGCAATCAACTGGTACAGGTGAATAAACAAAATGGTGAAATTGCCAGTGCGGTAGATATTAAGAACGATAAGGAACCTGAATACGATGTCGATCAGATATACAATTATGTGTATTACAGGCCGAGTGGTTCAGAAATTGTCTGTTATAAATTGTAAATGGTGGGCTCTCCCCGCTCAGAGTCATCTGCTACCCGGCGGAGACTCTGAGCAACGAGGCCATCGCCTCTGGTTAACTTTACAGTTATTCTCCTCCTTTAGAACTTTCATATTCTGAATCTATGAGCAGGTTGTTGCCCTTGGCCGCCTGGACCGCCAGGTAATCGCATCGTTCATTTTCGGCGTGACCCGCATGACCACGCACCCAGTGAAATTTTGGTTTGTATTTTTCATGAAGCGGTATATACCGTTTCCACAGGTCCACATTCTTTTTTTTTGCAAAATTCTTTTTTTCCCAGTTCCATAACCAACCTTGCTCCACGGCTTTCACAACATATTCAGAATCGGAAAAAATGCTCACAGCGATGCCATCCTTTTTTATTGCCTCCAGACCCGCAATGACTGCCATGAGTTCCATGCGGTTATTGGTGGTGAGCCGGTATCCCTCCGATAATTCCTTGACGTAACCCTTGTATTTAAGGATGGTACCAAAACCACCCGGCCCTGGATTTCCCTGCGCCGCACCGTCTGTGTATATGTTGATCATTCAGGGAATACATTTGATTTGAAAATTTTCACTGCGATGGCCAGTAGGATTACACCGAAAACCCTGCGCAAAACCGCAAATCCCGATTCACCAATTACCCGCTCGAGCCACGCGCTGGACCGCAAAACCCAATAGATGATGACGATGTTAACCACAATGCCGATCAAAATATTGAGCTCCTGAAAAACCGCCCGCAGCGAAAGGATCATTGTCAGTGTTCCTGCGCCGGCAATTAGTGGAAAGGCCAGGGGTACGATTGAACCGGAACCTTTCGCGGTGGGGTCATCTTTTATTAGCGTAATCCCCAATATCATTTCCATTGCCACGATAAAGATTACAATGGCGCCCGCCACAGCAAAGGAAGCGACATCCAAACCAAATAATTGCAATATGGACGTGCCCAGATACATAAATACGATCATTAACACGGCTGAGATAATAGTGGCCTTTTCAGCTTCAATCCTTCCTTCTCTTTTTCGGATGAGAATAATGAATGGGATGGAGCCTAGTATATCAATTACTGAAAACAGGATCAGGGTAACCGAAAAGATTTCTTTAATATCGATCATTAACAGGATTGGTGATGTGGTGATTTTTTAATGTGTTGATTTTGATGATGCCGTCTATTGTGATATAAAATAATTTTCGGTCTGAGGGATGCTGATCCCTCAGATGCTAAAGTTTTCATGTTCTTGTTTCCTGTTGCGATAACGCAACATTGTCCTAAGATCCGGGTCTACTCAAACGGGTAGACAGTTGTGCAGCCCTTGACTTAGGATCGATAGCCTGTCAAAAAGTTTTTGAGTGTTTTAATTTCATTTTTCTTAATGGCCGGAAAATTAGCAATCCTGAAAGTTGTGGACTTGAGATCGCCATAGCCTTCACCCAATAAGATGCCCTTTTTTTTCGCCCTGGATTTAATAGCTGTTATGAGCCCCGGTTTTCCCTTTATGGCTATAACGGTAAATGACTGTGCTTCCTGATTAGCAGTAAGATGCTGAAGGGGTTCTATTTGATTTAAAAATTGAATCCATTCGAAATATCTTTTTTCGATTTTAGCATGAACTTCGCCGATTGATTTTGATTTCTCAAGAACCCTTTTCAAAAGATATATATTCAAAACGTTAGGCGTAAAAGGTGTTTGCCATTTTTTCATCATCTCCGCCATAAACGTCAGGCTATTATAAAAATTTTTCTCACCTACCTTTGCAATTCTTTGCATCGCAGGAGGGGAACAAATCATTAAACCCAAACCGGCAGGAAGCCCAAAACATTTCTGGACAGAGGCAAACCAAATGTCGCCTGCGTTAAAATCTAGTGCGATTCCCCCCATGCTGGAGGTTGCATCGACGGCAATCAGGTGCATGGGAAAATCTTTTTTTATAGCTCGGATCAATCCATTGCTTACCTGCGTGCCATTTGAGGTTTCGTTTTGTGTGATGCAAATAACGCCAGGCTTTTTACCCAGGCGCATTTTTTTTACATCCAGTAAATCATCCTGTTGAAACTCAAAACTTTTTGCACCCGAACGAATACGTTTGGTGTACTCAAACCATTTTTTTCCGAAGGCCCCGTTGAAAAGGTGGTAGCTCCTGTCGGTGATAACGGATTGGGCTATCATCTCCCAGCATTCGGTAGCTGATGAGGTATAGAAAATCGTAAAGTCTTTGGGGATAGCAAGTTTGTTTTTCAGAAGTTGTATTACGCTTTCCGATATGCGCATAAATTCATCACTCCGGTGATTGATGCTGAGAATACCTTGCTGGTAAGCTTCCTTAACATATTGCGGGATCTCGCTGTGTACCCTGGAAGGGCCTGGATAAAATGAGATCATGTGTTTTTAGTTAAAAAATAGGATATAGCCATCGCGTATCCTTCCATCCCAAAACCTGTAAGAAGGCCCAGGCATTTCGATGTAATAAGGCTTTTGTGTCTGAATTCCTCCCGTCCATACACGTTGGATATATGCACTTCGATCACTGGCGTTTTAATTCCGCCTATCGCATCATGAATGGCGATGGAGGTGTGAGTATAGGCACCGGCATTCAGGATAATTCCCGTAAAATCAAAACCGGTTTCATGAAGTTTGTTTACGATTTCCCCTTCAATGTTTGACTGATAATATGAAAACGTTACTTCAGAAAACCGTTTTTTTAGTTCCTCAAAAAAATCCTCGAAGGATTGGTTGCCATATATGGATGTTTCCCGCTTTCCCAAAAGATTCAGGTTAGGGCCATTAATGATCTGGATTTTCATGCGGGAAAGATAGTAAAAAATGTTACGAGCGCTGCGCTAGAAGATTGCCAGAGCTTATATTATTAAGTTTGTATTAAAAACTGTCTTTTGTCAATGGTCGGCTTTTTTAAGTACTTCGTACTGCCAATGTGGGAAAATCAGATTCAGGACTTCAAAAATTACCTTAAGCTTGAACGCTCACTGTCTTCCCATTCCGTAGAAGCCTATGTGGGAGATGTTGAAAAATTAAAACAATTCATCGGCTTAAAAGACAAAAATCTTCCGGCGACAAGCATAACGGCAAAACACCTGCATGAGTTTCTGCAATATATTACGGAATTAGGAATGAGCGCCCATAGTCAGGCGCGGATTATTTCCGGGCTCAAGGCATTCTACAGATATCTCATGTTTGAGGAAATGATCGGCAAGGATCCGACCAGTCTCATTGAAGGACCAAAACTGGGCAGAAAACTTCCGGACACATTAAGTTATCCCGAGATCATAAACTTGCTGGAGGCGATTGACCTTTCCACTCCGGAGGGAGCAAGAAATCGTGCCATTCTGGAAGTTTTGTACAGTTCCGGTTTACGTGTTTCAGAATTGGTGGATCTTAAAATCAATAACATTCATGCCGATGTGGGTTTTCTCAGGGTGTTGGGAAAAGGTAACAAAGAAAGGCTGGTTCCCATAGGCAGAGATGCGCTAAAATTCCTGGATATTTATCTGGAACAAATTCGCGGCAAGGCGCCTCTCAAATCTCCTCAAAAAGGGTTTGAATCTTTTGCCTTCCTCAACCGAAACGGACGTAAACTCACCAGGGTAATGGTGTTCACCATCATTAAAAATCTTGCCCTAGCCATTGGGTTGAAGAAACGGATTAGTCCCCATACCTTCAGACATTCTTTTGCCACGCATCTCATTGAAGGAGGAGCCGACCTTAGGGCTGTTCAGGAAATGTTGGGCCATGAATCTATCACCACCACAGAAATTTATACGCACCTGGACAGAGATTACCTCCGCCAGGTTATTCAGGAATTTCACCCCAGAAGCTAAATATTAGTTCTTAGAAATACTCATTGGTCCGTAGCAGGCGTTCTTGCCACGCTAACTCTTTTGAAAGTAAATGAGTACGAAGATTAATAATCGTCCTCGAGGGTACTTTCGCCAAGTTGAAACTTCACGCCAACAAAAACGGTTAATTGACTGTATCCACCCAAGGTATATTTTGCTTCAGCAAAAGGCAAAATATTATTGATACGAAAGATGGTACCAAGGCCAAGGTTCAAACCTAAATTGCCATCGGTAACAACTTCTTCCATCACTGAATTGCGGTCGCGAAATTTGATTTGAGTATAGTTGATTCCACCTAACCCGTATAGTTTTCCTACCTCCCCATTGATCAGATAATAGTTCGCATTAAGGTCGAGTTCCCAGGCGCTTTTCCTGAAAGCGCCTGTCAGTTCTTTAGGGAAGTATTGTATGAACACGGGGTTAATACTCAATTTTTCACTCACGAGTAATTCAGTATGTACTCCCAGGCCCCAAAGTCCCAGCCCATCACCATAACCGAGGAAAGGTCCTACACGCACCTGGGCCAGTGAAGCGGCTGAAAGGGTCAGTAAAATCATTGTGGTAAAGTATATTTTTCTCATAAGCTCTTCTTTCTTTTCGAATGCTTAAAAGTCATGCCATCGGGGGGGTATAAGAGGTATAGGGGTATAGAGGTATAGGGGTATAGAGGTATAAGAGGTATAGGGGTATAGAGGTATAAAGGTATAGAGGTATAAAGGTATAAAGGTGTAG
>JBDSIM010000085.1:0-12004 GCA_039917935.1 Cyclobacteriaceae bacterium | reverse complement strand
GGAGCCGAAGACAACTGGAATGATTTACCGTTTTTAAAAAAGTACAGCGCCAACAGCGTGATGGACTGGCGTACCTATACTCAGCAATATCAATACGATGCTGTCGGAAATATGCTGCAGATGAAACATATAGCAGGCACAGGAAGCTGGACCCGCGATTACACGCCGGATTCAATTACAAATCGTTTGCTCGAAACGAAAGTAGGAAATGATATTTATAATTATCCGCATCAGACACAACACGGTTTTATAACATCGATGCCGCATCTGCCTGTGATGCAATGGAATTTTAAAGAAGAACTAATGGCAGTGGCCAGACAACATGTAACAAACGGATCTCCTGAAACCACCTACTACGTGTATGATGGCGATGGACAACGCTGCCGAAAAATTACTGAAAGACAAACTTCGTCGGGACAAACACCGACTAAAAAATCGGAACGGATTTATGTCGGTGGCATTGAAATCTATCGGGAGTACAGTAATAACAATGGCCTTTCCTTAGAGCGGCAAACATATCATGTGTCAGACGACACAGGCAAAGTTGCCATGATTGAAACACGAACGGTGGGTATTGACGATGCACCGGCCAGATTAGTCCGCTATCAATTCGGAAATCACGCTGGCTCAGCCTACATCGAAACAGATGAGGGAGCAAGCGTGATTAGCTACGAAGAGTTTCATCCATTTGGTACTACCAGTTATCAGGCAAGCAATGCCGAAATAAAAGCGGCCTACAAACGCTACCGGTACACAGGCTTGGAGCGTGATGAAGAGAGCGGATTGGATTACCATGGTGCGCGATATTATTTACCGTGGTTGGGGAGGTGGTTAAGCGCGGATCCGATTGGAATAGATGGAGGGATGAATGTTTACAGATACGCAAGAAATAATCCTATCAACTCGGTTGATACAGATGGAATGGACGATACAAATCCTCAGCTGTGGTTTAGCGAAGCAAAAGCATTTTTCTTTGAAGCCTATGCAACAATTACCGGACGCGGATTTACTAAACGTATGTACGAATACGCCGCGAAAGTAAAAGCAATGTGGGGCGGGCCAAATAAGTATGATCTTGGACATATGGATGGTAAACCATTTTCTCAACTCAGGGCACGCGAAAAATCAGCAATAGGAATACAGAACAGTCATTTTAACAGATCGCAAGGTGGCGGGGCCGAGCGCCTCCAGAATGCGCAAAACAAAACAAGTGGTAAATTTGGTAGAGTAAATGATGTAGATCTGGAAGCCAAAGCTAAAGCGAATGGAAAAGTAGTTAAAAATCCTAAGCCTCCGGATCCTCCTGCGAGCCTTGATCCAAAATTTAAGAATTGGAGACCGGTAAGTCCTCCTGTACCTCAGGGCAACGTTCCACTCGAAACTCCTAAGCCTGCGGCTGGTTCGTGGAAACAACTCGAATTCGATTTTAATGCACCGGTTAAACCCACGGTTGAACCCACTGCTGAGCCCGTTAAAAAAGGCGGAGGTATGGGCGTTGGAACCAAAGTCGCCGCAGGCGCATTTACCGCCGCAGTTGTTTTCGGCGATGGTACTGCCGCAGAAAAAGCGAAAACATTAGCAGTAGGGTACGGAACTGGTGTTGCGACGGACTGGATTGCAACCCGTGTGGTGGGCGCAGAGCTCGCAGGGGTCTTGTCGCTGCCACTTGTGTTTGTGGTTGGCATGTGCGGTGATCAGGCTGGAGCGTGCGAAGCCCAGGCAAGAGCCGAAGCCCAAGAAGAATTGCTTAATGCGCTTTCGGCGCGAGCATGGGCAATATTTTATACTGAACTTGGCGCGGGTGGTCATCCCGAATTTCAGTTTGCTTACGCGCAAGCCGTGCATGAAAAATATGTCGCGCTAGGCCTTGACAGGGCAGACGAAGTACGGAAAAAAACGTTCGGACCACGGGATCCAGACAAGTGTTATGCAACACCACCCATAGATCTGAGTGCCCCACCTGTTTTAAAAGGTCCGGTTATTTACAATAGACCACCAAGCATGAACCCGAGATAAAAGAATAAACATTAGCTAGTTAATAATTAACAGTACAAATATTACCCCTCAATCATGGCACAAATTTCTTCACTAAGTGGAATCATCTATGATGCCTTCAATGCACCCATACCCGGTATAACCGTCAATGCTTTTGACAAAGACTTACGCACTGAACAATTGGTTGGTACCGCAAGAACAGATGCTAAAGGTTTCTACAAAATAAAGTATGACGCCAGCAAATTTGTGCTGGCGGAAAATAAAAGCTGTGATATCCTGATCCGTGTTCAGCGCTCAGCGCGTGCGTTGCTGGGCGAGTCTCCGGTTTATTTTAACGTTCCACAAAATTTTACACTGGATTACAAAATTGGTAACACGCCTTACCAGGGTCTTGCTGAGTTTGACAACCTGGTGGATCTTATAATACCTTTATTGTCAAAACAGAAGGTTAAAATAGCGGACTTAAAAGAAGATGAAAAATTTAAAGACATTACTTTTTTATCAAGTGAGATTGGAGAATCTTTTGATAAAATATCGTTCGTGCCGTTAGCGTATACGTTCGCATCAACAACTAAAACTCCACCCGATATTTTTTATGGATTATTCAGAACGGGTTTCCCGACAAAGTTAAATGACCTTCTTCTTGTAAAGAACGAAAGCATCGGAAAGGGATTACGTGCTGCCATCCAGGCAAACATAATTTCCGCCAAATGGGATACAGAAATTGACAGCATCATAAAAAATTTAAACGCACTTTCTGCAGGTCTCGTCCTAAATAGCAGTAATGAAGATCAGCATAAAGGATTTAAGAAAATTATTAGTACGGCCATACCAAAACCAGAACTGCAAAGGACTTTTATCAACACCTATTTGGAGAGTGAATCTACGCCTGAACAATTCTGGTCATCGCTGGCAACACAAAATGGTTTTAGGGACGGTAAAATAATTGAGGACACAAAAAGTATTTTCAATATCAGCAGTTTAACAGGATATGAGCCTGCACTTACTTCACTTATATATAAAGAAAGTAAAGAAGATAAAGACTTGAGTGAACTTCGCGGATACGCTAAATTCACTACCAAGGATTGGGCTACGCGCATTTCCAAATTGGTTGCTACAGGAGAATTAAATGATTTCCCTGTAGGAATAGCAGGTGAAACTCCGGAGGAGAAAACAAAAAATTACGCAGTCACCTTAAATGATCTTGTCAAGTCACTGTATCCTACAAGTGTTTTTTCGGCAGGCCTGAATAAAGATTCAGCAAATCCATTTGGCGATTCAAAACCGGACTTAAAAACATTCTTTATTAATAATCCTGACTTTGATTTAAAGACCAATAAAATGAATAGTGAATTTGAGGCATCAAAACTAGATGGCGTTAGGAATAAGGAAAGACTGAAAAAGGAATTAAAAAACATTAATCGTTTATATAAACTCGCTCCACAATACGAACATGTAAGCGCTTTGCGTGATCTGGGTATCGGTTCTGCTACTGAGATCGTTCAAAAATATTCCGCTGATCAACTTACTCAGAAGTTAGAGGGAAGGGGGGTCAGCGCAGAAGAGTCCAAAACCATCTATGCAAATGCACTGACGGTTGACAAACAATCAGCCGCAGCGGTGTTGGCATACAAAATGCGACATGATGTTGCGATCTATGCGATTACAGGTGGTCAACCTGTTTCCGCTGATTATCAATCAACCTTTGGCGATAACATTTCGTGCGACTGTGAGCATTGCCAATCAGTTTATAGTCCGGCAGCATATTTTGTTGACGTTATGAATTTTCTGAACAAAAAAAATAATGTTGCCTTTGACAGGCTTCATGACCACCGTCCGGACCTTGTCGATATTTTATTAACCTGTGAAAATACGAATACGCCTCTACCATATATAGACCTGGTAAATGAATTACTGGAAAGTATCATTGTCAATCAGACAACGATTGCCTATCAAACAAAAAGTACAGCAGCGGAACTTGTAGCGTACCCGCAGAACATATTGCAAGCGGCCTATGATAAACTGAAAACCTCTGCTTCGAGTTATCAACTTCCGCTTGATCTGCCGTTAGAGACCTCAAGGAAACTTTTGGAAGAGCTGGATTTAAGTCGCCAGCAAATACTGGAGTTGTTTTTTTCCAGGGGCACACAGACCATCTACACCGATTTGTCGATAGCGAAAGAAGTTCTTAATCTTTCTGATGGCGATGTTAATATCATCAATGGCAGTACACCAATAAGTGGCGTGACGGGCGCCGCATCAATTCAAACCATATTGGTGGAAACTCAGCTCACATACGTTGAATTGCTTCAGGTGTTAGAAAGCTATCTGATTAATCCGGTACAATCCGGTGGCTTAAGATCATTGCAGATTGTTTCAACTGATTCGCAGGCACCAGCAACATGTGATATTACAAAACTGATTTTGACGGGAATTAACAGTGCTCAGTTGTTGAAATTGATCCGATTCGTTCGCCTTCAGAAAAAACTAGCGTGGAATTCCTTTAATGTCGATCGATTGCTTGGAGGATTGAATGTTGCTCCTTTCGATTTAAGTGCAGACGATTTTAATAATCAAATACTTGTCCCTACTGCCAATGTAGTTCGATTTAAAAATTATTTTAAGATAACAGCGCAAAAGGCAATTGCTATTCTCGGTTTGATTGATGCCAGGCTCTACATCGATCACACACAGGACGACCAGCCTGTGGTTCATTCCTTGTATGATCAATTATTCAGAAATAAGGCGATCTCAAATCCTATTGATTCTGGCTTCAACGAGAAAGCTGAAAGCTTAACGGGATCACTAACAGACCATAGTTCAGTTTTACTATCGGCATTCGCCATTTCACAAGATGACTTTAATCTTTTGCGCAAGGGCAACAATGGACTGCTGGCACCTGTTGCTGATGTGCTAACACTGGAAAATTTGAGTGACCTATACAAAAGGGCTTCTTTTGCGTCACTATTAAAATTGTCTATCGTTGATTTTTTTGATGCAATAACCGTCTTCGGAATAAATCCTTTTCAAGGCCTTACACATGTAGATCAAACCCTCATGTTTCTGGATGATTTTAATTTTATCAAGACCTCCAACTTTAATTTAAAAGAATTAAAATATCTGCTTCTGAACAAAGACTCAGAGTCTTCTATTGCACTAACGACCGAATTTATTGCTGGCGTATTGGAAGCTACCCAAAGCGCACTGAAAAAAATAAGTAATGAAACAGGCGCTGCGGATCTCACGACAAATCCTACCATTCGGTCTTCGGCAGAAGCATTGGTGATCGATAAATTTGGTTCCCTGTTTAAAACTGATCACGCCACTACCAAGACAATCTTAGATGAAACAGTTCGATTTAGCGGCGACACATTTAAAAGCTTTTTAACAGCATTATTAGAAAATACATTTTTAAATAGCCCTGCACCCTTTTTCACGCTTGATGCTTCAGGAAATGCTATCCCGTCTTTGCCTGACTACTTTAATTCTTATTGGCATGCGAATAAGATTGTTGTTCTCGTTAAGAAATTAAAACTTAATGCTGAAGAATTATCTTTTTTCACTAGCCATGCACTACAACTTTCCATCGACGCACTAATAAACAATACAGTCCCCGTTCCATTTGTTGCGTTTAAGAATCTTTCTGCAATGGCAAGATTGATAAGCCTTTGGAAATTACCTGCTTCCCACCTGTTAGAGGTATTGGGCATCATTTTAAATAACGGAGCAAATGCCAAAGCGAATTTTATGTCGGCTCTTGCAACATCTGCCTCGGCTGACATGGATATGTTACAATACTTGTTGGGCGATCTTGCTAACACTGCGGACAAAGGCGGTCTGAGTTTTGCATTTCCGGATGATTATAAAACAGGAGAAAATCTTTTGCAGCTATGGAAATGTATTTCGTTAATACAAAAGCTTGGCGTAAATGCAAATGAGTTCATAACAGCCGTTCAAATGAATAACAATTCCTTCCTTACGGCATTATTAAAGTCGAAACATACCGAAACTGAATGGCTAAGTGTTATTCAAACCATAAGCGATCAGTTGCGCACACGAAGAAGAGATGCGTTGGTAGCCTTTCTTTTAAATGATTTGTCATTAACTACTTTCAGAACGAGTAATTTAATTACAGATAGTAATTCGTTGTATGAATATCTTTTGATTGATGTAGAAATGGATGCTTGCATGCTTACCTCGCGCATCAAGCAAGCTATTGGCAGTGTGCAGTTATTTGTGGATCGATGTTTGATGAAGCTTGAACCATACATTTCACTTGATAGTGATTTCGCTACACAATGGAATAGTTGGAGAAAACAATACAGAGTTTGGGAAGCAAACCGAAAAGTATTTCTGTATCCTGAAAATTGGATCGAACCCGAATTGCGCGATGATAAATCTCCTTTCTTTCAGGAGTTGGAATCGAAGCTCCGCCAAAATGAGGTTACTGAAGAAACAGCGCAGGATGCCCTGCAAAGTTATCTTGAAAAATTGGATGCTGTCGCCAACCTCGAAATAATTGGTATTTACGCGGATAAACTCACTGACATTAATCATGTATTTGGAAGAACCAAAGCTGTGCCTCACGAATATTTTTACAGGAGTCAACAAAAATTCATTTGGTCTCCGTGGGAAAAAGTTGACGCTGACGTAGCAGGTGATCATGTTTTGCCAGTAGTGTGGAATAACCGGCTCCTGTTGTTTTGGCTGTCATTTAATGAGAAGCAGGAAAGCGAAGATGACGGTTTCAAAGTGCCTGCGTCAGGCGACACCATAGCCCCTGCATTGAGATACTGGGAAGTGAAACTGGTGTGGAGCGAATACAAAAAAGACAAGTGGACATCGAAAAAGATGTCGAAGGAGTTTATAAAAACTCCGGTAAACAATGTGATCAATAAGTTTCAACTCGAGTCTTCCATCGAAGCTGAAAAACTGATAATAAATTTATTTTCATGGCTGAGCTTAGGCAATGCCGGATTTTTTGATAACCTGGGTCTTGGTGTTTTCATTTTCGATGGCTGTAACAATTCGCCTTCGGTGCATATGGTTGGATGGCATGATCCGCTTAACCAGACAATTTATACAGCACAGGATGTAAGCAGTGATCAAATGTTTTTTAAAGAGCGGGACAATGCAGATCCAATATTTCAGCTCTATGATACCGGTATCTATCGTCTAAGCACAAGCCATACGACTAACAATATTTTTCAGAATTCTCCTGCAAAGGCGAAATTGCTTTCCAACCATCACGAGATAGCACGGGCAAAGCCTGATAAATTCTTCTACAGTAATCAGTTTAATAATTTCTTTGTTCGGGGAATTGAAAGGTTCAGGCATCCGATAGAAGACATCCTGGCAACTAATGTAGGTGTGTTAATGGGCCGTCAGGGTTTCCAGCTCGCGGAAAGTTCGGACGTTTCTTTGGTACCAGGTTCCGGAACGCCATCACGGAATATAACTGCAAATTTCGGAATCACCATGTCGCGCAATGTGTCAAGCCTTTTCGATGCCATCAATTTAAACGGTTTAAGCGCTGCAGTGGAGCTATCCCCTCCATTTGTCATATTCCTTGGTAAGAGATATGTGTTTCAAACATTTTATCACCCGTATGTATGCAGTTTTATTAAAACCCTCAATACAAACGGAATCGCTGGATTATTTAAGGAAGAAATCCAAAATAGGACAGATAAAGAAATTTTTACAGCCAGTACTTACAATCCCACAGCTAGTGTAGCAACACCGTATCCGAAGGAGAAGATTGAATTTGAATTTACAGGAGTTTACTCGCTTTATAATTGGGAATTATTTTTCCACATCCCATTATTAGTGGCAACGCGGTTATCCCAGAATCAAAAATTTGAGGAAGCCCGTAGTTGGTTTCACTATATTTTTGATCCAACAAAATCCACGAATCAACCAGGTGATGGTGCAGAGCGATTCTGGATCACTAAACCATTTAAAAATGAAATTCTTAATCCGATCTTAAGCCTGGAAGAACTGTTTGACGACCAACACACTGCTGATCTCCAACAGCAGTTAGACTACTGGGTTCAAAACCCTTTCAAGCCACATGCCGTTGCCCGCCTGAGACTTTCTGCTTACATGCGCACCACGGTTATGAAGTACATAGACAACCTCATTGCCTGGGGTGATAACCTGTTTCGGAGAGACACCATTGAATCGATTAATGAAGCTACGTTGTTATATATTTTAGCGGGCAATATTCTGGGTAAGAAGCCTGAAAAAATTCCTTCACGGGCCATACCGGTTGAACGTTCTTTTTCAACAATACAAAGTGAACTGGATCAATTCAGCAATGCAATGGTGGAAGTACAGTCTTTTATTTCTCCCGCTGCTGATGGTGATACATCTTCCGAATATTCGGTATTAATGCCGTTGTTTTGCATTCCTAAAAACGATAAGCTCCTTGGATACTGGGATACCGTGAACGACCGGTTATTTAAAATCAGACATTGTATGAACATCGAAGGGGTGGTGAGGCAACTGGCACTTTTTGAACCTCCGATTGATCCGGCACTATTGGTGAAGGCAACAACCATGGGTCTTGATTTAAACAGCATCATGAATGATGTAAACGTTTCATTACCGGGTTATCGCTTTCAATTCATCCTTCAGAAGGCGTATGAGTTTTGCAACGATGTAAGAGGTTTGGGTAATGAGTTACTTTCTGCCCTTGAAAAAGGCGATGCTGAACAACTCTCGCTGCTTCGTTCTTCACACGAAATAAAATTGCTGGAGGCAATCCGGGATGTTAAGATCGCGCAACGCGATGAAGCAAAAGAAAATCTGCGCAGTACACTTGTTTATCAAACGCTTGTTGAACAACGGAGAGATTATTACGCCACCAGGCCGTACAAAAATGCTGCTGAAGAAATATATTTTACATCAACTAACATTGCTTCTAAACTTCAGCAAGTGATTGCGTTGAATAATACCCTGGCAAGTGCCATATACCTGATACCTACCAGTAAGATCGGTGGACCTTTTACCATGGGAATTGAAGGTGGCGGACTAACATTTGGGAATGCAGCGACGGCCGGAATCGAGGCCACGGAAGCCGGTGCGAATTTACTCAGATTGTATGGTGAAATGGCGGGTGTGAAAGGAAGTTACGATCGGAGACAAGATGATTGGAAGTTTCAGGCGCAGAGTGCCGAAACAGAATTGAAACAGGCTGAAAAGCAAATTGCGGCCGCTGAGATAAGGCTTGCATTGGCAGAAAAGGAATTGGAGAATCACGATCTTCAAACAGAAAACAATAAAACAGTAGACGATTTCGTGCGCAGCAAGTTTACGAATACGGAGCTTTATGATTATATGACTGGTCAAATCTCTGCTTTGTATTTTCAAACGTATCAGATGGCTTATTCTATTGCAAAGAAGGCAGAGAAGTGTATGCAGCATGAACTTGGTATTGAGGATACTACCCACATAAAGTTCGGCTATTGGGACAGTTTAAAAAAGGGATTGATGAGCGGCGAAAAACTTCAGTATGATTTAAGAAAATTAGAGAACTCCTACCTCGAACAAAATCAAAGAGAGTTTGAAATCACGAAACACATTTCATTAGCAATGGTAGATGCAAGAGCTATTCTTGAACTTAGACAAACGGGCACTTGTAATTTTCAGCTTCCTGAAGTACTCTTCGAAATGGATTTTCCCGGACATTATTTTAGAAGAATAAAATCTATTGCCGTAAATATACCTTGCATTGCCGGCCCGTACACTTCAGTGAGTAGCCAACTTACACTGAATAAAAGTTATATCCGGATAAAGGATGAAAATGGGGATGTCGCTTTTGACTTTGCAAATCCGTCCGCAGACTTCAGGTTGAGTAATAGTGCCGTGAAGGCAATCGCGACCAGCAATGGACAGGGTGATACAGGTATGTTTGAATTTAATTTCCGGGATGATCGATACCTTCCATTTGAAGTAACAGGAGTTATAAGTGACTGGAGCCTGGAGCTGCCGACAGCAGCCAGACAATTTGATTACAATACCATTTCGGATATCATCATTACGATTAGGTACACCTCCAGAGATACAACTCAGCCAGCATTTAAGGCTGCGGTAAATAATAAAATCAAAGACGCTATCGAAGAGACAATCGCGTTATTGAATGATAATGGAGGCTTGTTTAAATTGATAAGCCTGAAGAATGACTTCCCGGATTTATACTATCAGATGCATGCTGATAACGAAACCAGTGCGGTATCAAAAGAATTAAAAATTACCAAAACATTCTTCCCCTTCTTTACCGGTAGCTATGCGCTGATATTTAAAGGATGCACATTCTATAATAAAGACGGAACAGCAGTTTCATTTACAATTTCAGCGAGCAACCCAACGGGTGAAACCATTGACAACACATGGAAATTGATTCTAAATTACAATCCGGCAGATATAAAAAATCAGGAAGATGTTTATGTGTTGATTAATTATTCATTGGAATAACTGTGGACACCACACGATCTATTCGTGCGAGGGCTTTGCAGTTTATCGTCAGAGAGATATTTTGCCAATTTCGCGTGATGAGCGGATCTTATCTGGTTGGAAACTTAATCCAGCTGAAAAATATGCGTTCAATTTTCGAATTGGGCTTCGCTATAGATTGAATTGATTATAAAAAAACTTCGGACGGGTGGTATTAGGTATTAGTGCTGCATTCAGATTCCGATGATTAAATTGAATGGTTCCGTTCATGATTCGAATGTGAGGGCACGAGTTGGTGGCAATTTTAGTGGCAATTTAGTGGCAATTTCTTCGAGGATAGGGCCTGTTAGTGGCAAAAATCCGCGGAAATTCCGGGCAAAAGTGGCAAGAAATTGAGGCTTTGTACGATGAATTTTGGAAAAATAGGGAAATACCAGGAAGAAACTTCAAGCTCCAGCGGAATCACGCAGCCTGAGTAGATTGCTCAAACTTTTCTTTTTTGACACACTTCATAGAAAGTGATGCGCGAATTGGGATTGCGCGCATGGTTAGTGTGGACGAGTTACTCCCAGCAGGCGCGAAACTACATTGTAGCACCGATAAGAAATAAAAAAAGCTCTTCTATAGGAACCAGAATCGGCTCCGATCTTTTTTAGATTCATTTGTTATTACACACAATTCGAATGCGTTTGACACCCGCGCTGATGTGTGGTCGATCATAACGTATGATCCGTCGGATAGTGGCGATTGGTCTTTGTTTTTTCATTGGCGTTAGCGAGGTTTACATTGGTCATACCCTTAGAACATGCAAACCCCGTGTGATATGAAACACAGATTTGTTTTGATCGCGATTGTGTTCATTGCCATTATCCTGACTTCGTTTAACAATAACACATTAAAACCCGACCAGCCAGTCCTGGGCATGCGGTCGTTGAAGACAATCGAATTAGCAGGAAAGAAATTCAAGGACTTCAATAAAAACGGAAAGCTGGATCGTTATGAGGATTGGCGTTTATCTGTATCTGAAAGAAGCAAAGATCTTCATGGGAAGATGAGCCTCGAAGAGAAGGTGGGCTTCCTCCTCATTAGTGATATCCGAATGAAAAATGAGGCTGGCCGTCAGGCGGCATCTACCGGGCCTGTTACCGGCGAATTCAATGAAACGGATATCATTACGGACAACAACATCTTCACAGGACAACCGCTTCCTGAGCGATTAATGAGTGCAGCGGGTACAACAAGAGGTGTAAAAGAATTTCATCTACGTCACTTCATTTACCGCGGAAATGTTGCGCCATCAATGATCGCTGATTGGTCAAACAGGTTGCAAGCGCTTTGCGAAAGCACGCCATTGGGAATTCCTGCAATGATTGCTTCCAATCCCCGAAATTATATTACGAACAGCGCGGCGATTGGCACCAGTGTGGGTACAACAACGTTTTCGAAATGGCCTTCCGAGGTAGGATTTGCAGCCATGCGCGATCTCAAGCTTACACGCGAATTTGCAGACATCGCTCGACAGGAATGGGCAGCAGTA
The DNA here is from genome assembly GCA_039917935.1 of Cyclobacteriaceae bacterium. Taxonomy (GTDB): domain Bacteria; phylum Bacteroidota; class Bacteroidia; order Cytophagales; family Cyclobacteriaceae; genus Chryseosolibacter. The sequence goes on along the minus strand of JBDSIM010000085.1, from coordinate 18 downwards.
GGCATTCGTAAGGGATAT
>JBDSIM010000084.1:0-3251 GCA_039917935.1 Cyclobacteriaceae bacterium | reverse complement strand
TACCATAATCCGGATTATTTTTGTCAAGTCGTGGAACGAACCCGATATCCTGTGCGCCGTGCCCAAAGGTTGGTGCGTGTAACCGAAGCAATTCACGCCGGGTACCTTTAAAAACCTGCTGGTGTATGCGGTTCATTTTCCATTCAGACAAAACCCACTGCACGCCAGCCTTGACAGAGTCTGACCCGGTATAATCCGCCGGTTGGCCGTTAAATTTTTCCGCATGTGTGATATACAGGATCCTATTATTTAGAAAGTCGGGATGAAAATCAAAACTGCCCAGTCCCGTAGCGATACCCGGGCCACTGCTGAAATCTTTAACTTCCGATCGCAGATCCAGAAACACCTCTGATTTCCCGCGAGTGATCAGGTAAAGAACCCCTCCTTGATCGCTGACAAATAATCTGCCATCTCCGGAAGGGTGCGGTCTCAGGGTAACAATTCCCAGATCCGGAGAACTGTTTTTTAAACGTGGTATTTGAAGAACTTCCTCAAGCGCTATTTTCAATCCGGACTTTTTGACCGGCGCTACCAGCCTTCCGCTAAGCGCATCTTTATTATTTTCTCGAAGCCCTACTGCGAAAGGCTTAATTCCATGCTGTTCAGTTTCACCGTGGATGTAGGATAAAATTGCATGGATTTCCTGGTCCTCCAGCCTTTCGAAAGCAGGCATGGTTTGTTTGTACCGGGCCTGAAGAGCCGTTGCTCTTTCTTGTCCTGATTGAATTGATTTGGTCGGATTTCTGATAAATGTGGTCAGGACTTTTTCGGAAAGGAGCAAGGTAATGCCACCCAACCTTGGCCCTATGCCTTCTTCTTTAATAGCATGACAGGAAATGCATTGTTGCGTGAAAAGTTGTTTTCCAGCTTCGAGGGTTTTCTGGTCGGATCTGTATGGATGGTCTTTTTTAGCCAACAGGAAAAAAATGCCCATGGCCAGTATCAAAAACGCTGATGCATAAAGGGAGTATCGGACCATGTTGAAAATTAAGGATTCTTTAGGTTTGTTCAGACAAAGTGGGAGCGTTTTTTTCTGTGCTGTCTGTCAAATAGTGAAAATCGTTTTGTGTACTGCGTCCACAATAAGTCATCGTGAAGTAATATGGAAGGCCAATGATAGGAGGGTGGCTACGTGTTGTCAGAACCGCAATTTTATTTGTTGTAAATTTCCACTCGCAGAGATTCAGCATAAAAGTCCCTGCCATCGAATCTATTTAGGAGATGTATTGGTTATGATTAACACGGGACCTGCAACTTATCCGTCTCAGAAGTCTGCGTAACCTACAATAAATTAACTGGAGTTCATTCATAAGCGATCATCCACTCCTTGTTGAAACTAACAAACTTTTATGGTCTCAATATTGAGAAGGCCACCAAGCTTAATGATTTTTGAACTGATGTGACCGATGCCTATGGCGCAGTGATGTGCAGGGCCATGTATGTTCCATTCATTTACAAACCTTCGTGCACCGATTGAAAAACGATAACGGCTATTGGTATTGCCAATTTCAAGTATGGGTCCGGCAACGGATTCCGCTTCGGCAATCAGGAAGAACAATTGTCCGCCTGGTTTTTCTACTACTGATAGCAAAGTTACAGGTCCGTTTTTGACTGACATTTCAACGGATAACCCCCTGCCTACCTTTCCGTGGTAAACCTTTAGCGGACGAACCTTGATCCTACCTTCCGCGATATCAACATGGCAAGGCCCATCATGGCCCATCAATACGACATCATCTTTAAAATCCATTGCATAAAACTCCGTAAATGATCCTCCTGCACCAAAGGCATCCATGATTTTCATGGCCTGGGCATTCTTGATTTCATATTCACCAGCCACAGGAACATGCCGCGCGGTGAGTAAGGAACAGCCCAGGATTACAGAACTCATGGTGTCCTCATTTTCGGGAACACCTGTCCCTTTATAGTAGTAAGCTATGGATCCTAGCTTGTAATTTTTCACGAGTTGATCGAATGCAACGGCGGTTTTCGCCGCTCGTTCCAACTCTTCTGCAGAACAATCGCTTTGAATCTCAAAAGCCGTATTAAATTCATTCAGCTTGGCCTTGACAAGTGAAGAAGGAATATTTTTCCGCAGCCCGGAAAGCTCATCAACCTCCAGTAATTCAATATGTCCTCCGAAAGAGATGCATTGCTGGGTCAGATCGGTATAGATATCCAACATCCCGCTGTAATAATGCCCCATGGCACCAAGTCGGTTATGAGCCATCGTATGGGCTACGCGGCCGGCATCAACCCATTCTTTTACTTCATTCCAGCACTCCGTGTCGTCATGCAACATTCCGGTTACCTGGAAGAATTTTAGGCCGGCTCGCTTAAAAACGTTTGCAATCTCAGGCACTGAACAGGGGGCACAGTAAGCTAACCATTCACCGGTCATGCGGGTCCTGTCTTTCATCGCATTAAATGCGGCGTAGTCAATATTTGAATCCGGCGTCAGGTTGAGAATAATAACGGGAATCTTTGTACGCTGTACCACCGGTAAAATTGTAGCGGATAATGCATACGTTGTAACATATAAAAAGATAAGGTCAACGTCTGCTTTTCTGAAGCTATGCGCGGCTTCGAGGGCTTTTTCAGGCGTGTCAATAATCCCGAGATTAATCACTGAGGCATCGCGGTTCAGGTTTTGAGATATTAAATCAAGATAACCCTGTAAACGATCTTTCAGACCGTCAAACTGGTCCCAGTACGTTTCCAGCCCAATCCCGAAAAGACCTATTGTGAAGTCCGGATATTTCATTTTTTTATTTTAAGACGCTGAATAAATCTAAAGTTTAATATTTAAAGTTGTGCAAGTTTAAATTTGAGGTGTTTAGGTTTGGGTTAAAAGTATCTTTAAAGTTCCAGCACGGATGGCAACTTTCCTCGAAATCACGGAATCTGAAGGCATGAACAATTTTGTAATCCCCGGTGTCAACCGGCGTTCAAGGTAGACTGAAAATGTGTGCCATAAAACCCTCGATCGGGCTTCACATTATTTGGCACACGATCACTGAGCCTTGATCTGGAATAAAGTTTACTTACCGAACGCCAGCCATAAAAGCATAAAGCAATTAGCGCAAAGTGCATAAAGCGGTTTCAGGTTTGAAGTAAGTACTGACCGGGAAAATCCCAATTATAAGATAAACCTCTGGGTGATCTGTTTGGCTGATAAGGTGAAGCCTCGCCCCCTATACAGGGCGCAGGCGGCCGTGTCGGACCTAGGTTGCTTTTTCATAGATCTTTTG
>JBDSIM010000083.1:0-6395 GCA_039917935.1 Cyclobacteriaceae bacterium | reverse complement strand
CATCGTATTTTTCAGGCCCAGGATTATAAAAGCATCGACAAAATTTATCTCGACTCCGATACTGTGAGGATTACGCTTGATTTTAATGGCACGCGTTGGCGGGTAAACAATAAATATGACGCGGATGGAACTATGATCAACGTATTGTTTGCTACCCTTCAGCAAGCCAGGCCAAAAAGATCTGTGGGGATTGGACAAAAAGATTCTGTTTACCAGCAGATCACGAAAACGGGTATAAAAGTTTCCTTACTGGAAGGGAATGCCGTGCGCAAAGAATTTATTGCGGGAGGTAATACGGCCAAAACGCAGGCTTATTTTGCTGAGCCATCTACGCTTGATGTGTATGTCATGTCTATTCCGGGTTACAGGGTTTATGTCTCGGGGATTTTTGAGATGAAAGAAAGTGGTTGGCGGGATAAGACTGTTTTTAGTTTTAACTGGCGGAATTTTAAGAGCATGGAGGCACGCTTTCAGCCATCGTCAGCGGAAAATTTTATTGTTTCGCTTAATAATGGTTTTTTTGGAATACAGGGAATGGATACAGATACGGTTAAGCTAAACGCTTTTTTCGATAACCTGTTTGCTTTATCCGTGGATGAATTTATCCATGATAACGGTGTAAAAGATAGCATAGGCAGGATGCCCCACGTAGCGGATTTCACGGTGACGGATGTTGCCAACAGGACTTATCGGTTGAAATTGTTTACGAAAGACGGGCAGACCCGCGTTATGGGATTGATTCAGGATTCTCAATTGGCTATTTTTGACCGTCGTAAGATCCAACCTTTGTTAAGGACAAAGTCGTTTTTTAGGAAAAAATAGCTTAGATTTTCAATTGAAAGGCCGGTTTTATAATTCGGTTTTCTTTATAACTTTACCCCGCTGTAACTCAAACCACTGCTCCCGAATGAAGTTTATTGTCAACTCTGCTTACCTGCTTAAGCAACTTTCTAATATTAACGGTGTGATCACCACCAATCCGGTGGTGCCCATCCTTGAAAATTTCCTCTTTGAACTCGAAAAGGGAGGGCTTACCGTTACGGCGTCTGACTTACAGACTTCCATGATAACAGAACTTCAGGTTGAATCCAAAGAAAAGGGAAGTATAGCCGTACCTGCCAGAATCCTCCTCGATACCTTAAAAAACCTACCGGAACAACCGGTGACTTTTTCGATTGACGAATCGACCTACAGCATTGAAATCATTTCAGACAACGGGCGTTATAAACTTTCTGGTGAAAACGCTACGGATTTTCCAAAAGTGCCTTCAGTGTCCAACGACTTTTCAGCAGAAATAGCTTCGGAAGTATTGTCCCGAGCCGTAAACAACACCATTTTTGCTACGAGTAACGATGAACTTCGGCCCGCAATGACCGGAGTATATGTAAACCTGGGAGATAAAAATACCACATTCGTAGCCACAGACGGTCACAGACTGGTTCGTTACAGAAGGACCGATGTTAAGTCTGATAATGGCAATGCCATTATCATTCCGCGCAAAGCATTGAATTTATTGAAAGCCACCTTGCCGGCTGAGAATACGGTGGTCACTCTGAACTTCAACATGTCTAATGCCTTCTTTAAATTTGGAAACATCCGCATGATCTGCCGGCTGATTGATGAACGTTTTCCAGACTATGAAAATGTTATTCCATCCGGGAATAACATAAAAATGACCATCGGTCGCAATGACTTCCTTAGTGCACTGAAAAGGATTTCCATTTACGCAAACAAGACCACCCATCAGGTAAGAATAAAAATCACAGGAAGCGAACTGCAGATATCCGCTGAAGATCTTGATTTCTCGAACGAGGCGAATGAAAGATTAAGTTGTGAACACGAGGGGGAAGATATTGAGATCGGATTTAATGCGAAGTTTTTGGTAGAGATGCTGGGCAATATGGATTCTGATCAGATTAAACTGACCATGTCCGCGCCTAACAAAGCCGGCGTGCTCCTTCCTGCTGAAAAAGACCAGGCAGAAGATATCCTGATGCTGGTGATGCCGGTAATGCTCAATCAATACGTTTAAGGATTTGTCTGAACCGGGATTTAACGGATTCATGGATGGCCTGGATTAGTGCCGGGTAGGGCTGGCCCCGATGGCTTTTCACCTGCCTCTTTTCCCAATCTCAATTACTTCCATGTTTTTGATTTCTTTCCCCAATATGTCAAAACGTACCAGTGTTTTTTTGTGATGGAACCCATGATTCCCTGCGGCACCGGGATTGACAAACAGGAGGTTATTGAAATTGGGATCCCTTCCGATGCGTAAAATATGAGAATGGCCGCAGATAAAAATGTCCGGGGGCTTCACCTTTAATATCTTTTTAATCCGTGTATTGTAATTGGGAGGCACCCCTCCAATGTGCGTTATCCAGACTGAAATGTCCTCACATGTAAAAAAAAGATCTTCCGGAAATCGGATTTGAATTTCCTTATCATCGATGTTGCCGTATACCGCGCGCAGTGGTTTAAACGCTTGTAATTGTTCAGCAACCGGAAGGGTGCCAATATCGCCAGCGTGCCACACCTCATCACAATGACGGAAATGATTGAAGATGCTTAAGTCCAGAAAGCTGTGGGTATCTGATAATAATCCTATTTTCATATGTGTCGCGAAGATTTTGCCCTTAGGCTCAATTGCCACAGTTAGCACCTCACTATTATTCCTTCATAATATCTAATTTTTTTCGACCAATAAATATTTCTGATCCCGGAGAACCCGCAAACTTAAAACCCCTTTACCCAGCAATTCTTGCCGGAAGTGCGTAACTTGGAGGATGAAAAAAAGTACTGTAATCGCCACCTGCCTTATCCATTCCGGAATTACGGCCCAACCTCTGGCGGACGTGGAGGAGTCAATTCAGCAATCCTTTAATGAAGATTTTCGGGGATTGGATTACCATCAATGGAATACGCACTTGACCGAGACTGAAGCTAATAGAATTATTAAAGAGTTTGGTAGTTCGTATCGGATCGACATCAGACAATTCATCCAGGATCTGATGTGATTTGCGGCACGTAAAGTAAAGATGAATTTCTGATCTTACTATTTGTAATATTCACACGAATTATTTTATTTTTCCAGCATCCAACGCCCTACCTTTTTGATTTAAAAAAAGTTTGGTGATTTTATTGCTATCGCCTTTAACAAATTGCTGATCGATGCTGCCTGAAATAATGTTTGGGTGTTGACTGGAATTTCTTTTCAGAATCCGCCCATCCGTATCCCCTGCCCAATCCAGCTTATAATCCTCCACCACCGCACGGCTCATTGCCTTGAAAATGTTGGCAACATGAATTTCGTGAGTGCTTCTGAAAGTGGGCTAAAGATCACGGAGAGTCTCGAGTAAATTACAGATATCGGGCGCGACCCATAAGGGTGGAGGCTGAAGGGCCCGCATTAAACCGGTTCCGTTGGGGAGAAACTTCGCGAAAGTTTAGGACTTTCGTGAAGTTGCGGGGAGGATTGAGCGAGGGTCGTACTCTTAAGTGCGGACTATCTGGCACGAGGAATCGGAATCACCTCACCCATCTTCTATAGTGCGTCTGAACGTTTGTGGAGCAGTGTCCTTAAGGAGAAGGTTCTTTGTGTGCAGGACGCAACGAAACAGAGCTCCCAATACTTTCGGGTTCGTGTGCTTTGTATCAAAAAGCCCTGCAGGGCCTGTAGGGGCGATGCATATGGTAGCCCCCGGTAAAAACCAGGTTTCAAACGGGGGTTTCCGGGTAAATTGAAGAGTGTGCCATAAGAACCCTCGATTGCGGCTTCATACTATTTGGCACACAATCACTGAACCCGAATCTGGACTAAAGTTTACGCACAGAACGCCAGACATCAATATTTTTACCGGGCAGCAGTACAATTTAATCTATTGTTAACAGTGGCATAAGATATCAGATTGCAAAAAAAATGTATTTTAGATATTCTCTAAAAATTACTTAAACATTTAAAAATGAAGTATAAAATAGGTGTTATCGGCTCCGGGCAAGTTGCCCAGGTGCTGGCAAGTGGCTTTGCCAGGTATGGTCATGATGTAATGATCGGTTCGCGAGATGTGAATAAACTGAATGAGTGGAAAAAAAAGTCGCCAGTGGAAGTGCGCACAGCTTCCTTTGAAGAAACGGCAAGTTTTGGCGAAATAATTGTATTGGCTGTGAAAGGAACTGTTGCCGAAAAAGTGGTTGCAGGCATTGCTTCTGCCCTCGTAAATAAAATTGTTTTTAGACTCCACCAACCTTATTGCAGATTCCCCACCGGATAATGGTGTTTTGAAATTCTTTACCGATCTGAATGAATCGCTGATGGAGAAACTTCAGAAGGCCGTTCCGAAGGCAAAGTTCATAAAGGTTTTCTCCAGCGTGGGCAGCGGGCTCATGGTTAATCCGCGATTATCAGATAGGCCTACCATGTTTATATGTGGCAATGATGACGCGGCCAAAATCGTGGTAAAAAGTTTACTGGATGATTTTGGATGGGATGTTGCAGATATGGGCAAGATGCAGTCGGCCCGAGCCATTGAGCCATTGTGCATATTGTGGTGTATTCCAGGGTTCATTAGAAATGAATGGAACCACGCTTTTAAATTATTGAAATCTTAAGATTAACCGTGATAGGTAAGGAAAAACCCCCTTAAGAAGGGGAAATTATTATCTTTATTAGTAATTTTCTTTTAGGACCTATACCTGATGAAGCCTGTTATTATTTCGATCATTGTTTTGTGTTTGGTGTATTCAAAGGCCAAGGCGCAGGACGCGCCTTTCACCCCAGTCTCTCTCATTGATATCCTGCAAAACAAGTATGATAAAGATACTTCAGCGAGCGCTGTTGTGCTTCGTGAATTTGGGGAAGCCCATATCAATAATGGCGACGGGTACCACGTCATATTTAAATACCGTGCAAGGATTAAAATCCTCAACAAGAATGGCCTCGGCCAGGCAAACATAGAGATACCCCTGCGAAAACAAACCAATAACCTTTTGGAGCGCACTATTGTCATAAAAGCATCATCATTTAACCTTGAAAATAATGTTGTTCGGGAAGAAGTGCTGCAGGAAAAAGATATTTTTACTGAAAACAGAAATAAATACTACACAATAAAAAAGTTTGCTATCCCCAATGTAAGGGTCGGAAGTGTAATTGAATTCAGTTATACTTTGGATTCACCTTTTATTTACAATTTCCGATCGTGGGAATTTCAATCCGATATCCCAAAGATGGAAAGTGAGTATTGGGCCTCCATTCCCGGTGTATACCTCTATAATATTTCAATCAGGGGTTTCCAAAAACTTTCTAAAAACGACAGTAAAATCATTCCAAAATGTTTAGGCAATGGTGGCGATGAACTGGGAAATGGCTATTCCGCGGACTGCGCATTGATGAAATTTGGAATGAAAAACATTCCGGCATTCGTGGAGGAGGACTACATGACCTCAAAAAACAATTTCATTTCCTCCCTTCAGTTCGAATTATCTGAAATCAGGCGTTTCGACGGCACCATCGATAAGGTGACGAAGGAATGGAAAGATGCCGAACGGGAAATGAAACAGGATACCAGGTTCGGTGTACAATTAAAAAAAGGTAAGGATATCGAGACCGAAGTAAAAAAACTTGTTGACAATGAAAGCGATGAACTTGCGAAAGCGAAAAAAATATATCAGTTCATAAGGGATTGGTATCTCTGGAATGAGACCTTCGGAATGTTCAGTGAATTGGGCATTCAGAAAGCCTTTGATGAAAAAACAGGAAATGTCGGGGATATCAATTTGTCTCTCATTGCAGCCTTGCGTTTCGCCGGACTGAATGTTGACCCTGTGATCCTTTCAACACGTGAAAATGGCCTTGCAACGGAACTTTATCCGGTATTAAGCGAATTCAATTATGTCATAGCAAAGGTGAACATCGGCGATAAGGTTTATCTCGCCGATGCCACAGAAAAATTTTATCCCTTTGACATGTTGCCCGAGCGATGTCTTAACGGAAAGGGCAGGGTGTTAGGTGATGGCACTTCATATTGGTTAGACCTTAAACCTTCCATCAATAGAAAGATCGTCTCCCTTTTTAACCTTACACTTGACAAAGATGGCGTCATGCGTGGTTCCCTAAGCACCAGGTTTATGGGTTATGATGCCGTGAGCAAACGCGCGGAAATTTTGTCGCATCAAACACTGGATGCCTATATAACAGAACTCAAAAGCACACTCAGCCAGGTAGAGATAACCGGCTATGAACTAAAGAATATGGAAGATCTGGAAAAGCCAGTAACCCGTAACCTGCAAATCGAGATCAGGGCTTTTGACAATATCGAGGTTGCCAACTTCCTTTTTAATCCCTTTATACTGGATAAATGGGCCGGCAACCCATTTAAATCCAGGGAAAGATTATATCCAGT
>JBDSIM010000082.1:0-9065 GCA_039917935.1 Cyclobacteriaceae bacterium | reverse complement strand
ACCATCATTGGGATTGGGATAAAGATTAAATTGTTTGACAAACGGTTCATGACCTATGCGACCATTTTTTTCCTCTTCACTCCACTTCAAAATAGTTATCCCTTTAACCATCTCGTCACGGCATTCTGCAAGGGTGGCCATTAATGAAACTTCATAAAAACCCGGAGTCTGAAACTTTCCATAAATTATGTCGCTATGATCCTCAAGTATTTCCATTTTCTCTGGAAATTTCCATTGAGAGTTTTCTGGAAGGGGCCATGATACATCAATCATCACTACTGTATCATTGGCCATCGCTTCTGTCGTAAGAAAAAAATTAGTTTTTAGGAGATCCAGCGAAGTTTGGAGAAGGAATGTATCACGCGCATAACATCCTATGTCATCAAGGGCTTCAAGCCAATACATTCCCGCGGTATTAATAAGTACAGTTTGTGTTTGACTGGCAAAACCTGTGTTGCTTCCCCATGAAAAGTCTATCCAATGTGAACCAGGGTCGAGGTAGTGTGTTTGGCCAGCACAAAGTGTTACCGCATCACCGAGGTCGAGGGAAGGGGGTGGGGGGGGGTCAAGGGTGAAAAGTTTTGTTATGATACAATCTTTTTGATCTATCACGGTCGTGCTATACGTTCCGGAACATAAATTATTTATTTCACTAGTAGTTTCTCCGTTGGACCAAATATACTTGAGGCTGCCCGCTCCCCCTGAGGTTTCAATTTCTAAACTTCCATCGCACCCGTCATGGCAATCAGGTATTTTAGAGGATCGAAGTTTCACCTCAATGGATGCTGGTTCAAGTATCAGAAATGACTTTTCCGCATGGCACCCCTGCTGATCGAAAACTTTTACGTCATAGTTACCTGCACAAACGTTATTGAGTTCTGCACCATTGTCATTACCCCAGTAAAAATTATACTGCCCCGTACCGCCAGTGGCCAGTATTTTTATTTTGCCGTTGCAGTCTGAATGGCAGGCAGGTGCGATAAGTTCCATCAAATGGATAAGCAGAGAATCCGGTGCAGCGATATTGACTGTTTCAACTACTTTACAATTGTTGCCATCGGTAATTTCTACTAAATAATTTCCCTTTGCTAAATGAATACCCTCTACCGTTGTTTGGCCGTCTGGCCAGCGGATGGTATAGGGGCTTGCGCCACCCTCGGCGATTTCAAAGCGGGCACTTCCATCCTGTGAATAAGAACAAGTAGCTGGTATAATATCACTGACACGAACTTTCGGCCCATCGACCGAGCTAATGCCGACAGAATTTCTGGCTTCACAATTATTTTCGTCGGTTATTAACACGCTATAAATCCCTGATGTTATTTCTGTAATAATTGATTTATTGGAAAGGACATTTTTTTCAGAATCTCTCCATTCATAGCGGTGGGTTCCCGTTCCACCGCTCACAACGGCCAGGGCTTCTCCACTGGCTTTATTGCAAAAAGAGGGTTTTATATTTTGAAAATTAATGTAAAGTTTCGGTGGTTGCATGAGAGTCTGATCCTTCTTAAAGTGGCATCCATTTGTGTCTTTAACGTCAATTTCATACATACCTTCGGGTAATTCTGTTAGAGATTGGGAATTTTGGTAATGTATTTCATCGACTGAAAACTGGTAGCTGCCTGCGCCGCCATTGGCCGACATATATATTTCACCATCTTTTCCATTATGACAGGATACATCTTTATAATTCAAAACTTTTAAAGTGAGTACGGGAGGTTCGGTAATCAGGGAAAAGGCTTTTGTGGAGCAGCCGTTTTCGTCGCTCGCAACTACGTTATACTCTCCGGATGGCAGGTTTTCAATCAGTGAACCAGAATACCAACCACCATTCCACGAAAATTCAAAGACCCCTGTACCACCTGTCGCCTTCATTGCAATAAAACCATCCTTACTCCCTTTGCACGATACACCAAAGCCATGGTAATCAGACGTGGTTGAAATAACTGCATTTACTGGATCCGGATTCTTTATTGTTGTGTCAGTCACGCTCGTGCAACCGTTCAAATCAATGGTCGTGAGTGTATATGTTCCAGCTTTAATATTTTTAATATCTCGCCCAATCTGGCCATTACTCCATGAAAAATGGAAAGTGCCCACCCCTCCAAATGCTGAAGCCTGCAACCATCCATCAGAGGCATCAGTGCAGCTGATGGCTTGTTTAGAAAAATCCGATAAAATGGAAATGTCAGATTTTACAGGATCAGGTTCTTCCAGTGTTTTTTCTGCGGTTCCTTTGCATCCGTTGATATCCACTGAAGTTACTATATACTTCCCTGCTTTCTGTTTTGATATCATGGCTACGGTGTCACCAGAATTCCAAGAGTAAGCATATTGACTTCCTGTTCCCCCAACTGCGCTGGCGCTGATACTTCCGTCTGATGCACCATGACAGCTAATCGGAAAGCCGTTGTAATTTGTCACGCTAACAATTTGAGCTTGTATGGGTGTGGGTTCATCCAGTGTGAATGTTTTTTCAACTTTGCAAATCGTCCTGTATTGGATTTCAACTTTATACATTCCCCTGGCTAAATTGTCCAGGGAGGTTTGGTTAGGCCCAGAAATGAATTCACTCCCATTTTTGAACCACGTATAATATTCACCTGCGGTAATGTTTGTGTCAGCACCCTTTACAATAGTGGTTAGTTTTCCATTGGCTTCTCCGTGGCATCTTATGACACTGCCATTGTAAGAAGATGTTGTAACAATATCAACCGTATAGGGTATAGGCTCCTTTAGGGTTTTAGATTTCGTGGCACTGCATCCTTGATCATCAAAGATGGTGACCATATAGTCACCGGCGGGCTTGTTTGAAATGGACTTCACAGTTTCTCCCGAAGACCACGAATAGGAAGTTTGTCCAATTGTGTTTGATGTGGATTGGACTTCCAACGAGCCGGTAGCGTCACCAGGACATTTGATTTCAGAAATTTCCTTTATCTCAAAGCTGATTGGGGCTGGAGCAATTAGGTTTATGGAATTTAACCTGGAACATCCATTTTTATCGGATATAGTTAGTGAATAGGTCCCGAGCCCTAATCCTGAAAGGGTTTCATTGGTCGAGCCGTCAGACCACGAGAACGAATAATTTTTTACTCCTCCTGAAATTATGGGAATGATGGCTCCGTCCATCTTATCTATGCAAGATATGTCAAACCCGCCTTTACCCCCCGTTGATTCTAACTCAATGGCTAGTGGTTCAGGGGCATTTAAGGTTTTACTATGCTCACCACTCCAACAATTGTTGGAGTCCTGTACTTTTATTTTATAGGTACCTTCTGTGAGGTCATCAGCAATATTGCCTGTACTTACATCCGGTATCCAGACAAACGCCGGATATATACCAGTGCCGCCCGACGGGTATGCCTGGATGGTTCCATTACATTCTCCTTTGCATTTTATTCCATATCCATTAAAGTCTGAAATTTCGAACGATGGAATGATAATTTCATTTGGATTGATGAGGACTGCCTGATAGTCTATCCAGCAATTTCCGTACAAATCTTTATTGGAATTGTTCGATATGTTAATGCTATAATTTGCTGCCGCAAGATTTGGGATATTTAGAAAGGAGGTATTATTCAAAATAAATTGCAGTGGGTTTGTTTTGCCGTCGTTATTTACGAGGGTGACAACATAGTCGTCGATACCTGAAGGAAAGGGGCTGGAGATATTAATGTTCATTTCTCCATCCATACCATCATGACATTTAGGAGGAATGGAAGTTATAGATGCTGTCGGTCCTGGGTAAACAATGTCTACAACCTGGATCTGGCTGGTAGTTCCCGATTGACCCGTAACCCTAAAGTATTTTCGCCCATATTGGCTGCTCAGCCCAACGTCATAGAGTTCTTTGCGTGTCAGTATAATTGTTGACGACGATTTTCCAGGTAACATTTTATATATACCAGACATACTCTCACTGATTTCCCATAAAAAAGAAAGTGAACATGTGTTTGAGGTTAAACTTACATTATCGCATTTCTGCGAAAACTCCGAGATCTCTAATCTGGGAAATACTTTAACAGATCCGCTGATATGTTGGGGATTATTTCCATCGTACGAGTCGAAATATCTAGTCGTACAATCAAGCTCAAAACTTCCTGAATAAGTTGCGTTTATAGTTGTGCTATAGAGGTCGTCTGGATTATAGGGCTCCCACGCGGCCCCGCTTGCTACTATTTGAATATTTCCAATGGGTGTCCCTGAACCTTTAAGTACAAGACGCACGATACTAGTCGAGGATGAGCCCGATATGGTAGCGCCGGACATGGATACAGTCGCGTTGTTTAATCGTTCAAAAGCATACAGTCCGTGGTTGATGTTGATTTCTACTTCAGCAACCCAACCTTGCGAAAAGGCTGATTGAAACATTAAGCTACCGCTGACCGTCAAAACGAAGATGAAAAGTGTTCTCATGATTGTAATATTTTGATTCCTGGCATCGTATTTAATTTTGGAGGATGGCTTCTTCGCTTACCAGTGATTTACTCCCGTCCTCAAAGACGGCCATGATCCTGTACTTGCAAAGTTGTCCGGGAACCAAGGAGTCAGTGATCTGCTTCTTTTCACCGGTCACAGTCAGGAACAGGAATATTTGACCTTTATCCACCTCCTTATATATTTTATAAGTTTCTACGCCTGATTGATTATTCACCCACCGGAGAGTTACCTCATTTTGTTCTATGTTTAAGATATGTTTTTCCCATTTTATGGATGGCTTAGACGCATTATCAATTCTGCTACCATTTACTGCGTGAGTTGGCTCCGACTCTAAACCCGAATCATCAATGGCTACTATCGTGTACTGATTAATTTCGTTAGCATTCAGTTTTTTATCTATGTAATAAAAGACCGAGTCATCATTGGCTTTTTTAATACCAAGAAGTTCCCATTCTTTTTTGTCCGGACCCTTTCTGTAAACGGCATAATTTAAAACGTCATCGCTACTGCTCGGAACCCAGGATAATGAAACGCCTCCTGAAATACTTTTAACAGGTAAAAGCACGGGTGCCTGTGGTTTTACCTTATCGGGTAATGAAACTTTTAAAGCGTCAGACAATGGAGAGTGATTTTGACTCCTGTCAATTGACATGACGCGGTAGTAAACTGTTTCGTTTAAGGTCTGCAGGTTTACATGGTCAATGAAGGACGATTCAGGAATGGGTTCGACAGTTATTTGAGCAGGTTCTTCACTTCGGTGTGTTGCCTTGTAAATTCGGTATCCATAAATATCGGATTCTTCATTCCGTTTCCATGACAATGTTACCGTCCCCGCTTCATTAATAGAGGCCTGCAAAGCTACAGGGGATGCAGGTGGAAGACTGTCAATTAATTGCGCGTAATATATATGTGACTGATATAAATCACCGTCCAGCCCAAGGGCTGAAACGCGGTAGTAATTGACTGGAGGAGGATTCTTATCTTCATAAATTCTGGTTTGGGGTGAAAGTCCTTGAGGTGTCAAAGGGGTGAAACTCCCTTTGGCTTCGGAGGAACGCTCTATAATGAAGCTTTTTATTGCGGCGTTATTCTCTTCTGGAAAATCCCAACTAAGGTGAAGGGATTTATTGTCAATACTTTGTACAGATCTAATGTAGGGAACCTGACTGACGGCTAATGTTCCTTTTCCATTGACGACATCCGATAGGTAGCTTTCTTCTCCAAAAGTAGTCACTCCTTTCACACGGTAGTGATAAATGTTTGATAAGTCTTTGAGCGAATCTATGGCATAACCATATTGCGTTTCCTCTGATTCATTTGGAGAAACTGTTACCAGGGGGGTGTCAGAAATGGAGACGAAGTGTTTCCCGTCTTCTGATCGCTCCACAATATATGCCGTGTATTGATTGCTCTTATCCCACCTTAGTGAGACAATCTGATCCTTAAATTCCGCTTTTATATTCTGCGGTTTAGTTAATTGATATTCGTCATCGGGGCTTATAAAAATACTACCTCGCAGACTGTCCGGTGTGTTAATGGTAACACGGTAAAGATACTTTTCGCCCTTTCTTACCAGTTTATCAGTATACCATAAGCCTGACGCCCTTGCCACCTTCGGTGACATGTCTGCACTAAAAAGCGCAAAAGCAAAACGCTGGTCATTTTCGCGCACTTTATTAACTATTGTGAATATATCACTTTGCCTCAAGTCTATTTCAAACCTGTCACCAAACAAAGCTTGCGCACTGATGGCGGCATATTTAGTATCTTTTACAAGGTGCTCCCATTGGTTTTCCGGCAATGGTTTGACAGAGGTGTTAAGAATTGTTTTTTCAGTCTCCTTTAGTAGTAACCCATTTCTTGCAATTACAAATCTTTCAATTTTATAGCCTTGGCTGTTCCCCAGTTGCCATACGGTAAAGTTAATTGGAGCCCATCGCAAAATGATTGAATCTCCGGTTGGTCTTGCTGCTACAGCAATGCTTTCGACTGTGGTAGAATCCGGTATTTGACTCAGGGTGGTTCCTGTGGTAACCAAAAGGATCGCTATGACTACACTGATATTTTTATAGAGGGTTTTCATAATGATTGGATTATCATTTCTCATTGTCAGGTATTCGATTAAACATTTCCAATTCATGCGTGGAGCTCACTTTATTTATTCCTGGAATTGTATACAATAGTTTAATTTGGTACGGCCCATATCGTATGGAGGGTAGGCGTTGAATAACTAATGTTTCTAACCTGGGTGTAATACGAGTGGGATCGTCAGCGATATAATTTACTGCGTGACGCTGTATATCCCGGAAATCTGACGCAACAGATTCTCCGAGATTATAAGAGAGATATTCGTTTGTAAATGGAAGGGAATTGAAGGAAGTAATGTCCTTAAGAAGGTTACCATTTTCTTTGCAATTCTGAATATATATATCTTTAATGGGCGGTATTCCAAGGTCATAAGGATTAGTTCGTCCTACTTTCATCCAGCCCAAAAGAGGGTATCCCTCATAAATTAAGGGGTATGCGTGGCGCTCATACCATTCATTACCTTGCGTTACGGCTTCCAAAGTAATGAGCTTGCCTGGCCCGGTAACTTCACTCTTGTCGAATAGTTCGTCCCCGTGAAAATATGCGGCCAGTTGAAAAATGTTTATTCCGAGATTAAAACGAATGGTAGGGGAAAGACTTATCGCCTTCATTTTCTCCGTGAAAGTATTGTACTTGCTGGTTCGGAAATGCTGGGTATAGATTGATTTTGTTTCGAGAGTGTTCAGGTTTCCCTCAATAGTTTTCAATGTAAGCGTCGCCGTTCCAATAGATCCATCTGTGGATAGTTCTTTGCTAATCTTTTGAACATTTTGGTCAATAATAGATTTCTCTTTTGGGATATTAACGATTTCAAACTGGTAAACTTTGGAGGTCTGAAATCCCGGGGGAATTGAAAACGTTACTCTCTTACTTTTCAGATTATAAACCAGATTTGTCTCCACGGATTGACGGGTCGACGTTTCAGTCATCCGTATTTTTTGAATCCACTCTCTACCAGGGTTAAATAGGTAGGGTTGACCTTCGATTAACTGGATAAAACCTTCATTATATTCTTTCGGATGAAAGTTTAATTGGTTGTTTTCGGGATAGGAAAAGGAGACATTATGAGCTGGAATGTGATCCGGCGCCAAACCCGTTTCAAAATTTGTTTCCGTTGTCTCCATTACTATTTTCCCGTCAAATTTCACTTTGCTCCAGTTTCCATTTAATTTTTCTTCGAAAGTGACTTTTACCTGAGCTTTTAATTTTTGTTTCCCAGGTAGAAGATCAGCGGCATCAAAAATGACCACATCATTTTCACTGTTCCATGCAAGCGATCCATTTATTCGTTGTGTGCCGTTCAAAACAACGAACTCATCTAATTTTGCCCGGAAAAAATGCTTATTGTTTTCCAAATCTTTAATTTCAAAAATCTCTCCTACTGGTATGTTAAATGCTACCTGGGGCGTATTAAAAACATTTACATTTTTGGAAGAATTGGCCGGACTGATTTGGGCAATTATGTTTACTTCTTCTAAAAGATTTTGTTCTGCAACTGGCTGGCAATCTTTTCCTACGGTAACCTCAAACTTGCATTTACCCTTCACCAGACCACCTAATATTTTGTAATATCCGCCCACCGTTCCTTTCATCCAGAATGGATTAGGCCCCTTTGCCTGAAGTATCGCCGCAGCTCCAATACTTAGTATATCATAGGTGCCCTTGTAAAAACGCAAGTTGACCTTTATACCTACTTTGCCCATTACAAATGCGTAGGCCTGACCGTTGGCATACCATCCGTTAATGCCCATCGGCCCAGTGGTTCCCGCACAATGGTATTCATTCCCATAATCTTTGAGCATAAAATCAAGACCTGTACCTGCACTAAAACGGCCGTAAAACATGAGGAAGCGGAGGTCTCCTGTATCGACTAAAAAATGCAACCCAAAGGCTATACCCATTCCTGACTCAAGGGCATTCATATCCCGCATGTAATCAAGGTCGATGTCACCGAGAATTTCAGAAACTTGCTGAGGGGGTGGTGGGCTTCCCGGAAGGTTTTTGCCCAACATAAAATAACTTTTTGACTTAAATATCCTGGCAACCTCAAGCCCCAACGGTTGATCTGGAGTGCCAATGTGAATATACCAATCACCCTTTTCAAAATGAAGCACTGCCCATCCTGCCTTATTGCCTTCGCTTACCCCCCTGACGATTCCCCCTGCTACATTTACATACACTTCAAGATTTCCATGAAACACGTCATTGATATTATCAAAATGTAATTTGATACTGCCATAGACCTGACCACGGGTCAAACCGCTCAATTTTTCAGTAAGCTTTCCTGCGACAGCGGCAGATGCAAGCTCTTTAACTTGACTATTACTGGTGGTGGCTGCGCTCATGAAATTCGCGTTGCCTGTAAACTTAACAGCGTTTATGCCACCATGACGGTTAATGCTGACTTCTAATGATACATCTCCTTTCATTGCTTCTGGACGGGGTGTTCCAATTAATACAATCGCCCTGATTCCTACTGTGTTCTCATCCGGTTCGTACGAAATACCGGAGGGTGATTTCCCTAGCGTCCCCGA
>JBDSIM010000081.1:0-36464 GCA_039917935.1 Cyclobacteriaceae bacterium | reverse complement strand
GGAAGAACTATATGCTTTGGATTTTGATTCTCTTGAAATGCGGAATGTAAGCAGCAACCCGGCCTATGAAAAGGATTTAAAACGTCTGAGAAAGGTGCTGGAAGAGTGGATCATTCAAACCAACGACTGGGGTAGTGTACCGGAATCCAAAATGTTGACACAGATGTGGAACGGAAAAAGTGAACCACCTGTCACCGAAGATCCCATAGTAACGGCTAGGAATGGACTAATTGCCATTATAGACAAAACGGAGGGCGCCTCTATTGGCTATCAGATTGTTCGGGAGAAAAATGACCAATCCGGAAGTTGGCGTGTTTACCTTAAACCCTTTAAAATCCCGAAGGGTAATACCGTTATCGCCGTCGCCCAGAGAATTGGCTATCAGAGAAGCAGAGAAGTCTCTTTTCAATTAAGATAAGGTATAGGGATATAAAATTATAAGAAATAAAAAGAAACGTTAAGGTTTAAGGGGATATTAAGTCTGGGAGAATTTAGTGTCAATTCTTGACTCTTGGAATTACTATTTGAATATGCGGGAATGTTTCCCGTAACTTTTTCATAAATTGAAAACGTCTGATAACGGTTTTATTAAATATCAATCATGAGCTCAAGAAGAAGTTTTATTAAAGCGAGTGGGATGGCCACATTGGGATTTATGGGTTTACATCAATGGATGATTAAGCCGGTGGAGGCCGGCAATGCAAACAGGAGCTTGGCTGCGGGATATGGTCCACTCTTGCCAGATCCGAAAGGTGTACTAAACCTGCCAAAAGGGTTTACGTATAAAATTATCAGCAAAAAGGGTGATAAAATGGATGATGGCCTGCTGTTGCCAGGAGCCCCGGACGGAATGGCGGCATTCCCCGGAAAAAACGGAAAGGTAATCGTTATCAGAAATCACGAAAATACGCCTGATAACTTCACGCTCGGCGCATTCGGCGAACAAAATGAACTCCTTGAAAAAATCAGTGCGGATAAATTTTATGATTACGGAAAAAAAATACAACCCTGTCTCGGAGGTACAAGCACTTTTGTTTACAATCCAAAAACAGGAGCGATAGAAAAACAATTTCTCAGCCTTGCGGGCACAATACGAAACTGTGCAGGGGGACCCACACCGTGGAATTCCTGGTTAAGCTGTGAAGAATCAACGGTCAAGGCAGGCGCATATGAGGGCAGCGTTGAAAAAGATCATGGATATGTATTCGAAGTACCCGCCACAGAGAAGGTCGGGTTAAGCAACCCACTCCCCATAAAAGGAATGGGAAGATTTAATCACGAAGCCGTGGCCGTAGATCCTCGCACCGGAATCGTCTACCTCACCGAAGATGCAGGAGATGGTTTGATTTACCGTTATATTCCCAACACAAAACGCAATATGTTAAATGGAGGCAAACTCCAGGCCCTTGCGATACTCGGTGAGAAAAGTTATGATACGCGCAATTGGGAAAGCTTAAACACACCAAAATTCGTGCTTGGTACTTCGATGGATGTTGAGTGGATTGATATTGAAAATGTAGCGTCACCGGATGACGATTTGCGTTACCAGGGTTATGATAAAGGGGCCGCGCGTTTCGCCAGGGGAGAAGGCATGTGGTACGGAAAAAATGAAATATATTTCGCCTGCACGAATGGCGGAAAAATTTCCAGTGGTCAGGTTTTCAAATATGTCCCAGGCATCGATGAAGGAAATTCAGAGGAGAAAAAAACACCGGGCAAACTGCAACTTTTCGCAGAATCTCAGGACAAAGAAATACTGAAGAATTGCGACAACCTGACAATTGCTCCCTGGGGAGATGTGGTATTGTGCGAAGATGCCTCTCACCCGTTTCTTGTGGGAATAACACCAAAGGGAGAATATTACAAACTGGCGGAAAACGTTGGCTATCAAACAGAATTTGCGGGCGGCGTTTTTTCACCCTCTGGTGAAACCCTGTTCGTTAACATACAGGGTGCTGGACTTACGATAGCCATTGCCGGCCCCTGGAAAAGCAGTAAGAAGTAGAACAATTATACAATTAAAAAAAGCCGGAGCTGTGTCCGGCTTTTTTTTAAAATGCTTGCGTTTTGTTGGTAAACTTTACTCCAAATGATCTGGCTCAGTGACCGTGCGCCAAATAATCTAAGGCCCGATCGAGGGTTCCTATGGCATGCAAATTCTGTTTAGGTTTGGACCTCGGCTGAGACCAGGGGTTTTCAAATTTTTCAGATTCCGATCGAAGTTGTAATTCTTGATTAAACTTTAAATGAACTTTAAATTAAACTTAACCATCGCGACCATGCGTTTGAGCGGCTTTGAAAATTTGGCAACTAGTGTCATAATACCGGTTGAAGGATAAGGTATGTAGCGGCCCCCGAGAAATAGCCGATCAAAGCGATAGGGCTTATTTTTTTGACGTACCAGATAAAGTCAATTTTTTCCATCCCCATCGTTGCCACTCCCGCCGCAGAACCGATGATGAGAATGCTTCCCCCTGTGCCAGCGCAATACGCAAGATATTCCCATATCATATGATCTACCGGATAAGCATCCAGGCTATACATGCCCATACTTGCCGCAACAAGTGGTACATTATCAACAACGGAAGAAAGGACACCAATGAGTGTAATGATAATGCGATTATCACCAAGGGTATCGGTCAGAATGATTGCAACCTGCTGTAGGAACTGCATGGATTCCAGGGCGCCAACGGCCAATAATATTCCGAGAAAAAAAAGCACGCTGGGAACATCAATGCGTGATAGCGCCCCTGCAGCGGTGTAGTGTTTCTTTACTGCCTCATCCAAATCAGCATGCAGGATTTCTGATGCCACCCAAAGAACTCCAAGCCCTGCCAGCATACCTGTGTACGGTGGCAGGAAGGTATACGTTCTAAATACAGGGACGAAAATCAGCACCCCGATGCCCACCAGCAACATTAATTTTCCCCCACCGACGTTAATTTTGTCGGTGTCTGTATTTCGGTTTTCTCCCAGGCCTCCTTTCAATGTCAAGCTTAAATATAAAAGCGGCGCAAGCATACACATGACACACGGAATGAAAAGTGTCTTCATGATATTGACAGAAGTGATCTGCCCGCCAATCCAAAGCATTGTGGTCGTAATATCACCAATGGGTGTCCAGGCGCCTCCCGCATTGGCTGCAATGATAATCATTCCAGCAAAAAAGAGACGCATCTCTTTATCGGAGATTAATTTTCTGATAAGGGTTACCATCACGATGGCGGTAGTCAGATTGTCGAGTACGGCGGAAAGAAAAAATGTAATCCAGCATACAATCCACAATAGGGCTTTGGGATTTCTGGTTCTGATTTTTTCGGTGATAATCGTAAATCCCTGATGGGCATCTATCAGTTCAACAATCGTCATTGCTCCCAACAGAAAAAATAGTATTTCGGCAATTTTTCCCAAATGATTCGACAACTCGGAAATCACAAATGAATGAAAACGTTCCTCAATACTCCATACTGACAGTTTGTCACCAAATTGAATTTTCAGTATATCGAGATATTCATTCCAACGTAAACTTGATAGCAGCGATTCCGGTGGGGAAGACAGGATCAAAAGTACCCAGCAAATTACGCCTGTTAATAGGGCAGTAGCGGTTTTATTAATCTTAATGGTTTGTTCTAACGCAATCGCCACATAGCCCAGTACAAAAACAACAATGATCCAAATTTCCATACTTTGCTCCTGGCCGGTTTGCATTTCCTACCGTGCAATTTTACTGTTTCTCTTTGAATTAACGGGCGATTCGTCGAACATCACGCACATTTTTCCAATCGCAAGGCGAAAAACCAACAATATTCCGTTAAACGAAGCCACGGTTTGATTTTTAGTAAACTTAAAGCCGATAAAACGTATAGAGTAAAGTGGAGAAAATGCGTGTTTCCGACACTTTTTTACCGCATAATTCTCAACAATGGAAAAATTTTTATATTTTTACTATATGAATACCATCAGAGAACATTCGCTGACAAAAGCTTTTACGCTTATTACGGGCGTGGTATTCCTGAACATGAGCTTCTTTCTGGCGGAAGTTTCTATGCTAGAGTATAACAAAAAGGAGCTGATAGAAATCGCCAAACTTATACTTAACACGGGTTTTGAGGAAGAACGCGATGGGGCAACCTCCGGGGCCGATTCGATGGGCAAGGAAGTTGACCTTGCTACGCAGCATCAATTAAGTCACCAGGTATTTTCCTTAATTTCCATTGAGACAAATAGAATATTAGTTGATCATTATCGGCACGCGAATCATTCGCTCACATTCTTTCCGCCACCCGACCTCGTTTAACGATTCTTTAGATGTACCATCATTAGAAATGGTACGTCCCCTAACACGAATGGAAAGCGTTTAGCTTTTCTCCATCGCTGTTATCCATAATTCTTCAATTTCATCACAGGATCCATCATGTTTGAACCTTGAAAGGTTCACCTGCTTATGTAATGTTTTGTCATGAAGGTTCAATATCATATTCCTGAAAGCGCAAACTTTCAATACGTAATTAACCTGCCCGCTCGTCTGGCTGTTTTAGTTGGGTTCAGCCTATATCGGGGTATAGGTAAACAATGGTTTTCCTTCATCATTGCTCGTTTTATCTGGGGCATTGTAATAAACTTTCACCCCGCTTATGTTTTACCAACAGAACTGAGGGGGGGACTACCCATTAACCATCAAAACCTCGCAGCGTTAAGACACTGGAGTCAAAAGACAATTCAGAAGTCAATGGGATTTAATGGTCCTAAAACAAAATTTTAAATGGAAAAATCATATCTCAAACTTCTCGAAAACAACAAAGCATGGTCTGTGCTTAAAAAAAATAATGACCCAAATTTTTTTGCAGGGCTGGCCCATGGTCAAAACCCGGATTATTTATGGATCGGATGTTCTGATAGCCGGGTTCCCGCAAATGAAATTACAGGAACCAAGCCTGGTGAAATCTTTGAGCATAGAAATATTGCCAATATGGTAATACACTCCGATATGAATATGCT
Organism: Cyclobacteriaceae bacterium; assembly: GCA_039917935.1. GTDB lineage: Bacteria > Bacteroidota > Bacteroidia > Cytophagales > Cyclobacteriaceae > Chryseosolibacter. Next base: position 31,466 of record JBDSIM010000081.1, on the reverse strand, counting down.
CAGCGTATTATCATACGCTGTTGAAGTCTTGAAAGTAAAACACATTATTGTCTGTGGTCACTATGGTTGTGGCGGTGTGCAAGCAGCTATGGGGAACAAACCATATGGACTTATAGATAACTGGCTCCGGCATCTGAAAGATGTTTACAGATTTCATCACGAGGAACTTGATAACATCCAGGATAATGAAACCCGTGCGAGAAGAATGGTGGAACTCAATGTCATTGAACAGGTACAGGACCTTGGGAAAACGTCTATAGTCCAAAATGCGTGGAACAAACAACAACCACTATTTATTCACGGATGGGTATATGATATAAAAGATGGTCTAATAAAGGACCTGAATATCACCTCTACTTGTGCCAAAGAACTTCACTCAATTTACCAGCTTGAAGAATAAATTATTTAAAAAAAGAAAATAGAAAACAAGATGGCGAATACGATAGCAATTGATCAGGGGCGTAAAAACATGCACAAAAAACATTCTGCCCAGTCCGATCAATTCCCTTTAGGTCAACCGTTTGATGAACAACAGATATTACATCAGTTGAAACATTACCTGCCATCCCAAACTCCCCTCAAGGATTTTATTCATCATAATACCCTCCATGCCTTTCAAAATCTAAAATTTTATGATGCGATCTTTAAAGCATCAAAAATATTTGGCTACCAGGTTACCCTTCAACTTACCGAGTTCAGGGATTTATACAAAATGGGAAGAATCAAAGATACCTGTCTTGAGCAAATTATTATAGAAAAAAAAGGATCGGAAAATCTTTCTGTCTGGAAGGAAAATCTGCTCATCAAAAACTATGATACGTTGGAATTTGCCAGGATAGGAAGATTGCGCGCATCGTGGAAGAATCAATATCAAATTGACCTCGATTCAGCTGTCCATCCGCTCCTTTTTAGAATCCTGTCGAGCTATCTGGACCAGGGAATTTCTCTCTGGCGTTTTCCCGTAAAAGCTGAAGGTTTCCTCGCCTCCATTAAAGCATTGGAAAGCACAAGTTTTACAAGCTTGTTTAAAACAAAAAGAGCCAGACAGTTATTGCTGGATAATCATTCCAACATGGCAAGCCTGCTGAAAATTGTTGTGGGACATGAATCATATTATGAACAATACCTGTTTGACCAACAATTCAGCCACCAGGGATGGTCTGGAATCGTTTCTTCCATTGAAGATCACCCTGAAACGCTCCTCGACCGAAAAAATATTTCCTTACACGACCTGATTATTTTTGAACTTTTGCTGGAGATCGATGCCCTCGACTACAAGTTCGGAAATTCATGGGCACCGTTAAGCCATCGCCTAAAAAGAAAACCGCGCAATCTTTTCCGGAAAGTGAAAAAGAAGGAAATCCATGAGGTGTTTACTCTGTGGCAAGAAGCTTTTGAATGGAGCTACTACGATGAGGTACTGGCGGGATTGGGTTTAGTAAAAAAACTGAAACCACAAATATCCGAACAAAAAAGCTTTCAGGCTTTATTCTGTATTGACGAGCGGGAGGACTCCCTGCGCCGGCACATTGAAAAGACAGATCCCGCCTGCGAAACATTCGGAACTCCCGGATTTTTCAGCGTCGAATTTTTCTTTCAGCCCGAAAATGGGAAATTCTACGATAAGCTATGTCCTGCCCCTGTGACACCAAAATATTTGATCAAAGAATTTAATGTTAAAGAGAAAAGGAAACATGAACTGCTGTATTCGAAAGCAACGCATACTTTCCTAACCGGTTTTATTATTGCTTTGACCCTCGGTTTCTGGGCCGTTATCAGATTGTTTCTGAATTTGTTTAAACCTGCGATGAGTCCTGCCATATCCAATGCGTTTGCCCATATGGACAAAGGATCACAATTGACCATTGAAAATAAAAATCTTTCAGAGCGGGAAAATAATCTGCAAATAGGATTTACAGTGGAAGAAATGGTGTCACGGGTGGAATCCCTGCTGCGCGGTATTGGCCTTACAAAAGATTTTGCTTCCATCGTCTATGTCATCGCTCACGGCTCCAGCAGCGCGAACAATCCCCATCATGGTGCACATGACTGCGGTGCATGCAGCGGCCGGCCGGGATCGGTAAACTCCAGAGTGTTTTCATTTATGGCCAACCACACTAAAGTCCGGGAAAGGCTACGGGAGAAGGGTATATCCATTCCGGATAAAACACAGTTTGTTGGTGGGTTGCATGATACAGCCAGCGATCAGATTATTTATTACGATGAAGCAATACTAACCATTGAAAACAGTGAACAACATAAAATAGATGCTTTAGCTTTTGAAACAGCGCTGGACCACAATGCAAAAGAGCGATCCAGGAGGTTCGCGTCAATCCGTACCAATATGGATTTGAAAAATGTCAGGGAAGCGATCCGGAAGAGATCAGTTTCCTTATTTGAACCAAGGCCAGAACTCGGGCACGGAACCAATACACTTTGTATTGTGGGAAGCAGAAATCTAACGAAAAAACTCTTCCTTGACCGGCGTGCCTTTATGAATTCTTATGATCACAAGACGGATCCCGATGGCAAACTGCTTACGGGAATAATGAAACCCCTGGGACCTGTTTGCGGCGGTATCAGTCTTGAATACTATTTTTCACGCGTGGATAATCATAAGTTAGGCGCTGGGACTAAACTTCCGCATAACGTAGTAGGATTATTCGGAGTAACCAACAGCAGTGATGGAGATCTCAGGCCAGGCCTTCCCCTGCAGATGATTGAGGTGCATGACCCGTTGCGTTTGATGATTATTGTGGAACATTTTCCAGATGTCGTCTTAAAAACGATTCAGTCCTCATCTGAAATGTATGAATGGTTCATAAATGATTGGGTTCATTTAATGGTGGCGAATCCTGAAACCCACAAATTTTATTATTTCAAAGACGGGGCCTTTAAGGAATACATTCCGATGACGGAAAAAATAGCTTCGGTTGCTGATTTTAACACACTCGTAGAATCGGCTCCGGAAATGGAAACCAATCAGACCGTGGATGCTACACGGGAAAATTTACCTGTTTACACGCTAAACTAAATATTCAAATGTCTTTTTTTCTACAGCTATTTCTCTGGATTCCTATCATCGGCTTTCTTTTCAGCCTCCTGATTCCCCGAAAAAAGGAAACCATCATTTCCGGTATCGCCATATCTACCACGGCTATTCACCTGGGTGGCATCCTCACATTCTTTGTCCTTTGGTTACTGAATGCTTCTCCCATCCTGGATGCCAAACATTTTCTTTTTTTCAAATCCGGAAATATTGAAATTTTCATCGATTTTTATTTCGATAAGGTTACCGCGGTTTTTTGCATGACGGGATCTTTGATAGCCTTCCTCGTCACCATTTTTAGCCGCTACTATATGCACAGAGAGGGGGGGTTCAAACGATTTTTTGTTACCATACTTTTATTTTTCCTCGGCTACAACATCGTGATCTTTTCAGGAAATCTTGAAACACTCTTTGTAGGGTGGGAGATTCTAGGCATCTGCTCTTTCTTACTCATTGCTTTTTACAGAGACCGATACTTGCCAGTAAAAAATAGCTTAAAAGTTATCTCTGTTTACCGGCTGGCCGACCTATGCTTACTTTTAGCCATGTGGATGAGTCACCACCTGTGGCACGAAAACATTACATTTCTGAAGTTGAATAATCTTCCATTAGTTCAACAACACATTGCGCAGGATGAAACTCTCGGGATCGCTATTGCCATTATGTTTCTGCTCGCCGCAGTCATTAAATCCGCCCAGATTCCTTTCACCTCGTGGTTACCCAGAGCCATGGAAGGGCCTACGACTTCCAGCGCAATTTTTTACGGGTCGCTGTCGGTTCATTTGGGGGTTTTTGTTTTGATGCGCACTTTTCCGTTTTGGGAGAACATTGCATTCGTTAAAATATTGGTGATTCTAATCGGCCTTGCCACCGCCATTATAGCAACCGGGATTGCCAGGGTGCAATCAACGGTTAAGACGCAAATTGCCTATTCCTCTGCTGCACAGATCGGAATTATTTTTGTGGAAGTAGGTTTGGGATTTCACTTCCTTGCATTGCTCCATTTTACAGGAAATGCTTTCCTGAGAACCTATCAGCTTCTGGTTTCTCCCTCCGTACTTAACTATCTGATCCATGATCAGTTCTACAATTTTTCTCCGGGGAACAAAAAGGAAAACTTTTCGTTCTTTAAAAAAATTACTGGCACGGTTTACATTTTGTCCATACAAGAATGGAACATGGATCACCTGCTCCAACGCATGTTTTGGGATCCTTTCAAATGGGCAGGCAACAAGCTTCGATTTATTACTCAAAGATCCTCTCTGCTATCCTTATCAGCCTTATTATTGTTTGGCTCACTGAGTTTTGTGTATGAAATCAAACTTCCGTTTTCTGACGCTTTGCCTTACCTGTTTTCTTTTCTGGCCTTATCATTAATCTTAAGAGCTTTTTCGGACAGGGGCGATGCCCGCACCTCATGGGTTTTAGTTTTTGCCGGTCAGTTTTTTGTAGCCCTTTCGATTGCCCTCAACAAGCATTTTGAATTTTACCAAATACTGATCTACCTCAGTGGAGGCTCCGTATCCGCGATCGCGGGCTACTATTGCCTGAACAAAATAAAATCTATCGATCACGACATCTACCTGAACAAATTTCACGGATATGCTTATGAACATCCTAAATTAGCCCTTGCATTCCTGATATCGTGCCTGGGCTTAGTCGCTTTTCCCATCACACCTGCTTTTATAGGATTTGATATTCTGCTAACCCATATTGAAAAGGATCAGATCGTACTGATAGCCCTCATGTCATTCTGTTTCGTATTTATAGAACTGTCGATTCTGCGAATTTACGCAAGGGTATTTCTGGGACAACATAAAAAGCCTTACCATCCTATCGCTTACAGATCATCCTAGCGTTGTGAATTTGTTCTAGAAATAACTTGACAGGCATCGGTATTTTGTTAACATAGACAACGAACAGACACCTATGCAATCAAATGCGGTAACCATAGAGGAGTACATTGGGGCACTTCCTGACGGAAGAAAAAAAGCGATCACTAAAATCAGGGAAGTTATGCTGAAAAACCTTCCTGCGGCATTTGCAGAAACGATATCGCATGGTATGATTGGTTACATCGTGCCGCATAATTTATATCCGGCAGGCTATCACGTCGTTCCGAAGCAACCCCTCCCCTTCATCAACGTTGCCTCGCAGAAAAATTTCATTGCGCTATACCATATGGCCGTGCATGCCGATAAGCCGCTATTATCCTGGTTCATAGCCGAATATGCGAAACGTTCTAAAACAAAATTGGATATGGGTAAAAGCTGCATTCGGTTTAAGCAACCTGATCAGATTCCCTTTGAACTCATTGGGGAACTAGCCGTCAGAATTCCTTTAAAAAAATGGATTGATATCTACGAAAAGCAAATTAGAAAATAGGCGCGAATTTCACGAAACCATCGGGCCGTATAGATAGTAAGGTACAAAATTCCCATTTAAGGTATTTTGGTTTAATTCCGCGATACATTACCTGCATTGGAAACTCTGCCATCTGATTCCGTGTAATGTGAAGCGCTCATATGAAACGGCAGCAGCGATACTTGGCACTATTTTTTTATTTCTCAGAATAAAAAAATAATAAATGAGCCAGGCTTTTGTCAGGGAAAGTGATAATCAGTGGTTGGATGAAGTTTCTCCAACGACGAATGCTTTAATCCGGTTTTTAACTCATGAAAACAATGGAATCCAGGTTTATGAAAAAAGAAACTACGTTGAAAAAGGGCGTGAAATACATGTCATGAGCAATGGTATGTCATATGCCAAAGATCTTGGAAGATGGGCAGTGGTGACCTAAAAAGCTTTTTGCTTTAAGCTTTAAGCTTTCTGGACCACCCTTCGTCAATTCCTAAACCAAACAAGGCAAAATCATACTTCACCGGATCCAAAGGGTCAAGCTTTCTTAAATTTTTTGTCAGTTCCAATGCGGTGAGCCAGTCTGTCTGTTTTCGTTTGATCAGTTTTAAAATGCGCGCCACCCTGTCGACATGTAAATCACAGGGACAAACCAGTTGTGATGGCTGAATTTTTTTCCATATCCCGAAGTCCACACCTTTGTCATCTTGTCTGACCATCCACCTTAAATACATGTTGATTCGTTTACACGTGGATTGGCGTTCAGGCGTTGGCAAATGTTTTTTTGTTCTGTGAGGATGTGGGTCAAGGCTAAAAAAAAGATGGTGGAAATGAATCAAACCATTTTCAATACTTGAATCGGCAGAGGGAACTAGAAAAACCTCTTCGAGCGATGAGTATCGCGTATAAATAAATTTAAGCGCTTCAATAAAATAAAGCGCATCAATTCCATTGAAGGTCCGGTGTTTAAAGGCTACAAAAGGGCGCAGGTCTTTTTCCTTGTGGTGTAAAATAAACTGGTATGGATCATTGTCCATAAATGCGATGAGTTCTTTACACTTTCGAATGATCGTTACACGTTGCCCCCAGGCTAACACCGCTGCCATTAAGCCCGAAATTTCAATATCCTGTTTCTTGCTGAACGAATGTGGAATACTGACAGGGTCATTGGCGATAAAACCCGGATGATTAAATTGAAGGAATTTCTTATCCAGAAAATCTTTCAGGTCAGCCATTTTTACCGGGGATACTGGCATTCTCACATCACATTAAATTTCCCAAAATTGCTTAAGTTCACTGTATGAAAAAATTTCTCAGGATATTTTTATTCACCCTTCTTTCAATCATCTTTCTGGCGTTGGTGTATGTGCTGTTCGCTTTTCCCCCCGTGATGGGTGGAATGGCGGTTAAAACGATGTGTTCATGTGTTTATGTCACCGGTAGAACACCGCAAAGTGTTCGCCAAAAGGAGTTACAGGTTTTTCCGGGGCTGGCCGATGTTCGCATGGAATTAAATGATCAGGATTCGAGTGTCACGGGAACCATATTGTGGAAAACCAGTAAAGCTATATTCAGGAAAGGCCTGGGGTGCACACTGCTTGCCGAGGCGGATGAGGCATCGGTGAGGGGTCAGCCATTTAAAACAAAGCGAGAAAATCTTATAGACCAGGATTCCATTCCGTGGCCATCGGGAAATGTTGGTGCCCTCGCGAGTAATCAAAACATGCCGGTGGGAGCACTGAATAAGGTGGTCGGTGAGGCTTTTAAAGATACTGATTCAGCACATTCTGTTAACACCCATGCCATCGTTGTGGTGTACGGTGGCAAGATCATCAGTGAACAATACGCGGAAGGCTTTAACCAAAATTCCATTTTTATGGGATGGTCCATTACTAAAAGCATTACGAATGCGCTTATCGGAGTGTTGGTAAAACAAGGAAAATTAAAAATTAACCAGACGGTCCCGATTGAAGAGTGGCAAAACGATGAAAGAAAAAACATCACCCTGAACAACCTCCTGCAAGCGAGCAGTGGATTGGATTGGTCGGAGAGCTATTTTAATCCGACTGCGGATTTTCACAATATGTTTATAGGAAGCGATGACAAGGCAGGATATGCTGTCAAACAGAAATTAAAACACAAACCGGGCTCCTTCTTTCAATACTCCAGTGGCACGACGAATATCCTTTCAAGGATCATGCGCCAAACAGTGGGTGATGAAATGTATCACCGCTTTCCATATGACAACTTCTTCAACAAGATCGGCATGCACCACGCATTGCTGGAACCGGATGCCTCCGGGAATTTTGTGGCATCTTCTTATGGCTACGCATCCGCCCGGGACTTTGCCAGATTGGGTCTTCTATATCTCCAGGATGGCCTATGGAATGGCCAGCTGATATTGCCGGAAGGTTGGGTGGATTATTCATTTACCCCTGCGCCTGCAGCGAAAAGACGAGAGTATGGCGCACAAATCTGGCTTAACCTCGGTGAATCAGGTAATCCTGAAAATTCAGAATACCCCGGACTTCCTTCGGAGGCTATTGTCTTTGATGGATTCGAAAAAAACTATGTTGTGATCATCCCTTCACGGGATTTAGTGGTGGTGAGATTAGGGGTAACCCATAACCGTGATTTCAGTTTATCAAAACTCGTGACAGGTATCCTGGCATTGCTTCCGGAGAGAGAAAAAGCTACGATCGTTTCGAATGCGCATTGACGAATTCCTTTAGAAGAATTCTCGCTTCATCACCTTGTTAAATGGATTGGTCTGCTTCACTGCGAAATTACCTTCCGAAATCATCCTGTAAACGCACAATGTCGTCTTCGTCAGAAGGATTGGATGGATCGGTATGCTGCCATATCTCCGCCACCATCCCCCATCCCTCCATTCCTATTAAACGGTGCCGTTGCCCTTTATTCAGCCGAATCACTTCTCCCGTCTTTAATGGTTGAACCGTTCCTTCTTTATCAGACTCGCTGGTTACAACCCCTGCGGTACCCGCAAACAATTTCCATATCTCAGCGCGGCGGTGATGATACTGCCATGACAATCTTTTTTTTGGCTGGACCATGAGAATTTTTGGACTGAGCTTTCCCCCTATCTTTAAGGAAGCTATTTCAATGTCCGGAAAAAACGATTCCCCAAACTTTTGCGCTTGTGATTCATCCAGCACAAAAAATCCCCCCCAGGGGCGATCAAAATCCTTTGACACGATTTTAAAACCTTTCTTTTGAAGATACTTTTCGACCGATGTCAAGACAGAATTTTTGTCCCCCGACAATAAAAGATCTGTTTGCATAATATTTAAGTTTTAATAAAGCTAACATTTTAGATGCGCCAAACCCGTGCAAGCACATACCAGTAACCGATAACACCAGTAACCAATAACTGCAACCGGAACCCAGTTACCTGCAACCTGCACCAGTAACCTGCAACCATCTCACCCCTCCCCGTCAACAGGATATTTGATACCGCAAATTTTTCTTACGCGATCCATGGTTTCCATGAGCATGAGGGTGTCTGCATGGGTCATGACCGGACTTTCGGTCAACCCTTTCTTCAGGCATTCATTCACATGCCGCGCTTCAAACTGGTATCCTACCCCCTGTTCACGATAAACCTCTATTACTTCCGGTTTCTCGTTCCCCTTGACCAGTTCGATGGTAGCCAAGGCGTTGTGAAAACGGACACGCAAAATAATTCTTCCCAGCGTTCCCGCGATCATGGCTTCTACCGGCGTGTCCACGGCAAAAGTTGAAGATAAAACGGCAAGTGCTCCGCCAGCGAACTTCAGGGTCATTGCGCACTGTTCATCAACCCCGCTTTCATAAGGTGTTATGAAAGCGTGAACCTGCGTGGGTTTTCCTAAAATGGACTGGGCTAAAAAAATGGGATATATCCCGATATCGAGGAGTGAACCACCCCCTAGCGAAGGATCGAATAGCCTTTGCGCTTTCGGCGAAGGAGCGTTAAAACCAAAATCGGATTGAATCATTCGAACATCCCCGATCTGACCCGACTGAATTATTTCCATCACTTTGTTATACTGAGGAAGAAACTTTGTCCAGAATGCTTCCATCAGAAATACTTTTTGTTTTCTCGCGAAATCAATCATTGCGCGGGCTTGCGCTAAATTTAAGGCAAAAGCTTTTTCACATAAAACCGCTTTTCGCGATTGCAGACAGAGCATCACATGTTCATAATGGAACCCGTGGGGTGTTGCGACATAAATGACATCTACTTCAGAAGATTCCGCCAGGGCCTCATACGTTGTGTAGACGAATTTCGGTCTATACAGTTGTGAGAAGGACTCAGCTTTCGCAACATCCCTGGAAGCAATGGCCGAAAGCTCGGCATCCTTTACAAGCTTCAGATCACTGGCAAATTTATTGGCAATTTTTCCACAACCTAAAATGCCCCACCTGATTTTATTTGACATCTGGTATATTTACTTTTACGGCAACAAAACAAAACCAATAATAACCGTACAGGGTTACAGGGGTTTTGAAAAACATCCTCACCACCCTTTATTGAAAGTTAAAGTAAGCGTTTATTTTTGCAAATGATGGCATCCAAACCATTTCATTTTAAGCAATTTACGGTAGGTCAGAATTCCGCAACCCACAAGGTGGGAACAGATGGTGTTTTATTGGGGGCCTGGGTTCAGGTTGCTGGAGAAATAAATAATATCCTTGACATTGGAACCGGATCAGGTCTCATAACTTTAATGCTTGCACAACGGACGGCTCCCGCGACGAGGATTGAGGGTATTGAAATAGCAGAACAAGATGTTCTACAGGCAAGGGAAAATGTTCAGCACTCACCGTGGCCGCAAAAAATTATCATCCATCACATTGCCGTGCAGAAGTTTTTTCCGCAAAAAAAATACGATTTGATCGTGAGTAATCCACCCTACTTTATCAATAGCTGGCTGCCCCCGGAAAAAAAAAGAAGCCAGGCCCGGCACACGCAATCATTGTCGTTTGAATCATTATTGGCCAGCACCGCACGGCTTTTAGCGAGTCAGGGACGGCTGGCGGTGATACTACCTTTCGTTGAAGGGTCCGGTTTCATAGACCTTGCGGACAAATTTCAATTGTTTCTAAATCGAAAAACAAGCTTTCGCTCAAGAAGTCACAAACCTGTCGAACGACTTTTACTGGAATTCTCTTTCAGTCAGACGACAATCAAGGAGAGCGATTTGGTGCTCTATAGTGAAGGTGAAACCTGGTCTGAAGCGCATCACGAGCTCACGCGTGAATTTTATTTAGAGCGGTAATATCAAGACCATTCTGTTGCCGGTTGGAAGGGGTTTTTTCCTTTCCGAAAGTCTTGGAATCTGAAGCAGCTTTAACGTCAAGCGAATTTAATCTGATTGATTATCAATACCTTACGAAATAAAAAATACATGTTTAAACATATATTTTCAAAGTGGTGTTATCCTTGCATTCCAAGCTGAAATTAAATCAACATATGAAAAAAATCAACACATTATTTACGCTTTTATTGGTTGCAGCAGGCAGTGCCTTTGCGCAAACCACCTGGACAATTGACAAAGCACATTCCAAAATTAGTTTCAACGTTCAGCACATGGCTGTCTCGGAAGTGGAAGGTAACTTCAAAGATTTCGATGGCAGTGTAGTGTCGAAAGCAGCGGATTTTAACGGGGCCGAAGTAACGTTTACAGCTAAAACCGCTTCTATTGACACTGACAATGAGAAACGTGACGGCCATTTAAAATCACCCGATTTCTTTGACGCAGAAAAACATCCTGAACTTTCTTTCAAAGGCAATCTTGTAAAAGATGGTGGCAAGTATAAATTAAAAGGTAATTTGACCATGCATGGTGTTACCAAGCCGGCTGAATTTGAAGTGACTTATGGAGGCACTATCAACACAGGCAAGGGTGAGAAAGCTGGATTTAAAATCATTGGAAAATTAAATCGTCAGGAATACGGCTTAACCTGGAGCAACAAAGTTCCTACAGGCGAATTGGTAGTGGGTGATACGGTTGATATCATCGGAAAAATTAAAGTAGACAAGAAGGCATAAAAATAAAAGCCCTGGAACAAACCAGGGCTTTTTTAATATCATGAAGCGAATCGAAGATGAGATACAGCAACAGACATTTACCAGCATCCAGCAAAAGGTTGTGGTAAATCTGATTTATACTTCTCACTGGCTTGAAAACAAACAGCAGGAATTTTTTAAGACTTTTGGCATCACCGGCCAGCAGTTCAATATTCTTCGCATACTAAAAGGACATTATCCAAAAAGTATTTCCGGAACTGAAATTAAAAGCCGCATGCTGGATAGGAATTCAGATGTATCCCGGTTACTGGACAGGCTTGACTCCAAAAATCTGATCACAAAAAAAACTTGCCCCAATGATAAAAGGGCTACCGACGTTTTTATTACAGAACAAGGAATTGCTTTATTAAGGGAAATTGACAAGTTTCAAAAATACGATCGTTTGCTATCCCTTTCTGCGGAGGAAGCCAATCTTCTCAGCGATCTCCTCGACAAGTCCCGGGCAATTGGATAGGTCTATCTTACCTTATCCGGAAACCACTTCAAATTTCCTTCAATTCTTTCCTGACAAAATCCATTAGCTCATGGATATAGCCTATACTGAAATCAAATTTCACGTTCGCTGCTTCGTATATCTCCGGTATAGTGCGCAGATATCCTAACTTAAGGGCGTTTTGATATCCCGCTAATCCTTTTTTAGGATCCTTTCTAAAATTCCGCCACACCGCAATCGCGCCAAGCTGGGCCATGCCGTATTCGATATAATAAAAGGGAACCTCATACAGGTGCAATTGCTTTTGCCATAAATAATCTTTTGCCTCCTGCAGGCCTGACCAATCAGTTTGGGTATCTGAAAATTCGTCAAAGATCTTATTCCACTGATTCGTCCGGTCCACTATCGTATGCTTCGGATTTTCGTAGATCCAGTGTTGAAATTTATCAATGGTGGCCACCCAGGGGAGTGTTTCTATCAGATCTTCCAGATGTTCATGCTTTGCACGCTTCAGCTCAGACTCTGTTGTAAAGAAAATATTCCAATGGTCCATCGATATTAATTCCATAGACATGGACGCCAGTTCGGCGACCTCCGATGGCGTCGATTTGAAATCATTGAGTTCGAGATCCCGTGTCAAAAAATTATGGATGGCATGGCCTCCCTCATGCATGATTGTCACCATATCGCGTAAGGTGGATGTTGCGTTCATAAAAATAAAAGGAACGCCAATTTCCGCAAGCGGATAGTTATATCCACCGGGTGCTTTACCTATTCTGGATTCGAGATCCAGATGCCCCATCGTCTTCATGATAGCGAGACATTGACCCAGATAGTTATCCAGATTCTCAAACACCTGGATGGTTTTTTCCGTTAGTTCTGTTCCGTCGGTAAAAGGTTTCAATGCCTGACGGCCTTCGGGATCCACCGCCTTATCCCAGGGTCTTAAGGCATCAACCCTAAGGCTATCCTTTCGCTCCAAAGCGAATTGGTTCAGTACGGGCACCACTTCATGCTGAATCGCGTCGTGGAATTTAATACAATCGTCGGTAGTGTAGTCAAATCGACCCAGTGATTTAAACATGTAATCCCTGAAATTTGAGAACCCTGCGTTCACGGCCACCTGATGGCGAAGCTGGATAAGCTTTGAAAACAGGGCATCCAATTCATCCTTATCCCTGAGGCGGCGTTCTGTAATTTTGCGATACACTTCTTCTCTTTTCTTGCGGTCAACTGACATGAGAAAAACTGTGGCTTGCTGAAGCGTTAACGTTTTACCGTCCGCCTCAACCGTCATCGCCCCTAAAATCTGCGCGTACTTTTGTGTTTCTGTGTTAATCTCGGTAAACAGGGGCACGTTCTCTTCCCGGAAAATTTCGATCTCCTTCTTCAGATTTCGGACAAGAATATCGTAACCCTCAACTTTCGACAATTCGCTCAGAAATTCCGACGCCGAAACCTTCTTATTCAACTGATCTGATACCGGCGCAATCTGTGGTTGAATATTCTGAATAAAGTCCTGGTAAATATTCAGGTATTCCTTATTTTCAGTATAGCATGTCATCCGGATGTATCGCCATGCGAGGTCTTCGGAGATTACTGACTCCAGTTCACTCCTGTTGGCAAGCCATTTTTTTAAATCACTTAATGAGCCCAGTTTCCGGTCAAGTAAATCCTCAAAGTAAGGCTTCAGATTCTCCCATGTCGTCAGTGTAAAATGCTCGGGCAGGAATTTCCGGGCCGGGCGTTTAAGGGATTCAACCTCTGCATGCATATCTGTTCTGTTTAAATTCTGCGCAAAATACTTAAAAGACGAACCATTAAACAACCGGTTCCTGATTAACCCTGCCTTCATACCACCGTTGAAGTTCAGGGAAAAATAAACCATCACGAACTGACACCAGTTTTAAAATTTTTCGTACCATTATCTGGCTGAAGCTATAAGCCGCCCCCCTTTATGAAACAATCTTTTTACCCGATGGTTCAAATTGGATTCGTGCTCCTCACCCTCGTTTACCTCTTCTTTTTTATCAGAATATTTCGCCAGGGTTTGGCCGCAACCCCCTGGGAACCCGCAAGAAAAAAAAGATTTGGTTTTCGCATGACAATTCTGCCACTTATCTGGGTGCTATTGATCAGCATATGGTCAGCTTCCGGTCTTATGTCTGAATTCTCTATCTTTCCTTTGAACTTCATGCCCGTGATTTTAATTCCGATGATCGTAGCAGTGGTCTGGGTTTCCTCCTCTCAGGTTTCTGAAATTCTGCAACACATACCCCCGGCCAATATTATTCAATTACAAAGCTTCAGATTTTTTGTCGAGATCTTGCTGTGGTTGTTGTTCATTGAAAACAGAGTACCTGTTCAAATGTCTTTTGAAGGACGTAACTTCGATATCCTTGCGGGAATCAGTGCACCTGTCATTGCCTACCTGGCTTCCCATGGAAAAATTTCAAGAGGGGGAGTTATCTTTTGGAATGTGGCATGTCTGGGCCTGTTACTCAATATCGTGATCACCGCTATTCTGTCAACACCTTCTCCGTGGAGAGTGTTTATGAATGAGCCAGCCAACTACGTTGTGACCTATTTTCCAGTGTCGTGGCTGCCGGGATTCCTTGTGCCAATGGCTTACTTCCTGCATTTCTTATCCCTGAAACAATTGCTCCGGACGCAAATTTCAGTTTCCACCGAAAAGATGTGAGTACTTCTTTTCGATAAAATTCCAATTCAAAAAGGTTTATTATCTTCACGAACCTTAATTTGAATTCTATGAAAAAAAACCTACTGGTGGTTAGCGCTATAATATTATTGGCCGCATGCAAAGTCTCCGACAAGAAGGAAACACTGGGGTCAATTGATCGCCTGGACGATGAGATTAACAACATTATTGACAGCGATGCCACGATCGAAATCCTGGGGGATGGTTACGAATGGAGTGAAGGACCTGTCTGGGTTCAGTCTGAGAAAATGTTGCTTTTTTCGGATATACCAAACAATACCATTCACAAATGGACAGAAGAGAAAGGGGTAGAAGTTTATCTGAAACCATCCGGCTATACCGGGCAAAAACCATCCAATAGCGGAGAAGAAGGTTCAAATGGTTTGGCATTGGATTCCGAAGGAAAGCTTCTATTATGTCAGCATGGAGATCGCCGTATAGCAGCCATGGACGCCCCACTGAATGAGCCTCAAGCCACTTTCAGCACCCTGGCTGACACCTATGATGGCAAAAAGTTTAATAGCCCTAATGACCTGGTAGTACGTAAAAACGGGGACATTTTTTTTACTGACCCGCCTTATGGAATGCCTGAAAATACGCCTCAGGATTTACCTTTCCAGGGAGTTTATAAATTATCGAACGGCAACGTCTCTTTGCTGGTGGATACCCTCACAAGACCCAATGGCATTGCGTTTACGCCGGATGAAAAAACTTTGATTATTGCCAATTCAGATCCTGAAAAAGCCATCTGGTATGCTTATGATGTCACTGAAAACGACTCGCTTGTAAACGGACGGATATTTCATAACGCCACGGAAGCCGGAAAAACCGAACCCGGCGGCGCGGACGGTTTGAAAATTGACCAGCAAGGAAATGTTTTTGCCACCGGGCCCGGAGGCGTATGGGTGTTTAATAACAAGGGTAAGATATTGGGTAAAATTAAAATCCCCGGGCTAACGGCGAATTGCGCATTTTCGGATGATGAAAAAACGCTTTACCTCACGTCTGACAATTACCTCCTTCGTCTCAAAATGCGTAAATGACACTAAGAACGTTGCCAATCCGAGCGGAATTAACTGAATTTTCTTTACATCAGATGATTCCGCGTTGACCGAATCTTTCCGGGCCGTCACGTTCAAAACCTCCCATCAATGTCTGTATTTTAAGCTAAGTTTGCGCGCAAAAAAGGACATAAACAGATGCCTGAAAACGATATGGGTATAGGGTTAGAAATTATTGGATGGGCGGGTTCTATTGCTGTTCTTTTGGCTTATGGATTAAATAGCTATCAAAAAATTACATCAGGTTCACTGGTTTTTTCATTGCTTAATTTAACGGGTGGACTATTGCTGATTGTGTATACGATCTATAAGGATGCCTTAGCCAATACTTTTGTTAATCTGGTATGGGTCGTGATTGCTATCATTTCCATGGTAAAATATTTTTATCCAAAACCCGGAAAAAATCTTCAGTCTTAAGGTGGAAGCTGCACATAGAAATATTCAGATTCAAAAATGGGTGGCAATCCTGTCAGTGGTATTGTTACTGGGGAAACTCGTCGCGTATTATCTGACAAACTCCGTTGCCATTCTGACCGACGCGCTGGAATCTATCGCGAACGTGATCGCCGGATTTTTCGGCTTGTATAGTTTACGCCTCTCCGCCAAGCCAAAAGACGCGGACCACCCTTATGGACATGGGAAAATTGAATTTATCTCCGCTGCCGTTGAGGGGGTGATGATATCGCTTGCAGCAGTTTTTATTTTGATCGAGTCCATTAGAAACCTCATTACGCCGGTGATCCTGCAAAAGCTTGATACCGGAATCTTACTTATCTCAGTAGCAGCGCTGGCGAATTTTATAATGGGATCAATCTGCACCAGAACGGGTAAAAAAAATAATTCGCAGGCACTTATCGCCAGCGGGAAACATTTAAAAACGGATACTTATTCTACTCTGGGGATATTGGTTGGTCTGACGCTGATTTTTTACACAGGCATTCAAAGGATCGACAGCATCGTGGCCATTCTCTTCAGTTGCCTCATCTTTTACTCAGGATTTAAGATCGTCAGAACTTCCGTGGCGGGCATCATGGATGAACGGGATAATGACTTACTTCGGAAAATGATCGTGATCCTGGATAAGAACCGCAGTAAAAACTGGGTGGATATCCACAATATCCGGATCATCAAATATGGCAGCACCCTGCATCTGGATTCTCACCTAACGGTGCCCTGGTATCTGAATGTACACGAAGCACACGAGGAGATTGATAAACTGGGCCACATCATCCGGAAAGAGTTTGGGGATTCTATTGAACTATTTGTGCACTCAGACGGATGTCTGCCGATATCCTGTCCCATCTGCATTAAGGATGATTGTCCGGTAAGACACCATGCTTTTCAAAGAAGAATTCAATGGACGGTTCAGAATATGGAGCGGGATCAGAAACACCAGATCGGGACCTAATTGTCGTTGAAACTACGTTTCGGCATTTGATCAGGAATAATATTTTTACAACCTTCGCTTTCAACAAGCAACTTTGGCAAATCCATATTATTTTCTTGAAGATACCTTCTGGTGGTCACCCGGACTAATCGGGTTATTCATGGTAACCATTTTTATCATCGTTTTTTTACGTTATCTATTGTTGGCCTCCGCCTATCAATGGTGGACGAAAAAGTTTCGGCAGGAAAAAAAATATGTCCTGGACAACCGGCAGTTTTTGCGCGAGGTGAAATGGTCCCTCATTTCATCCGCGATATTTGCCCTCCTCAGCATAGTCACGTTTTACTTCTATCAGAAAGGTTATACGGAAGTATACTCAGACTTCAACCGGTTTGGAACAGGTTACTTTCTCTTCAGCATTGCATGGTATCTGGTACTGTACGAAACTTATTACTACTGGCTCCACCGCTGGATGCATCGGCCCGGCATCTTCAGAAAGATTCATAAAGTTCACCATGAAAGCATCCACACCTCAGCATTTACCTCTTTTTCATTCCACCCTTCGGAGGCCATCCTTCAGTTTATCTTCTTACCTCTGATGATCATCCTCTTCCCTATACACTATTATGCGTTGGGAATTATTTTGCTTTTAATGACCATATCCGCCATTGTTAACCATGCCGGGAAAGAAATATATCCGGGAAATTTTCACAAACACCGGTTAGGAAAGTGGCTGATCGGCTCCACTCATCATGATCTCCACCACACCGAGTTTAGCTCAAACTATGGACTTTATTTTACCTTTTGGGATAAGTGGATGAGAACAGAAAGCAAAAAATACCGGGAAAAATTTGAAACCAACACGCTGAAAAACTTAAAGCAAAAAGCAAAAAGCTGAAAGCTTAAAAATTTATAGTTTAAAGGACAATTGAAGTTTTCCCATACAAGGAATTATACTGATTTCATGGTAACCCCTTGAATTCCCAATAACCAATGACTATTGCCCAATGACGCAAACTTGAATGGAAAAGGAATAGTCACAAATACCTGATGCCTAAATGCCTGATCCCTGCCATTACCCGATTTCGATCACCACATCATCTGTCAGCGGATGGCCTACGCACGTAAGCACGTATCCTTCGGCCCTTTCGGATTGTGACAAGCCTTCCTCCTCATCCAGTTTCACGCGACCGGATATTGCTTTTCCACGGCATGCGGTGCAAAGTCCGCTTTGACAGGAATATGGCAAATCAATTCCCTGATCAAGCGCGGTTTCAAGGATCGCTTTGTTAGGCGGTACCATCACTTTGTACTCTTGTCCATCATACCGGATGGTGACTTCACGGGCTTGCAATATAACCGGGGAATTTTTATTGTCTTCTTTCTTCTGCTCCTTGTCAATGATGCCCTGAACGAAACTCTCCTTAAAAATTTTATTTTCCGGAATGTGTCTTAGCGCCAACAATGAGTCAATATTTTTCATCATACCTTCAGGACCACACATCAGGTAAGTAGTATTGTCGATCCCCCAATCGGGTACACGTTCAAAAAGTTTTGTGAGCATATCATGGTTCAGTAAACCAGAATATCCTTGCCAGTTCATGGGGGCATTATCCAGAACATGAATTACGTGGAGGCGTCCCTCGTCTTTGGTCTGCATCCGTTCCAGAGCCTCCTTAAAAATGATGCTATCAATATCCCGGTTACAATAGATCAATGAGACGATGCTATCGGGTTCCTGGGAAAGCAAAGTTTTTATTATCGACATCATGGGGGTAATGCCAGATCCGCCGGCAAACATGATCACATGGCGTTTACGGTCTTTGGCGTACTCGGTCGTAAACTGGCCCATAGGTTCCATCACTTTTACCGTTGAACCTACTTTCAGGTGATCGGGAAGCCAGTTTGACATTAAACCTTCATCTACCCGTTTAACGGTTACAGCGAGATCTGTATCAACGTAAGGTGAAGAACACAATGAATAGGCACGGCGGATTTCTTTGCCGTTCACCGGAACGATCAGCGTTAAAAACTGTCCGGCTTTATAAGTAACCGGATGCTCGGCTGGTTGCCCAAAAACAATGGAGATAGTGTCTTTGGTTTCCTTTACAATGCTCTTCACCGAAAGATCATAATATCTTGGTCCACTATGAGTCTCTTCTTTTTTAACAGTCTTTTCCGGTTTTTTAAACAAATTAAAAGCCATAATAATTTACGAACAATGCAATTTTTAAATGAACTAATGACAACAAAAAGTTACTTAAATTCTCTTGAACAAGACTGTATAAATACAGCAACAGGTCTCCTCACATAACAAATAAAACCGTAAGCTGGTTTAAACTAACACATAAAACCCTTCAACAAGACCTTTCCTCACGCCGCAAAAATAATGAGGAATACTTTACCATTGAAGGAATGAACTAAATTGCTCATGCAGCCTGATTAAACCCAGGAAAGGCTGGTATTCCCTTAAACACGTTGGTCTTATAATGAGAAAGATTTTGGCTTATTGGGCTACAGGCTTAATTTTACACCTTAACAACATCCTCTGTGCTATTAAACACCCTAACCGCAATATCACCTGCCGATGGGCGGTATTTTGAAACCGTCAAGCCATTGTCACCTTATTTCTCAGAATACGGCCTGATCCGGTATCGGGTTCAAATTGAGGTGGAATACCTGCTTGCGCTTGCAGGGGTGCTACCGGAAATGAAAAATTTTGCAACCGGAAATAGTATAGAGGTCAGGAATATCTATAAAAACTTTTCACTGGAAGACGCTCAATCCATTAAAGAAATCGAGAAAACCACAAACCACGATGTTAAAGCTGTTGAGTATTTCGTGAAGCAAAAGCTGGAATTACTAAAACTTGGAACATTCAAGGAATTTGTTCACTTCGCCCTCACCTCACAGGATATCAATAATACCGCTATCCCGCTATCATTAAAAGAGTTTATGTTAAGGGAGTATCAGCCCTTGCTCGACGAAGTGGTGGCTTTGCTGGACAGATTATCAAACGAATGGAAAGACGTGCCTATGCTGGCGAGAACGCATGGTCAGCCCGCATCTCCGACCAGGTTAGGGAAAGAGATTGCGGTGTTTTCTACAAGGATCGAAAAGCAGGTAATTTTGTTGAAAGGCATACCGCACGCTGCCAAATTCGGAGGCGCCACCGGAAACCTCAACGCTCACCAGGTTGCCTATCCGGAAATTGACTGGAACCAATTCTGTGAGGGCTTTTGTAATCACCTGGGTTTATCAAGAAGTTTTCCTACCACACAGATTGAACATTATGACAATCTCGCGGCGATGTTCGATAACTTCAAACGGATTAATACCATATTGATTGATTTAAGCAGGGACATGTGGCAATATGTATCCATGGAATATTTTAAACAAAAAATAAATGCAGGTGAGATCGGTTCATCCGCGATGCCACATAAAGTAAATCCGATTGATTTTGAAAACGCGGAGGGAAATCTCGGATTTGCTAACGCGATTTTTGAGCATATGTCAGCGAAGTTACCCATATCCAGACTACAACGCGACTTAACAGATTCTACCGTATTAAGAAATATTGGTTTACCGATGGCCCATAGTTACGTGGCGTTTAAATCAATCTTAAAAGGATTATCTAAACTGAAGCTGAACCAATTTGCCATTGACGCGGACCTTGAAAACAACTGGGCCGTAGTAGCGGAGGCCATTCAAACTATTTTAAGAAAAGAAGGTTATCCGAATCCTTATGAAGCCTTAAAAAATCTGACGCGCAAAGATGAAAAGATAACGCAGAAAAGTATCTCCGATTTTATCGATGGGTTATCCGTAAGAGCGGAATTGAAAAAAAAGCTAAAGGAGATTACCCCCTTTAATTACACGGGCATTTGAACGATAAATGGCGCAAGCGTCCGCTTGTGCCATAATATTTTCAGCCTCCGCTGATGTGACCGATTTTTTTTCCAGTCAAAATAAATAAAGGAAGTAAAATTTTACCTTACCCTGGTATTCAGGAAGCAAGCAGACGCTTGCGCGAGGTGGTTTTATTTTTCCTCGGGTGTGTACAATAATTGTTTGGCGGAAAAATCGTATAAGGTCAATCTTCTCAGCATGAAATATGCGTTCCAAAAATCACGGAGGGCCTGCACATAACTTCGCTTCGCATCATCTTTTTCGTTCAGGGCAATATTTAGATTGGTGATATCAATTTTTCCGATCAGGTAGCGGTTCTGCGAAACATTATAACGTTCGGCTGCGACTTCATCGGATTTTTTTGTGATCTCCATTTGAAGCCTCAACATTTCAAATTGTCGTACCTGGGTCATGATCTCCTGTTCGAAATCGATTTCTTCCTGGGCAATTTGGTAATCCGTAAGTGTTTTATTGGCGATAGCGGTTCTCATTCTGGATTTATTTCTGCCCCAGTCCAAAACGGGTACGCTAAAAGAAAGATTGAATTGCTGTTGTTCTGTTGGATTCTGATAGACGTCATTTAAAATGAGTCCGTTATTATTTAATCCGTAAGCCGCTGTTGCATTAACGATAAAGCGCTCACCGCGTGCCTGCGCTACTGCTTGCTCAGCCTGAAGCCGCCGGCGTTCAAATCCAATAAAATCAGCCCGGTTTTTTCTTGCGAAATCCAGCGCTTCATCTACTGAAACGGAAAATTGGGGAATTGTCTCAGGTAGAACAAGCTGAAATTGTTCGCCTGCCCGCAAGCCAATATAAGAGCGCAACTGGAGCCTGGCCGTTTCCAGGTCAAGTGTTGCCTGGGCCACTTGTTGACGGGATGTCAGTAACTGCAGTTCAACCTGCAAAAGTTTGTCGAGGGAAGTGGTACCGATATTATAGCGACCCTGCTCAATTTTGTAAATGGTATCATTGTTGGCCAGGTTAAAGCTGGCTATCTGGTGATTGATCTGTTCCTCAAGCACGTTAAAAAACCGGTTAACGGCAAAACTCGAGACAAATTCCATCTCTTCGACATAGTCCCTTTTCGATTCTTCAAAAAGAAGTGGTTGAATTTGCTTATCCCAACGGAAAGGGTTAAACGCAAATAGGGGTTGCGATAAGGCAACGTTAAAAACACTACCACTCCACTGTTCAGCCAAAGAAGATTCATCATTATAATCTTTAAAATACTCCAGGCCTGAATTGGCTGAAATTGTCCCACCGGTAAAGGCAATGGGTTGCCTCAATCCCAGCGTCACCTGATTGTTGGTTTGCTGTACTGGAATATACCGGTAGGTCCCATCCTGTTGAATGATTTGATTAACGCTTTTATAATAGACAGGAAGATTTCCCTGCAACCTCAATTGCGGATTGTAATTGGTCTTGTAGTACCGAAAAGCCCAGAACCTGTTCTCTTTCCTGGTCTCAGCCTGTTTTGAAGCCGGAGATTGATTTTTTGCCCTTTCAATAATGTCTGCGAGAGAAAATATTTCCTGGGAAAATGCTGACGCGGAAAGAAAAAACACAAAAGACAAAAAAAGAGAACCTGCTGTTAAGATTTTATTCATATCGCAATGAGGTAATAGGGTCCTGGCTGGCTGCTTTTCGTGCGGGAGCAATTCCGAAAATTAAACCTACCGTAGCAGCTACCCCAAAAGATAAAAGAATGGAAGCGAAACTGATAATGGTTGGAATACCGGCAAATTCAGAAACGACAAAAGCCATCGTAACGCCGAGGATGACCCCAATAATGCCACCTGACACACTGATCATAACCGCTTCGAATAAGAATTGCTGGGTGACATCGCTTTTCTTAGCGCCGATGGAAAGTCTTAAACCAATCTCTTTAATTCTTTCTAAAACAGAGGCAAGCATAATGTTCATAATACCGATGCCTCCGACAAGAAGTGAAATACCTGCAATTGCGCCGAGTACATAATTAAATATATCGTTCGTCCTTTGCTGTTGTTTTAGCAACAGCTCCGGAATTTCAATTTCAAAATCAACCATGTCGTAATGTTTTCGTTTCAACAAACGGGATAGAATTTCAGCGGAAGGCTGTAGGGATGACGTTTCGTCTACCTGAATAACCAGCCTGTCAAGCTGATGATAGTTCTTTTTTTCCTCATCATTTTGCTCGGCTTCAGTGGCCACACCCCTTCCCCGGCTTCGGCCCTGGGCAGAGGCCTGAAGTAATTCTGCCGCGGTGATCATGTCCCGGTTTTTATACCGGATGAGCATCGTGCGGAGTGGTATATAAATATCCATGTTATAATCACGGATCCCTAATTTACTGATGCTACTTTCAGAGACAAATCTCTCGCTCAGCACACCAATGATGGTAAGCCAGTTCGGTCCGACTTTTATATTTTTACCAATTGGATTTTCAGTAGGGAAAAAACGCGCCCTGATGGATTGCCCGATGATACATACAGGAGAGCCTAACCTGCGTTGTACCTCGGTGAACATCATGCCTTCATATAATTCAAAATTATAAATTTCAAAATAGGATGGCTCAACACCGACCAGCTTGGCGGATCTGCGATAGCCCTGTCGCACAACATTGGTTTCCAGGATGATCTCCGGGCTTATCTTGGTTAAATCCGGAATGGTTGTCTGTATACTCGTTACATCCCGTATGGTTAAGCCAGGCGAAAACTTCTTCTTTTCTTTTTGGCCTGATGCTTCTTCTACCTTCTCTTCTTCCTGCTCGACAATAGGTTTTATCACGATGTTATTTACCCCAACCAATTTAATCTGATCGAGAATTTCCTGTTGTGCTCCGTTGCCGATTGCCAGCATTGCAATTACGGCAGCGACGCCGAAAATAATACCGAGGGCAGTTAAAAGCGATCTTAATTTGTTGGCGATCACTGCATCAATGGCAATGTATAGGTTTGCTAATATTCTCGGTAGCATTGATTATTTGGTTGGTTGGCCGACGGGCCGCACTAATTCATTTGGAACAACGGGGAGTTCCAATGGTTTTTCCTCGCCTTTCTTCTTTCGTTTGCCATTCATTTCTGGCAAAAGGATGATCTCTTTATCTTCCTGTCCCCCAGGTAAGGATAAGTAAACCCGGTCTCCTTCGCTGAGACCGCCTGAAATAACAACATCATTGGCGTTGGTTTCACCCGTAATGACCTCTTGTTTCAGGGTATTGAGTCCATCCCTCTTGTAGACATAGGTTATGGTATCATGTTGGCTATGCAGACATTCCAGAGGAATAAACAGGGCCTTGTCTTTCAGGCTGGTGATGATCTTGTTACTGGTGGTCATCGAAGGTCTGATCGTAGGATCAGTTCCACTGATTTCCACAGAAACTTCAAACACCTTCGAATCGGAATTAGGCCGCTGTTCCCCAACATTGGCAACGCGAATTACTGACCCCACCAATTTTTTATCAGGATAGGCATCAAGACCCACTTCCACCTTCTGACCTGGTTTTACCTTTCGGACATCCACTTCGTTAACATACGTTTTCGACATCATCGTGGTCATATCCGGAAGAGTAGCCACTGTAGGTTCCCACATATTGATTTGCGAACCTGATTTCAGCGGTTTTCCATCCCAGGGATTTTTATGATAGATGACCATGCCGGATTCTGGTGCTACAATCGAGAATGCCTCGATTGCCTTCGTCATGGCATCATGTGCGCTCAGTACTTTGCGTAATTCTGCAGACTGCTCCTTCATCTTTTCCCCATTTTTCCGCTTCCTGATCTTATAATTCTCTCCCGCCTGCAGATATTCTCTCTGGGAGCGTTCGACATTGATTTCAGCTTGCTTAATGGTAGCCGGAGGTTCAAATTTGGATTGCTCATAGATAATTTTTTTTTCCTCTACGGCATATCGGAGGTTGATCAGCTGGTCACGCGATTCCCGGAGTTCCAATGTGGTGTCGAGTTGCGTTTGCACATATTCCGCATTTTCTTTTTCCAGTTCTATTTTCTTATCATTTAACTTGGTCTGAAATTCCGAACGGTCAAGTGTCGCCACCCACTCCCCTTTCTTAACCTGGGTGCCTTCATCTACAATCTTTTGCAAAATAACCTGCCAGATGCCAAACTCGCGAAGACTTGTAGGACCTAGTATTTTGACCGAGTTTTTGGCTTCCAGCTCTCCCGTAGTTTCGATCTCAACTTTAAAAGGGCCCGTTTTTACCGACACAATGATGTCTGATGTTTCACCTGTTTTATTGCCTCTTACGACAAAATAGGCAACCAGTAACACAACTGCGATCCCAGCACCAATGATCAGATTTTTTTTCATAATGGGTTTTTTTGAGTTTTTGTGGTATCGCGAACTTCATTTTCAGCCGGAAATCAACAGATCCTCCAGCTCTTTACTAGGTACGTGGAAAGGTTACATTTTGTTCAGCCACCCGAATAATTCACCTTCCCGTTGTGTAATAAAAAATGCTGGCGTTCCTGAGTTTTACCCACTCATGCACCAGCACTTCTGATATAACGCGCGAACGAGGCCGGAATTATTGATTGGCTCCTTTTTTCACCACAAACTTGCCGATCGCCGAACTTTTATCCAGTTTTCCAGATGCAAATTCCTTCAATGCTGAGCTCTTGATACTTAATTCCAGGCTCGAGGGTATTCCACAATCAATACACCGGGTCATTGCGACATTGAAAACCAAAACTTCATCATCCTTGAGACTTTTCAGGCTTCTTCCATATTCCAGAATATTTTCTTTCATATCTCTTTCAAAGGCAGGATAAAGTTCGGCCACTTTTTTATCACGGGCTTTCTGATCAAGATCTTCCAGCCCAAGGGTAGGAATAGCGAATTTATCGAAACCACTTTCTATACTGCTTACCATCTGCATGTAAAATATACTGCCATAGTCTTTCAATCGCTCATAGTAGACATTACCCTCTGTGAAGTATGTTTTCGAAAGGTCATGACGATATAATCTGCTGAAGATGCTGGACAACATTTCCATATCCGGTTCCTTTACTTCAACAGATTCGGTATTGACCAACGTCAACTTTTTCAGTGCCTGTTCACGGGATAATTTTCCTAGCTTCAGGGCGGTGATATCAGCCATGGTTCCCTCGACAGAAATGCGTGTGCGTTTGCCGGCGTTAAAGTAAAAGAGTTGGCGGTCTCCCTGGTTAGTCACGACTATTTTTTCATTCGGCGTGAGCTGGCCAATAAAGTCGCCGTAATCCAGAATGAAGTCTTGTGCGGCTTTGATCATCCGGGCGTTGTATGCGTTCCGGATGCTGTCAGCACTTAAGCGTTTCCTGTCTCTGGACTTATCAGCCAGTTTATAGGCGTCAGTTTCTTCGCGGCGATCCTCCACGTCAGCACCATTCGTTCGGTATGAATAGCGGTAACCATTGCCATCGGCAATTACCGGTGTGGGGGGCACCATGTTGTCAGCGCCTATGGATATTATAAAGGGCATGGAAGATTCACCTGGCAATCGAAACGTAACACCGTAACCGGGTTGATAAGATCCTTTCACGTCAAGACCAAAAAAAGTGCGCTGTTGGTTCATTTCCTGTTTGATGAGGGTGGCCAGTACATTCTCACCTACTTCAATGTCGCGCTTCATCCGGTCTTCATCAATTTTCTGGGCGGCCGCAATATGCGATTGCATGCTCAATGCAATGATCCCGCTGATCCAAAATTTCACCATCTTTTTCATATCTGCTTTCATATTTTAATTCTTTTAAAGATTCTTCAGCTGCAGTTTAATTTTTGGTTTCAGTTCCGGTTGGACTACCCACCGTTGTGATGATGCTGGAAAGTATTTGTTCTGTCTCCTGTTTAAATATATCGGTATTCTGTTCCAGGCTGTTCATGCGCGTTTGCACAAGTTGCAAATCATTATTGCGTTGCTGCTGAAGATATTGTGCAAAATCCACCAGAAGATTTTCAATATATTTCTTTTGTTCGGTTGAGGTGAGTTTAAAATAATCTTTCACCTGCTCCATATTTTCTGTTCGGATACCATCCACAAATTCTCTGATCTGTTGTTGTGATGCGGTGGATGCTTCGCGCACAAGTTCATTTACCGTTCCGGAATTGCGCGCGAGGTTTTTCCGTATCGACTCGTCGAGTTGAGTTTGCGTTTCCTTTAAGCTTGTCTGAAAATTAATATTATTATCGTTTAAAGAAGCATTGATCATTTGTTGTACCTGTTCAGGAGACAGAACAGCGGGTGTGCTTACTGATTGACGTGCACCTTCTTCCGGCACCGATCCAAAACTCAACCTGAATTCCCTGTCTGAAACGATAACGCGGGTGCCGGTGAGCCTGCCCGCCAGGATTACAATAAACAACGATGCGGCTATGCTCATTACCATTCTAAAATACGGGTTACTCCAAAGCGGGCGCTGGATTGCGTCGCCCTTATGGGTGGCTCCACGTTCTATAAAAACCGGAGGCGCGATTACTTCTTTGTCTCTCACTCCTGACAACATCGAACGGAGATTCTGAAATTTCTCCAATTCCTGGCGGGCTTCTGTATTTTCCAGAATATAGTGATCGAACTTTTCTTTTTCTGTGCCTTCAAGCTCCCCGTAGAGGTAAGCCATCCAGTCTTTTTCATCCGGTTTATAGCTCATAACCAATGGTATTTTTATTAAAATTCTTTTTTTCTAAAATCTTTTTCAATCCGTCCAGTCCATAATACATCCTTGATTTGACGGTATTTTCAGAGATGTTTAAGACCTCTGCTATTTCTCTGAACTTCAATCCTTCGTATTCTTTCATGATGACCACCTCGCGTTGTTCCACATTCAGTTCGAGCAATGCCTGCTGAAGAATATCTGAAAGTTCACTGTGCTGAAGTTGCCGTTCAGGATTATCGTATCGTTGTCCGGATGACTCCCACCCTGGGGAATCTTCGGCATCCCGATTCCATACCAGGTCGAAAGAAAGTGAACGGTTGCCTTTGTTTTTCCGGGCTTCCTCCCGGCAGTAGTTTACCGCTATCTTATACAGCCATGATTTAAATCTTGCAGGGTCCTGTAATGCCGCCATGTTTTTGCACATGGAAATAAATGTCCTTTGGGTAACTTCCATGGCCATGTCGTGATCGAGAAAGAATTTATACCCAAAATTATAAATTCTCTTATACCACAACTGCACAAGTTTCCCTTGGGCCACCTGATCCCCTGTTCTGGCGCTGGCTATGAGGGAATCAGAATGCACCATTGCAATATCCGGTAGAATTTCAGCATGCATATTTACTATTTTGGACGCTTACCCTTAAAATACGGGGTTCCTGTTCAGTTTTCACCATTAAGATGGTTGCATAGGTTAAATAGTTTTAATCCAGCTGAATTAAAACTGTCAGAAAGCCCTTCCGGGAAAAAATGGGTACTATACGCTGGGATTTTTAAGGGAGATATCGATCATGGCGTATCTTTGTCGCTAAGTGAAAAAGCTGATCGCCTTCCTTGTCCGCTATGTGCCCCGAAAATACCTCCAGAGGGTCAGCGGACCAGCGCTGAAACTGGTGGGCATCTTTTTGCTGGGGAAAAACGTGACGTGTCCCATATGCTCGGGGCATTTTCGAAAATTTCTTCCCTATGGCAGAATTAACCCCCGCCCGAATGCCTTGTGTCCGAATTGTTTATCGCTTGAGCGTCACAGACTTATCTGGATCTATTTACAAACGACCACGGAGTTCTTTAATCGAAAACAACACGTATTGCACATTGCTCCGGAGGGTTGTTTTATGCATCCTTTCCAGGAAATTCATCAGGATCAGTATATAACGGCAGATATTGAATCACCCCTGGCGAAAGTGAAAATGGATATCCATAAAATTCCTTTTCAGGATAATACTTTCGATGTCGTGTTGTGTAACCACGTGTTAGAACATGTTCAGGATGATATACAGGCTATGCGTGAAATCGCCAGAGTCTTGAAACCCGGAGGGTTTGGCATACTTCAGGTGCCTTTTTTTTATCCTGTTCCGGATATTACCGTATCGGATCCCACGATTAAAGATCCCCGGTTGCGTGAAAAAATGTTCGGTCAGGATGATCACGTGCGCAAGTATGGTAAAGATTATACGAAACGCATGGAGTCCGCAGGATTAAAAGCGGTAGAGGATGCTTTTGTTAATACCCTTCCCGATAAAGACAGAATTGAATATGGCTTGGCCAAAGGTGAGATGATCTATAAAGCTATAAAACCCTGATCATCACGCCGGCCTCCTTGCTGCATCTATTCGACAAAAGTGTACCTTAAATAATATCAAGCAAAAAAAAGCAAGGGCACCCCCTGCTTTTTGCCCTGAAACGGACTGAAGAGACCTGGTAACGATCGTGGCAACAGGATATCCAGTCATCGCTCCTTAAAGAAGAGCCAGCTATTTATTATATTGTCTTTAACTAAAACTACCCTTCGGTGATGAAATATCTATTGGCCTCTTGTATTCTGATGACATTATTTTCCTGTAAAAGTGAAAGCGGAAGGGTACTGGTTTGGTCTGACGAGTTTGAAGGAAAGGGTTTCCCTGACGAGGCCAGATGGAATTATGATTTGGGTGACGGATGTCCTGACAATTGTGGATGGGGTAATAATGAGCTTCAATACTACACAAAGGATCCCAAAAATATTGGTGTAGAAAACGGCAAACTTGTCATACATGCGCGTAAGGATTCCGTTAGCGCGAAAGCATTCTCCTCAGCAAAATTAATCTCCAGGGCAAAAGGAGACTGGCTATACGGTCGCATAGAAATAAGCGCGAAATTACCCCAGGGCAAAGGTACCTGGCCCGCCATCTGGATGCTTCCAACAGACTGGAAATATGGCGGGTGGCCGGCCAGCGGCGAGATTGATATTATGGAGCATGTGGGACATGATCAGGGAGTGATTCATGGTACCATTCACACCGAAGCTTACAACCATATGAAGCAAACTCAAAAGGAAGGTATTATCAGTATCCCTGACGCCCACGAGTCGTTCCACATTTATGCAGTGGATTGGAAAGAAAATCAAATGGATTTCTATGTGGACGAGAAACTATACCACACGGTGATTCGCGACCCCAAAGATGATTATAAAGGATGGCCATTTGACCAACGCTTTTACCTCATCTTAAACATTGCTGTGGGGGGAAACTGGGGCGGAGCAGAGGGGGTTGATTCTGCCATCTGGCCACAGAAATTGGAAATTGATTTTGTGAGGATTTATCAATAGCCTCAAATGAAATAGAGAAGAAACTTTGAATTCAAATTTCCTCTCTATTTATCTTTCAACTGGAATTATAAACTGCCTAATTCTTGCAGCTTATTTCTTTCGTTCTGAAGTTCGCGCGAAAGCTTGGTTTGTTTGTCCATAGCCTTGCGCTTGTACTCTTCATATTCTGAGCTTATCGAATTCATTAAATCAATCTTCTCCGAGAGATTCTTGCGCATCATTTTAAGGGTATAATAAATAACGGCGATAACCAAGCCCAGCAGCAGGAGAATTACACCGACCATAGCCGCAAAAAATCCTTTGTCAAAGTCGATTCCCATTACGGAGATGTGAGTGCTGGCATACTGAACATCCTGCATGCTTTCCTCTTTAGACTTTAAAGCAGCTTTATTTTTATCCAGTTCCTGATTTAGTTTGTTGATTTCGCTTTGCGCCTGGCGGAAAGAGGCTTGCTTGACATTCAGTGAGTCCTGAATAATTCCCCACATACCATCCAAAATATTCTCCTTGATAACTTTATACTCCTGGTAATTTTGGGATTTGTTCTTCATAACCAGATAACGCTGACGCAAAGTTTGGCTATCCCTTTCCAATGCATCGCTTGCCGTTTGAGCAGAAACACCCACAACAGCCAGCACGCAAATCAACAAAATGGTGGTACGCTTCATATGAATTTTTAAAGAATAAGATCTATTAAGTCTGCAAATTAAAACCTCTCTGATTTTTTACCAAAAAAAAACGCCTCAGTGTCCGAATTAGTCGGTACTTTGAAAACCTGGCCGATGAGGCACTGGCCCATCAGACAAGCGACAATAGTCTGTTTTAAACGTCCTTTTATCAATAAATAAGTCGGTGAAGATAGGCTATCAAGCGCAAAGGTAGAAATAAAACTGCCCAAATAGAATAAAAAGGAAATTGAAAATCCACCGTTTGTGGCCGGTGCGGCACATGGATCTTTTTACTTATCACGTTTTCTTTTTGAATAACAATTCACCATTCTGAACCTGGATGATGCGGTCAAAAAGTTCTTTAAGGTATTGATATTCCGTTGAGCTAAAGATACTTTTATTGATATTAAGTGAATTGTTGATGGAAAGTTTGTTTTCAACATTTGATGATTCGAAAAGAAAACGGCCACCCGAATTCGGTAAACTAATGCCTACTTTTTCTGGAATGTTAACAATCTCAAAGTTAATGGGATATTCAAGGTTGAAAATAGTGACCCTGATAAGAGGAA
>JBDSIM010000080.1:0-10631 GCA_039917935.1 Cyclobacteriaceae bacterium | reverse complement strand
TTTCTGGCCATCTTACTTTCTCCAAACCATGCAAAAATTCGCATCTATTATGCTTATATGTTTCATGAAATCCATTCGCCATCGATTGTATTTCCTATATCCATCAATTCTTATTGGCTTGATCTTCGGAAACATTTCTGATACCTATTCACAGATAACAAAATCAGGAGCCGTAGGCAATCAAACGCTGGAAGTGATTGGCAGCAAAGTTTTCGTATGGGTGGTACCAGCAGAGCAAAAAGTCCGATCGGACGACAGAATTGAAAATGATAATCTTATCTGGTCCGGTGCGAATAAGAAAATCCGGTTGGCCGCGGCCGCCAATGAACACGTTCCGTTTCAGGTAGTCATTACTACGCCTATTCCTGAGGGGCGCAGGCCCAAGGCACCAGAAGGATTTTTTATACAGGGGTCCCAGCTTACTTCGCAGCAAGGAAAACAAATTTCGCTACAGCAAATTAATTTTTACCTGGAGCATTATATTATGCTTTATGCGAAGTCCAGCCCTGTGGGTGCAACGGGATACTGGCCTGACGCCCTCGCTCCTATTCAGCAACCATTCAGCATGG
Organism: Cyclobacteriaceae bacterium; assembly: GCA_039917935.1. Classification (GTDB taxonomy): domain Bacteria; phylum Bacteroidota; class Bacteroidia; order Cytophagales; family Cyclobacteriaceae; genus Chryseosolibacter. The sequence goes on along the minus strand of JBDSIM010000080.1, from coordinate 10,062 downwards.
ACGCTCAATATGCCGTCGTGTCGAACCGTCCGGTGTGGGTGGATCTCGCAATTCCGCCGGGAACGGAAGCGGGTATCTATTCCGGCATGATCAAAATATTACAAAATGGAAAACTGCTGGAGACACTGACCCTTGAAGTTGAAGTTTACAATTTTTCCCTTCCTGAGAAAACCCACCTCATCACTTATATGAATGTCTCAAAAGGTCAGTTAGCCGATTTTTATAATAAACCATCCAATTCCGTTGAGGTTGAACGACTGACCAGGAAGTATTACGACTTTCTATATGACCACCGCATGGAACCCTGGTTCAATGATCCTCTCGAACCAGAAATTAATGTCACCGGAGAAAAAGTAGAATTGACATTCGATGATGCCCGGTATGAATACTACCTGAGCACACTTCAAACCAAGCGGGTCTTGCTCAACGCCTATCCTTCCAATTTGAAAAGCCAGATTGGCGCCGAACCATTCTCTAAAAGTTTCAACCAGAAGGTAAAATCCTATCTTTCGCAAGTGGAGTCGTATTTTGATAAACATGGATGGAAAGACAGGCTTGTGTTTAACAGTCCGATCGATGAACCTAATACTAAAAAGGATTTTGAGGAAACCCGTGAATGGGCAAAACTGGTACATGAATCAACAACAGGTGTTCCGTTTCTGTCTACCAAGTCACCCCTGCCGGATAAAAATAATCCGGACTGGGGCACGTTACGCGGGCATGTGGATAATTTCTCAATCCATGGAAACAGTATGAATAATCCACAACTTAAACTGGCCATTCTTGAGGAACAAGCGAAAGGCGGAGAGATGACCTGGTATATTTCCTGCGATCAGGTTTATCCGCAACCCAATTATTTTATCGATGCCCCTGCCCTGGACCTGGTGATGGTACCCTGGATAACTGCGCGCTATAATATGGATGGGATTTTGTACTGGGCGTGCAATTTCTGGGAAGAAACTCCCAATCCCTGGCTGGATGCGGTCACCTTTATTTCCGGCTTTGTCTGCAGCGATGGCAATGTGTTGAATGGTGAAGGGTCTCTCTTGTATCCGGGAGATTTTACAAAACAATATACAGGTCAACCAAACGTCAACGGCCCGGTTTCCTCGATCAGGTTTGAACTGCTGCGCGAGGGTATTGAGGACTATGAATACTTATGGATGCTAAAAGAAGCCGGCGAAAAAGAATTTGCAGAAACACAAGTACGGAATCTGGTGATTGATGTAAGCTCATTTTCACGCAACCTGGAAGAACTATATGCTACCCGACGCGCGATGGCCAAAAGGTTGGAAAAAAAGACCCGTTGATAAAATCACATTACAAAAGGTCGAACCAAATTTAATTTCGAATAGTTAAGGTCCGTCTGTGGTTTTCACCATTGCACGTGGCTGATTTGACTGATCGCCCTTAAACACCGGAAACCACCTTCTGGCGTTGTGGTAATAAATCTTGTCCACAACGTCGCTTGGTAACCGAAGGCCTTGAAATACCTCATCTACCAGGTCACTCGTCATGCTTTCTTCCGTCACAAAAAATCGCCAGTCCCTCTTCCAGGTTTCATCCATGGTCTGACGTAATGTTTCAACGTTTCCCTGACCTTCATCTCCCATATCGGTTGCGTACAAAAGTCTGTCCTGATACTTGATAAAGAAGTTACGGACTTTTTCTCTATGAGCTGAAGTCTGATAAAACACCTGACCCATTCTAGCAGCCATATCAACGGCCATATTAGGAAAACGATCTAACCTCTGGGCTAGAGCATCGACATCCCATTCCAGGCTGCCCAGGTGGGCGCCTACAAATACGAGATCAGGATTTTTCTCCAGCATGCGGTCTCTGGCTTCAATTTGCGCTTCGTAAGAGGGAAGCTCGGGATGTTGATACATGTGGTACTGGGGATGCTGACTAAAATAACTACTATCATTATTGGTCGTCATTTCCTCCAGGGGAAGCCAGCAGTTTTTAGGTTCTCCCAGGTGTCCGAAAACGGGTATTTTCCGGTCCGCCAGAAGTTTAAATATCGGGTCAAACTTCGGGTCATCGATCATAATAAGTTTGCCGTCCTTATCCCTGTATACCATGCCAATATTCTTCCATATTTTTACCGCGACAGCCCCTGCGTCGATTCCGGAATCAAGCCAGGTAAGGCTATTTTCAATCCACCCGACTTCGTCCCATCCTTCCATTGAAAAGGCCGTGGCAAAGGCGATATTTTTTGGATTGCGCTGGCTCTGCAGGAGTGAGTACCTGTATTGTTTTTTGACGGAATCAAGTTTGTTATCTGCATCCAGGGCAACCGTAATAAATTGAAAATTACTTTTCTTTGCCTGATCGTAGAAATCATTCCGATCAGTGAAAACGTGAACATGAACATCAATTTTTTTAACGGCCGCAAAGTCATCCACAGTATAATAAATTTCGCTGTCTGAAGTACAACCCTGTAAAAAGACCAATAAAAGGTAAAGGGGTAGCCATATTTTCATCATACAATTCACTTTATACATAGTCGCTTTCTTTTGAATGCACAAGCTACACTTCTTCCGGCAATTAAACCCTTATTGATTACCCTCAATCCTGTTTCCATGAATATCCAATTGAGTGATTTTACCTTTTAATTTGGCAACCTCGTCGAATTGCGTTTGCTTATCGCCGACAATGAGGTAGATCATATCCTCCTCTTTCATGTATCGGTCGATAATGGTCTTAAAATTCTCCAGCGTCATAGATAAAAGCTCCTGTTGATCCTGTTCGATAAAATCTTTGGGTTTTCCATGTTTGCTGATTTCCCTTAGAATAGATAGTTTGGAACCGAGGCTCTCAAAGGCAAGTGTGTTATACTTTAAAACCTTTTTTCTGGTTATCTCTACGTCTTCCGTTCGAAAGGTTTTTCCATATTCTGCGAGCATTGATTGTATAATCAATAACGAAGGTAAGGTGGCATTGCTTCTTACGCTCGTATTAATAACAAAGGGTGAGATTTCCGCCCCTTTGACAATGAACGAATTAGCACCATAAGTATATCCTTTTTCGATCCTAAGTATCTGAAACAACTTCCCACTCGATCCGGCGCCAAGGATCTCATTGGCAAAATTAAGATCATTAAAATCGGCATGACTCGCCTGCAAAGCAAGTTTTCCCGTAAACAACACCGATTGTTTTGCGTCAGGAAAATCTATGAAATACACATTCCCATCTCTGGGTGTTGTAGGTAACCGATAAGAGGGCATTTTTGCCAGAACGGAATTCCATTTATCACCGATATTTTTTAAAGCGTTTATTACGGATAGTTGCCGGATTGCCCCTGTTATATGAAATGAACTCTGTGCAGGGGAAAAATACGATTTGTAAAACTCCTGCAGATCATTCATCGTTATTTCTTCAGTAGTTTCTAAAGTTCCTGACAGCGGTAGCCCCAGAACGTGTTCATTGCCATATAGCAACTTGTAAAAGTTTCGGCTGGCGATAGCCGGGGCGTTAGCCTCCACTCCTTTGAGGCTGGTTTCCAGTGCTTGTTTTAAGCGATCGTATTCCTTTACGTCCCATCTCGGTTCAAGAAGTATCTCTTCAACCAACGCAAGGGTAGGCGAAAAGTTTCTGGCCAGGCATTGCGCCTGAATCTGAATTTCTTCGTTAGCACAAGTAATATTCACGGATGACCCTAACAAGCCAAGCGCTTGCTCCAGTTCAGCGGGAGTACGCTTCGCTGTACCCTGGCGCAAGAGTTGCGACAAAAGGTTAGCCACCCCGGCTTTTTCAAGCGCGTCGTACGAGTGGCCTCCCGGAATCGTTAAATCGAAATAAACCAGGGGAATTTCATTGTTTTCGATGCCCAGAACTTTAAGTCCATTATTAAGATGGGCATCCCATATATCCGGGCTTTTAAAAAGTGCCGGTTTACCGAACGGTGGTTCTGACCTGTTGAAGGAGGAGGGCGTTTTCTCCACGTCCGTTTCTTCTCCCCGGGTTACCTCTTCATTTTCGACCCCGGCAACTATAGTCTCCTGCCAGACGGTTGCTGGCGCAGACCCTTCAACGATAAGTTCTGTTTCTGATTTGGGGACAACACTTGTCATTACAAAATTTTTGTCCTTAATATATTGGTGGTAAACTCTCAGAATATCTGAACGAGTAACCGCTTGTGTGAGTTTGGCGGATTGAATTATGTGCGCGGGATCACCGGTGAATTCATTATCCTCTGCAAGGTTAAACGCCTTGTTTAACACGGTAGCAATTCCCTGGTACAACGCTGTTTCCTGTTCAGCTTTTATACGTTGTAACTCTATATCTGTAAATTCCTCTTTTTCAAATAATGCAAGGCCATCCTCAATCGATCTTTTAACCGAGTCAAGATCTGTGCCTGCATTGGCGCGGACACGAAAAATAAACTCTCCGGCAAGCTCACTGCCATTTTGACTACTGCTGACTTCCGGCGCAAGTTTTTTTTCTTCCACAATAATTTTGTATAGCGGAGACTTCCTTGAACCTGTGAGAAGTTCTGCCAGGATATTCAGTGCATAGGTGTCTTTGTGATAATTTTCAACGGAGGGGTAGACAATACGCAATTCCGGAAGCCGGGCAAAACTATCTTCAAAATAAAAGAATTTCCTTTCTTTGAGGGTTACCGGCATGGCGCTCAAAGCCTTTACTTCCTGACCTTTGCGAATGTCCCCAAACCAACGGCGCACTTTTTCTTTCGTTTCATCTATATCTATATCCCCGGCGATAACCAGCGTAGCATTATTGGCACCGTAGTACATGTTGTAAAATTCCTTTACATCTTCCAATGTCGCGGCCTGGAGATCGGGCAATGATCCTATTACCGTCCAGTGATAAGGGTGGTTGTCTGGATACAGATTCTTTTTAATTATCTCCTCGGTAAAACCGTAGGGAGCATTATCAACCCTTTGACGTTTTTCATTTTTTACCACTTGCTTCTCGGCTTCAAGCGCTTCTTTGGTAACGGTATTGATCATGTAACCCAGGCGATCAGAATCGATCCATAGAATTTTGTCAAATGCGTCAACGGGAACAACTTCGTAATAAATGGTACCATCCGTCCATGTTCCGCCATTTCTTACTCCTCCCCACTCTGGAATAAGTTTACGGTTCGCGCCAAGGGGTGTGTTCTCAGAATCATTAAATGACATATGTTCAAAGAAATGAGCAAAACCAGTCTTACCTGGTTTTTCCCGGCTCGAGCCAACATGCATGAGTGTGGCCAACGCCACAATAGGATCCGAATGATCTTCATGGAGGATGACTTGAAGGCCATTATCAAGGGTGAATTTTTCATAAGGCAGTGAAAAAACAGAATCCCGATTTTTGCCCTCATCTGCGGAAACGTCTTTCCCCGATCTGCAGGAAAAGAAAAATAAACTGATTACGGTAACGGCAGGAAAAAGTAATTTCATTGAACGATTGTTTACGGCGCGATTTCCAATAGCATAACTTTCACAAAAGATATTTTCTCACTGCTTCCCCGACTGTTTTTCTAAAAAAATAGCTCAGTTAAGAACGATTCTTTGCGGGTACTTGCAGCATGCACCCGACGGGCTGTTATAACAGTTTGCTGCAAAAGCTGTAATTTAAAAATTTGTTTGAGATTTATTCAAAGAAAGGAGCAGGGAGTCATGCCATCAGGGAAATCAGCCTAAAACATGCAGGAATACAACAACAAAAGAATAAAGAGGCAAATCATCGCAAAGGAAGTTATTTCTTTCTCGGCAAAATAAGTTTTCATAGACTATTATTTGGCTGGAATACGACGTCGCTTACCACATCCGAAAAATCTGAACAGGTTTATCTGAAAAATGAATTTTTGGAGATGAGGGCCGCTTTTATTCAAAAACGCTATTTAATCAAGAGGTCAATGATAACAATGGATTCATTCAGTTATACAGTATGTCTTTTAAAGACATCCCCAGAGGGTTCGGTTTATTTAATCCAATCAGGGTATTATGAATCTTACCTTCTGTCAAAGTAATTAAAATTTAGATGATAGGGTATGTTTTGATAATCGACACCACTGCCAGTTATCTCATGGAGACACCTTTATGCCAACCAACAACTTTTACCCCACCGGGGTTGTTTTGCCCTCCGTAAAGATGGAGCCCATCCATCCTGACGATTAACATTACAACCCCGTGAAGATAAAGAGAGAGGATAGGCATTCCAGGTATGCTTATTTTATGTTAAGAAAGGCGATTCATTATATCAGCCGAAAATGAATTTCCGAACGAGTCTAAAAAGTTTCCGAACTTCCGGTTCTACTTTTCGGTATTTGCCGTGGATAAATAAAAATGCTTTCAATAATGATCGATCGCGGAAACGGTGGATGGGAATATTTACTCTAATAGTAATTACTTTTTGGACAGATTGTTCGCATCAAAGAACCCATTTTCTGAGTTGATTACCTTTTTTATCATATGATTCATATCCCTTTGGATCTCCGGTGCAGATTCGGCGAACGTTTCCATTTGAAACACCAGGGCCATTGTCATTTTTCGGGGATTTGAATAGGCATCAACTAACATAGCATTGCTTTCATCCGAATCATGATATCCGGCAAAGGGAATGACATTAGCCCCACTATTGTCGTTAAAATTGGTTTGGTAACTGACAGGACTTGCCTGGTCGTTATCCGGCTGAATACATTGACAATAACCCACCTGTCCGAACATTCCACCTACTTCCTGTAAAAATGTTTTGTGGCGAACGACATTGTTGGCTTTATTCCTGACTGGCAGGTTCATGGAAGGTTGTCCTTGAGGGGTTTGTGCGTCGGATTGTGAAAAAACATTTCCCTTTAATAAGAATCCAACATTGGTGATCAGTGACAAGATGAGGATAAACCACAACTTCGTGAACCATGCCGGCTCTGCCTTTAATGATTGGCTTTTCTGAATTTCCTGAACCAGTTTCTGAACTACAAAATCCATTCCTCTATCCGCATTGACGGCAAAACGATCGGCCATAAGCAAGTCTCTATTCTTCAGATCATCCAGCGTAACGTTATATAACACGGGTAAAATGACTTTATGCTCCTCAATTTCCTTGGATAATAAAGTATAGAACTCGCGGATCGTCCAGTTTTTAGCCAGATAAGTGGGGCTAAAAATGACAATTCCAAAACGAGACCGATTAAGGCCTTTCTGGATTGTTTTTTCAATACTATCGCCTACGCCAAGTTCCTTGCCGGAATACCATATTTTTAAACCAGCTTTTTCCAGTTTAGCGCAGAGTTCGTTTGCAATGGGGATTTTATCCTCGACCGCGTGGGAGATGAATGCATCGTATTCGTAGTGGTGGTGTAGCATTGTGTTTTTTTTTAGCAAAAAAATCAATGCTGGGGAGTAAGACAAATGAAGTTTCCCAACAGGGCAAAAATATTTCCTATTGTTTCAGGAAAGTTAAGCGGCCAATCAATTCTTCCCGCAAAGAATTGCTCATTTCAACCTGGTGTTTTCCAAGTTTGACCATGTTGCCGTCGATTGCGGTTATCTTATTGATATTAATGACGTGAGACCGATGAATTCTCACGAAATTTTTATTGTTAATCTGATCTAACACGTGGTTCATACTAATTGACTGCATATAGGTTTTTTCCTCAGTAACGATATTGCAGTATGACCGTTCAGCATGTAGTAGAACAATATCGGTCAACAATATTTTCACAAACGTGTTGTCATTTTTAATAAAAATGTGATTCGTTTTGTCTTCTTTAAAAGGATGAGACTGCGCTATAAAATTACTGAAAGCAAGATCTATTGCCCTGACCAGATCTCCTTCATTGAAGGGTTTGGTGAGGTAATTGGAAGGTCGTGTCGTCTTCGCGCGCTGAATAGTATCTGCATCGGCGAGATCACTTAAATAAATAAAAGGAATCTGATAGGTATTATGAATGATATAGGCGGTTGAAATTCCGTCCATCGCACCCGCGAGTTTGATATCCAGAAGCACCAGATCCGGTTGATTTGCTTTTAGAAATTCGAGCGCTTCCTCACCTTTATCAAAAATGCCAGCAATCTCGAAATTATGTTTTCCAAGTTTATAGGCAATATCTTCAGCTATAAGCGGTGAATCCTCAACAATCAATACACTTATTTTATTCATCCTTACAGTGGAATATGCAATACATAGGTAGTTCCATTCTCGGACTTGATATCCAGGCTACCCTTCAATTCCTTTATTAGTGTCGAAACGATTTTCATTCCGAATGTTTTCTTTTTGGCATCTTTTACATCAATCCCGGTCCCGTTATCCCTGATCTGAATATTGAGTTCATGTAGGTCGGGGAAATCAAGGTTCACCATCAATCTAGGATTCGGATGGTTCTCATAAGCGTGTTTGAAGGCATTGCTGATCAATTCGTTCAGTATCAATCCCAATGGTATGGCCTTATCCACATCAATATCGATTTGCTTTATTTCAAGATCAAGCTTGAATTGCCTTTCATGATATCCGTAAGAATACACCAGATATTGAATTAATTCGGTGATGTATTCTTTTATGTCAACCGTGCGATTCTGATCCACTGTATATAGTTTCCGATGGATAAGCGCCATCGCGTTAATGCGGCTTTCACTGCTTTTCACAGCTTTGATCGCTGAATCATCTGTCAGTTGCTGTGATTGCAGACTCAACAGGCTGGACAAAATCTGCAGGTTATTCTTTACCCTGTGATGGAGTTCCTTTAATAATATTTCAATGTGAATTTTATTTTTTCTGACTGTCCTAAGATTGTAATATATGAGTATTCCAATAATTAATGTTAATACGATGGCCCCGATCAGGCTGCGAATCCAAATGAGTTTGCTATCCAGTTCCAAATCCTGCAACATTCCTTCCTTTTCCAACAATGCTATCCTGTCTTCCTTTTTTACGGATTCATACCGGGTCTGCATTTCGGTGAGGGACTGCGTTTTCTCCAGATTCAAAAGACTGTCTTTTACCACCAGAAGTTGTTGACTGGATTCTAACGCTTTATTATAGTCCCCATTTTTTTTGAACAGGTCTACTTTGATTTCATACACCTCTTTCAACTGCGGCAAAAGTCCTATCGAGACAGCGAGTGGTTCACTTTTTTTTAGTTCAGATTCTGCAGCGTTAATATTGCCTTTGAGCAAGAAGACACGCGCCAGGTTATTACGCGAACTTACTTCCCCGGTTTTATCATTTACGGAAAGACGTATCTCCAATGACTGACGAAAAAACTTTTCAGCCTCGGTTAATTTATTCATTTCCAACATTACAGTACCAATATTATTCAAGGCAACGCTCTCGCCAGCTCCAGGATTTATTTTGCGTTCAATAGTCAATGCCCTGGATAGATTACTAAATGCGCTGTCATATTGCTTTAGCAAAAGGTAAACATTGCCGATATTATTATAGGAGGCGGCGAGCGGACCCTCTACTTTTAATTTTCGCCAGACCAAAAGGGACCTTTGATGAAATTCCAGCGCCGCACGAGGCTCACCAATTTTCGAATACACATTACCTATTGAATTATAGCAGGTTGCCTGGTTTTCGGTTGGTTCACCTTTTTCAAGAATTCGGGCGGCATCCAATAGGTATTGTAAAGATTTTTCGTATAAACCTTTGGCTTTATAAATTATCCCCAGGTTAATACTAATAATACTAAGGTGCGCTGTATCGTGTAATTGCCTATAATTGGTTAATGCAGCGTTCAGGTAATGAATACCGCTGTCCAATAAGTCTGTTTGATAATAAAGGACCCCCATATTATTTAAATTATCGGCCAATAGTTTCTGGTCATTTACATAACGGTTATAAGACAAAGCTTTTCGATAATAAAGCCTCGCGCTGTCATAGCTTTGCTTCTGCATATAGAAATAACCTAGGTGGGAGGAGTAAAAAATTGCAGAGTCGGAATTGCCCTTTGCCTCATGGAAAACAAGGGAAGCTCGCAAAACTCCGGTTGATTTTTGCGCAAGAGCCGGAAAAGATATTAAAAGGAAGAAAACCAATCGCAAACCCACTTTTCTTTTTTTCAAAAAGAAAGTTAGGCAAAAAACCGGGCATATTTAAAAAGAAGGCCAG
>JBDSIM010000079.1:0-11421 GCA_039917935.1 Cyclobacteriaceae bacterium | reverse complement strand
AACTATCAATAAAAATTTTGCTTTCATTCTAACGATCAATATCAGGTATATAAATAATTTCCTTAATCCACCTAAGACTTCGTATATATTCTAATGTTACAGGTTTCAGCCCTGAATCCATTTCAATGACAAGGCAAGCGAGATCATTTTTTCCTTTACGGGAAACGGACATCGTAGCAATGTTACAATCGTCATGGGCCAATACGTTCGCGATAAAAGCGACGCTACCTTTTGTATCGTCTGCCGTAATAACAAGGGTATGGAGGCTGGCACTGAAATCCGCCTTAAATCCATTAACCTCTGCAATATTAATGAGACCCCCGCCCTTGCTTTCACCCAACACTTCTATTTTTCTTTCTCCTTTCTGTAAATGCAATCTGATTGTATTGGGATGTAAAGCGGAAGCATTGGCCACCGATTTGAAATTAAACTTAAGCCCTTCGGTCGGAGCAATTTCGAGCGCATCTTTTATTCGCTTGTCATCCGTTTTAAAATCAAGAAGACCAGCAATAATGGCGCGGTCACTTCCATGGCCTTCATACGTTCTGGCAAAGGAATTATAAAATATGATTTCAGCGTGATCAGGCTTTTCCCCCATGAGATTTCTGGCGGCACGACCGATCCTGACAACCCCCGCCGTGTGGGAGCTGGAGGGCCCTATCATGACAGGGCCTATCATATCAAAAACACTGCTTTTCTCTGCCATTTGTGTTCAATACGCAATCTGTCGACAAATAGATGAAATTGTTACAAGTTTAAAGCAGAAAGCTAAAAGCTAAAAGCAGAAAGTTTAGGGTTTAAAGTCCATAGTACATATTCGATGCCCCGTTACGAATGTTCCGGTTTACTCATTGTCAATTGTGGTAAAGCCATACCAGTAGCGCAAAATTGTTAACTGTCAACTATTGCCGATTCCTTGGCGATAAAGGTAGAATTGGAGATGTTTTGAGTGTTTTATCCACTGGAATGACGGAAAGGCCTATCGTAATAAGTTACGATAGTTTTCGGCGCCAATCAAGGAATCAGGTTGAAAATTTCAGGTTCAAAGACCATTGTAATAAATTGATTTCCAATATCATACATTGTTCTTATAGAGGAGTTTAAAATTTAAGGCCCACTATTCCAATCATTTGTTAAATCGTCAACTGATAACTGATCTAAACCAACACTTTTACTTTGTCGAGGAATTCATTTTCCTGGCCAGCCTTCCATAAATCATAATTATTTTGCAAGCTCATCCAATACTGGGGTGTGGTATCAAATGCTTTGGCAAGTTTCAATGCCATTTGTGTCGAAATCCCAGCTCTACCATTGATGATGGTGGACAGGTTAGGTCTGGTTATCAGGAGCTTTTCGGCTGCTTCTGAAACGCTAAGCTTTAAAGGCTCAAAATACAATTCATACAGGATCTCGCCTGGATGTGGGGGATTATGTTGAATAAATCTTTTCATTTTTTTTCTTTAATGCGTATCTAAATAATCAATATCACTAACCTTTCCATCTATGAAACAAAAGACTATCCGATAGTTCCCACTTACGTCAATAGACATATATCCAGTCAGTGGCGGTTGCTTTAATTTGTGTAATCTGAAAGCCGGTATATTTAAATCCTTCAAATCCTGAGCTGAATCCAGGATAGCTAAAATCATTTTAATTTTTTTCAACCGTTCCTGGGGCAGCTTAGTTGTCTTTCCTTTCTTAAAAAGCTCTAGCAGCCCCTTGTTTTTGAAACTTATGATCATTTTTACACTGGGCTTTGAAATGGAATCCGATAACTGCCTTGTTTTTCATACGATTACCGTACCGGTTTTGCTTGAACTGTATTGCGTAATATTACACATTACAATGTACAAAAGGAAATAGTTTCATGACTCATTTGCCACATTGTCAACTGTAAACTACTCACCCCTGCCGACTAATTTTCACACTGCAATAGGCGCCTTTATCGAGGGATGAGCCTGGTAGTTGAGAATCTCAAAATCTTCAAACTGGTACTCAAATATAGATGCAGGCTTCGTTTTAATATTCAGTTGAGGTAAGGGAAAAGGCTGGCGTGAAAGCTGTAGACTAGTTTGTTCAAGGTGGTTGGTATAGAGGTGAACATCTCCTCCTGTCCACACGAAATCACCAGGTAAAAGATCGCATTGCTGCGCAAACATATAGGTGAGCAATGCATAAGAGGCGATATTAAAAGGCACGCCTAAAAAATAATCCGCGCTTCTTTGGTAAAGCTGGCATGACAGCCTTCCGTCTGCCACATAAAATTGAAATAACGCATGACATGGCGGTAATGCCATCTTTTCAACCTCTGCCGGATTCCAGGCAGTAACAATGTGGCGGCGTGAGTCAGGTTTTTGTTTTATCTGGGCAATTACCTGCGATATCTGATCAATAGATCTGCCATCCGGTGCAGGCCAGCTTCTCCATTGGTGGCCATATACGGGTCCGAGTTCTCCATTTTCATCTGCCCACTCATCCCAGATAGAAACACCGTGGTCTTTTAAGTACTGAATATTAGTTTCACCTCTTAAAAACCATAACAGCTCATAAATGATAGACCTCAGGTGAAGTTTTTTTGTCGTGACCATGGGAAAGCCCTCCGAAAGGTCAAAACGCAACTGCCGTCCAAAGAGCGATAAAGTGCCCGTTCCGGTTCTGTCGGTTTTACTTGATCCCTTTTCCAGGATATCCTTCATTAAGTCAAGATAGGGCTTCATAGGTGAATACTTCAATAATAGCAACGCAAGTAAATCAGAACCCTGTCAAAAATCAAAACTAAAGTTTCATGGATGATTTTCCCTGATTAAAAAAGTAATCAAAAGCGAGACGCAGCGTGTGAGGGTTGAAGCAAAAAAAAATCCCGGAAAACCGGGATTTTTTTTTGAATACACTATTTTATAAATTAATGTTTCTGGTTACTCCGTTTACCGTAACGGTGATAGATTTATCGCAGGTGCCATCTCCATAATCGGTGGTGATTTCTTTGTCACCGTTGATGACATGTTTCTTAATTCCGGATACGGCTATGCCGCAATGGCGTTTGTACACCAAGTCCTTCAGTAAAGTCATTTCATAAGCCCGTCCACCACGTGCAGTACCGGATGCAGTGCTTGTCATTTCTATAGTCAGGTTGTCGTCTAAAGGATTTGCGGCACGAGTCCAATACCATGTGAAATTAGACTCACGGATAGCAAACAATCCACCCTCAAAAGTGGCCTTTCCGTTGGTTAATACAACATTAAATCGGGGCGCGTCGGACGTACTGGTTTGAACATTGGTCAACGTACGCGTACCTTCTAATTTGACATCGTTTATGAAATAATTCTCTGTTGTGGTCACTACCGTTGACCCCGGCATAAACCGTCTGCCGGAATAGGTAAAGATAAGTTTGCCCTTGCGGACATTCCCACGTAAATCCTGACAACCTGAAGTTCCAAAGTTGACCGTTAAAACGCCCATAGGATTATCGGGAGTTGAGTTGGGAGAAGAATCTACAGTAACAATAGTTCCATCACACTTAAAACGGTGATCTTCAATATTAACGGCTCCCGATGTCCGGCCACTGCTGTATTCGGTATCAGAAGGTGCATCTATCGCAACACCTGCCATATCATCCATATCGTGAAAATAGGAATCCGTTACGGCTTCTTCGCTGATATCGGCAGTATCCTCAACCAATAACCTTTCTTCTTCTTCCTTACAGGAAGAAATGCCCAGAACGGAGGCAACCAGTCCTGCAGCTAAAAATTTTAAAAAGGTTTGTTTTAAGACCATATGCTAGTGCCGTTACAACTATTATTTGCTAATAATGTAAAAGACTTGTATCTTGTCTTAAGGGCAAATACGAATCTATGGGACGACCTACTAAAATCCTGCTTCGCAAACTGACCAAAAAGGAGCAAGAGACTTTGCATTGTAAACTAAAGGATAAAACAATGTCAGCGAGGACCTATGAGCGATATCGAGCTATTGATATTGCTCGCCGTGGTTTTACCGTATCACAGATTGCAGAGCGATCCGGCATGCATTTCACAGGAATATATGACTGGATTGAACGATTTAATTACAATGGTTTTGCGGGTTTTGAGGACCCACCTAATCCGGAGGGACGGCCATCCACACTTTCCAGCAAACAAATCCGAGAAATGATTAAGATTGCTTTAGCACGGCCCACGGACTTAGGGCTTCCATATACACAATGGTCCGTTTCAAAACTTCGAACCTATTTGCTTAAGCGCGGACTTTTTCCTGACGTGAGCAATGAATGGATTCGCAGGCTACTTAAGCGGGAAGGCGTTAGTCTACAGCACACAAAAACTTGGAAAGAGTCTCCCGATCCTGACTTCGAGGAAAAAAAACCGCGTTCTAAAACTATACAGTAAATGTCCCTCACACAGTCATGTTGTATGTTTTGATGAATTTGGTCCCATGGAATTACGGCCAATGCACGGCGTATGTTGGGCCCGGAAAGGCCATACTCAACGTATCCGTGCGACTTATTCTCGCAAAGCAGGCACCGAACAGCTCTTGGCGTTCTATGATGTCCATGATGACGTCCTTACCGGGATCGTGCACAAGCGAAAAACAAGTGAAGATATTCTCCAAGCCTGGAAGCGACTTCGATACTGCTATCCCCCTGATGAAAGAATATTCCTAATTATGGACAACCTCTCTTCACATTGGAAAACATTTTTGGTTCAATATGCTAAGGACAACCGAATTACTTTGGTTGCAACTCCAACCTATGCGAGTTGGCTAAATGCAATTGAAGCCCATTTTACTCCACTCAAAAAATTCTGTATTACTAATTCCGATGACCAGAGTCATCTTGACCGTAGAAAAAGAATATATCGTTACTTTTCAATCCGTAATCGAGAACATGGAAGCAATTCCTGTAATCTTACATTTTTTAGGAAATATTAGTTGGAATAGCACTAGTTAGTTTGTTTATTCGTTGCATTGGACCGGACTTTCGGGGAAGGTTTAGCGATTCAACCCATTTTTTTACATATTATATCTCGAAAAAAGGCATTATGGTAACCGCGTATATAAGGTATTGTTCGTTTTTTCTGTGTTTTTCGGCGTCTATAAGCTGTTTTGGTCAAACCCAGATTAAAATTGCAAAGCTTAAATACAATGGAGGGGGTGACTGGTATGCCAATAAAACCTCGTTGCCCAATTTGATAAAATTCTGTAATCAGGAGTTGGGAATGAATATCTCCGCGGAAGAGGACATTGTGGAAGTGGGCAGCACAGACCTTTTCCTATACCCCTACGCCTATATGACCGGTCATGGCAACGTAGTGTTCTCAGAAGCAGAGGCAACTAACTTACGCAAATATCTTATCGGAGGTGGTTTCTTGCACATAGATGATAATTATGGTCTGGATAAATTCATCCGTCTGGAATTAAAAAAAGTTTTCCCCGAACTTGAATTGGTAGAGTTGCCTTTTGATCATCCCGTATATCACCAGAAATTTAAATTTCCGAAAGGCTTGCCTAAAATTCACGAACATGATGCTAAGCCTGCGCAGGGTTTTGGATTGATTTACCAGGGAAGGCTGGTAGCATTCTATTCGTATGAGTGCGACCTGGGCAATGGATGGGAGGATCAGCGAATCCACAATGATCCCGAAGACAAGCGTCAGCAAGCTTTGCGTATGGGCGCTAATATCATCTCCTACTGTTTTACAAACTCGATCTGATTCTCGCCGGGAAAGCGAATTCTTCACGCTGCCTCAATCCTGAGACTTCCCACGCGTAGGTATAAAAGACACATTTTTCTGTATCGAAAAAAAAATAAAAAAATCCTTGTTTCTTTATAACTAATCATTTAGTTTCATACCTAAATACATAGTAATGAAAGATCTTAAAGAGCTCACCCGGGCGGAAGACCAGGTCATGCAAATATTGTGGAGGCTTGAAAAAGCGTTTGTCAAAGACATCATTGAGCATATGCCCGAACCGAAACCCGCGTACAACACAGTGTCCACCATTGTGAGAATTCTCGAGACAAAAGGATTTGTCGCGCACAAAGCGTATGGAAAAACACATGAATATTTCCCGGCAGTTAGCAAGGAACGGTACACGAAATTTTATCTGAACAATCTGATCAAAGGATATTTCAACGGCTCATTCCATAACCTGGTTTCTTTTTTTGCGCGTGAGCATAAAATGAACACAGCCGACGTCGAGAAATTATTACATGAACTTAAAAATCACAAGTCATGAATACGTACCTGAATTATATAGTAGAAGCCAATCTGGGACTACTCCTTTTTCTGGCTTTTTATAAACTGCTGTTACATCGCGAAACCAATTTCCGCCTCTTACGGATACTATTATTAATTGGAATTCTTGCTTCATTACTTTTTCCGCTTATCCATATTCAAAATAATCAAGGCTCCTCGCCTTTGTCCATCAGCCAGGTTATACCCTCCTACTGGTTGCCTGAGGTAGTGATCGGCAGTGGAACAACAAAAGAGATTAACACAGCCACTTTTAATTTCTGGAAGTACACCACCCTGATCTATTATACCGGACTAATCAGTGGTTGCCTCATTATCGTATTTCAGCTGAGCCAATTATTCAGGATCATCTTCAGGTCAACTACCTATCGCCTGAGGCGACTCCACATTGCTGAATCCACAGAGAACAAACCGACGTTTTCGTTCTTTCATTTCATTTTTATCGGACAGGCAGACCAGCTTTCGTCCACTGAGAAGCAACAAATTATTCAGCATGAAAGTGTGCATGCCCGGCAATTGCATTCATTTGATATTCTGCTGGTCAATATTTTAAAAATATTCTTTTGGTTCAATCCATTTATAACAACCTATAAAAAGATCATTATTCAACTTCACGAGTTCGAAGCAGATGCGCGCGCTGTCGAAAACTCAGATGTGAATAAATACTGCAGCCTCCTGGCGAGGGTTGCCTTACAATCCGCCGACTTTACACTCGCCAATCACTTTAATAATTCCTTAACAATAAAACGTATTGAAATGATGAGAACACTTAAAGCAAAAATAAAACAATGGAAACTTGTGACCGTGATCATGGTGGTTCCGTTAATATTTTTCTTTATCGCCTGTCAGGATCAGGTGATGGATGATGTGAGAACAATAACAGAATCTTCCGTGATGGTATTGGATGCTCCTCAAGAAGTACAGCAAAAACTGGATGCCCTTAAGAAAGCAAATCCGGAAAAGAAATATCTGTTAATCGAGCCTACCGGAGACGGTCAGTTAAAGTTAGATAAACTTAATTCGCAGGAGGGCAAAATCGATCCTTCGTGGATATCTTCCGTTCATGTTTTAAAAGATATCCAATCCGGAAGAGATGAACCCAAAAGGTCATTTGTGATTATAGAATACAATGAGCAAACAAGCCAGCTGGCAGAAGCTACCAAAACCGGAGATGTATTTACGGTTGTAGAAGAACAGCCGGAATTTCAAGGTGGATTTGATGAAATGTTACTCTTCATTCAGAAAAACATGAGGTATCCACTTGAAGCCCTGGAAAAAAAAATGGGAACTGTGTTTGTTTCCTTTATTGTTGAAAAAGATGGTTCGATCTCTGAGGTAAAAACTATTCGGGGTGTTAGCAAAGAGGTAGATGCAGAAGCCGAACGCGTGATAAAATTATTTCCTAAATGGATTCCTGGCAAACAGAAAGGAGAAGCGGTTAGGGTGAGGTTTGTATTGCCGGTTAAGTTTAAATTATAAGGTAAGTTTAAGATGGTGTAGGATCTTCGACATCCTACACCACTTCGAAGTCTGGCATGCTACGAAATGTTTTAGGAGGCTCCTAGGGAGCCATTGCCTTGTAAACTACGACTTCTATGAAATTTATAAGCATTAACAACTTGAACAGTACACCAGCTCCGATAGGAGCTTCCTTTTTATAGCTTAAAGTATATGAAGGAATCCGGCTCCGTAGGCCACCTGAAAAAGACTGGTAACCGTTAAGCGCTCTATGAAGGAGGGCTTCATGAGAGGCTTCGTCCGCAATAATCTCAAACAAATCCTTTAACTCAGGATTATACTTATTTATTATTAATGCTTCTTTTTTCTTTCGTGACCCTGCCTTCAGTTGCTTTTGTCACGCTGGCGCGTGACGTTTCCTCGCAATGACGGGCTCAGGGGAGGGTCACCTATCATTCCTTCACAAAAATCTCCGCAAGCTTCTGCTCCAGTGCAGCACCCCTGAGGTTTTTTGCAATGATCACGCCATTGGGATCAAGCAACAACGAAAACGGAATGCCTGTGATATTGTAAATCTGGGCAGCTTCAGACTGCCAGTATTTCAGGTCCGAAACGTGCGTCCAGGTAAGGTTGTCTTCCTTAATAGCTTGTAGCCAATCCTCTCTTTTGCGGTCAAGGGATACACCGAAAACAGTGAATCCTTTGTCTTTATATTTCTGAAAGACCCTCACCACATTGGGATTTTCCTGACGACAGGGCCCACACCATTTAGCCCAGAAGTCAAGCAATACATATTTTCCTTTCATCGATGACAAAGTTACTATCTGGCCATCCGGGTTCGGCAATGAAATCTCGGGAGCGGGCTGGCCTACCGCAGTAACCTTCATTTTATTCACGTATGTAATGAAATTTGCGGCTTGTGAATAATCAGGCCATTCCTTTTTTAATTTCTCTGAAACCTTTAAATAAGTATTGTAATACTGATCACGGTCAAGGGTATTTGACTGAAGTAGATTAATCACCGCCAGCGAAGGTGACTTTTCCACCATCAGATCAGAGATCTGATCGTAATACTTTTTTACTATCTGCTGATATTTCAACTGAAGTGCTTTCACTTGATTGTCATCCTTCCTTTGAACCGCTGCATTAAAGTCTTCATTTAATTTTGTCACTTCCGGATCATTGTTAATGCTGCCTTGTAATTCCTGAACCTGACGAATGATGTCAATATCAGGTGACCCTTTTACCTCAAAAAAGCCTTGCTGGCTGTTTCCATCTACGGCTATTTCTATATCGTTTTTATGCAAAATGACATTGACCATTTGCTTGTCGTAAAAGTTTATCCGGTAGTATCCAGGTTCTTTCAGCGTAATTTTTTTTGCAAACGTGTAATTGCTTTTTAGTTGGATAGTATCCGTCAGACCAGTGGCTCCGTCCTTTATTTCCTGAATCATGATCTTTCCACCTGCCTGGGGAAAGCCCGCTTTCCCGCGAATGGTAATCGTCCAGGTACCAGCCTCCGCCTGCTCTTCTTTTCCGGATGTAGTACAGGATAAGCACATAGCAAAAAGCAAAAAGCAAAAAGTCTTTTTAATGCTCAATGCCGAAAGCTGAAATTTGAAAGCCATAAAGCCTCTATTTTTATCTTGTTGCCCCATTGAAATAGAATGTTTTGCTTCCTTTTTTATTACGTTTAATCCAACCATAATCTTGTAAATTTCTGATTTATTTCCTGCCTTTTTCTACTTTCTACTTTCTACTTTCTACTTTAAGCTTTCTACTTTAAGCTTTCTACTTTAAGCTTTCTGCTTTCAGCTTTATCGTCAGCAGCTCATTGGCGACCTTTGGATCCGCTTTCCCTTTGCTGCGTTTCATTACTTCTCCCATAAACATAGCGACAATACCTTTCTTTCCACTTTTATACGCCTCCACCTTCAAAGGAAACTCTTTAATCACCTCGTCGATAATGGGAATCAGGGTATTGTGATCACTTTGTTGAATCAGGTTCAATTGCTGTGCCAGTTCCAAAACAGACTGATGCGCATGTTTTAATAATGCAGGGAAAATGCGTTGATAAGCTGTGGTGTAACTCACTTTTCCAATTTCTACCAGGGATATCAGGTCAGCGATTTTTTCTGGACCTATCGGAAATTCATTGGCCGAAAGACCGTGCTCATTTAAGTAAGATTTGATTGGTCCCATCACCCAGTTAGAGGCCGCCTTGAAGTTTTTTGTATGGCAACAGACTTTTTCAAAATACAACGCCACATCTTTTGTGTCGGTTAATACCAGCGCGTCATATTCAGGAAGTTGAAAAGTGGTCACATACTTTTGAAATAAGTCTGCCGGTAATGCGGGCATGGAATCGGCAATATTTTGAAGCCATTGCTCCGAAATTACCATGGGACTAAGGTCTGGGTCTGGAAAATAACGATAGTCATTAAGCTCCTCCTTCGCGCGCATACCAAAGGTATTGCCAGAGCCGGCATCGAAGGTTCGTGTTTCAGATGGAATGGCATTCCCACACTCAATTTCCAAAATCTGCCTCTCGATTTCATGATCAATGGCACGTTGCACATTCCTGATCGAGTTCATGTTTTTTACTTCTACTTTCTTTCCTAATTGCTTTGCATCCTTTAACATCACAGACACATTGGCATCACAACGCAAAGATCCTTCTTCCATGTTTCCGTCACAAATATCTAAATAACGAACCATCTTTCTGATCTCGGTAAGCAAGGCATAAGCTTCTTCAGAAGATCGGATAACGGGTTCAGTTACAATTTCAATTAAGGGAACTCCGGCCCGGTTTAAATCGACAAGGGTATCATTTTCAGAGGGAAGATGAACGGATTTCCCGGCATCTTCTTCCAGGTGAATGCGGTTAAGGATCACCTTCCTTTCGCCCAACTTTGTTTTGATGGTAATATACCCTCCCTTGCACACAGGCGTTCTATCCTGGGTTAACTGATATCCTTTCGGTAAATCAGGATAAAAATAATTTTTGCGATCGAAGATATTGAACCGGCTTATTTCCGAATGACAGGCCAATCCCATTTTCACGGCGAACTCCACAGTTTTTTTGTTCAGTTTCGGCAAGGTACCCGGGTGAGCCAGTGAGATCACACCTATATTTGTATTCGGATGGCTTCCATAAGCGGTTGAATCAGCATTGAAGATCTTGCTTTGCGTCAACAACTGCGCATGTACCTCAAGGCCAATGACTGCTGTATATTTTTCACGTATTGATTCTTCCATCTAAAAAAGTAATTATTAACCGGGCCTCGAAGGATCACCCTAAATAATACATACTACAGGAGAAAGCCACGTATCTGCTGTCTCTTAAATCTTGAATTGCGGGTTATTCGACCAATTTACGGGCTTTTTCAATAACAGCATTTAATCCATTCAGGTTCTTTCCTCCGGCGGTAGCAAAAAAAGGCTGCCCTCCACCACCGCCGTCTATTTCTTTCGCAAGTTCTTTGACCATATTCCCCGCGTGAAATTTTTTGGTTTTCATCAGGTTTTCACCAATCATCACCGTCACCTGGGGCTTATTGTCAATCTCAGCAGCCAGAATCAACAGGAGATCGTCAAACTGGTTCCTCAGCGCGTAAGCAATGTTTTTTAAAGTATCTACGTTGGGTACTGACACCTTCTCTAGGATCAAGGTATGTCCATTGTTTTTTACCGCTTTCAGCACCAGGTCATTTTT
>JBDSIM010000078.1:0-14843 GCA_039917935.1 Cyclobacteriaceae bacterium | reverse complement strand
TTTTCCCGCGCGGCCGGCTTGTCCTGGGTGTACAAAAATCCAGTCTTCTTAAAGATATTTTTTCAACGTGCCCTTCATGGTTAACCCCTACATCTGCTATGCAATCTCTTTCGGCGCGGCCCTTTTGCTGTACCCGTTAGCATGGTCAGAATTGTACCCCGATCTTACCCATTCGCTTTTACTTTTTCTTGTGGTTACCATTATTTTAAATGTCATTCTAGCCATTAGGTGGTCAGTCAAAAATAAATTTTTCTTTAAAAACGTTTCTCCCGAAAACCGTTCAGCGCCACTCTATTTAACCATCTTCATTTATACACTCTGGAGCGCAGAATTCCTTTACAATGATGGAGTACCCCTCCTTAAAATTATCCTTCAGCAACGTTACGACTACAAGTTATTCGGCATACCCAAATTGCACGTTTTCGTTGTAACCTTCAGTTCATTCTACACCATTTTTTTATTTCAGATCTATCTTTCAAAAAAATCTGGTTTCATATTAGCACTATACCTGTTAAACCTATTCGCGGCGTTGTTGATATATAATCGGGGCATGCTATTCTTTAATATAACGGCCTCCGCTTTTCTATATTTAATGTACAAAAGAACTATTTCATTTAAGAAATTGGCACTCGCCTCAATATTTTTTATATGTCTTTTCTATTTCTTTGGAGTTTTGGGTTCTTTACGCGTGACAAATGAATCCCGGAAAGGCTACTCAAATGAGGAATTTTTAGACACTGGGAAGGCAAGCGCTGCTTTTCGTAATTCTATTATACCTTCAGAATTTTTTTGGTCTTACATTTACAGTACTTCTCCCATAGCAAACCTTCAAAACAATGTGAATGTTTATCAGCCTCAACCCACCACTTTTTACAGCATACTTCACTGGTTGAACAATGAGGTTCTCTTTGATTTTATTTCCAAGCGGATTAATTCTTTCACGGGCTCAGTGCGGGAGGGCGAAAACACCATTCCTGGACCGTTTAACGCCTCCACCGTTTATTCCAGAAGTTTTAGTTATCTGGGATGGCCGGGATTAATTTTAATGGGCATAGTGATTATTCTTATGCCTGTAATATTCTTAAGAGTCCTTCCTGCATCCTCACCCTTTTTCTCAACCGGCCTTGCTATAGTTAATATTATTTTTCTGTTTATGGTATTTGATAATACATTACGATTCACGGGTCTTAGCTTTCAATTGGCGTATCCCGTTCTGCTTCATTACAGTTCCAGTCATTTGCCTTGGTTAAAAAAACTATTTATATAGATGCCACCGAAGTTTTCTTACCTTAAAACATGCTTTGTTTTGAGGTATAGATGTCCTACCTTATATTCAATAATTTTCTTATGGTTTCAGTCTGCATGGCAACCAAAAATGGTGGTATGTTTATCAGGGAGCAGCTCGATTCAATTTTACCGCAATTGGGTGAGGAGGATGAAATAGTCATTTCCGATGATTTTTCCTCCGATGATACCGTCGATATTATCAAATCGTTTAAAGACCATCGGATCAGGATACTCGAAAGCCAGGTGGCGCGGGGAATTTCCTCAAACTTTGAAGCGAGTTTAACATTGAGTGCGGGGGATTATATTTTTCTGGCAGACCAGGATGACGTTTGGCTACCTGGTAAAGTAAATAAAATGCTAGAAGCTTTATCGCATTATGATCTGGTTATGTCAGATTGCCGGCTTGTAGACGATTCCCTTCAGGTAACAAAAAGTTCATTTTATAACCTCAATAATTCAGGTAGCGGATTATTAAAAAACCTTTTCAAAAATTCATATATGGGGTGCTGTATGGCTTTCACGAAAAGATTAAAGGATCGTGCGTTGCCATTTCCTTACGATATTCCAATTCACGATTTTTGGATCGGTCTCATTGGTGAGGTGTATTATAAGGTGCATTTTATGAAAGACACTTTAGTACTGCATCGAAGGCATGATACAAATGCCTCTACTTCCGGCGAAATAAGTGATCAATCATGGCAAGAAAAATTTGGAAACAGGTTGAATTTAGTCAAAAATCTTTTTATTCATAAATTTTATGCAGGGTAGTATTACCGGGTCAATTGTCATTTACAAAAACGAAATAAGTGTGTTGAAGAAAGCTGTTCAAAGTTTTCTGGATGGCACCCAAGGTTCAAAATTATACCTGATTGACAATTCACCGGAAGATAACTGCTCAGAATTTTTTAAACATCCTCGAATCAAATACATTTTTAATAACAAAAATATTGGCTTTGGTGCCGGCCATAATCTGGCTCTAAAAGAAATACTTAACAACCATGACTCTGCCTACCATGTAATTTTAAACCCGGACGTTTATTTTGATGCTGGTGTGCTGAGTAAACTTTCAGGATATAGTGAAGCTAATCCGAATATTGGATTGGTTATGCCAAAGGTGTTATATCCCGATGGAACGTTACAGCCATTGTGTAAATTACTACCCTCACCTTACACCCTGTTTTCCAGGCGGTTTCTTCAGTTTCACCCATTGATTGCAAACCGCTTGAACCATTTATATGAGATGCATTTTTCCGGGTATGATAAAATCATGGATGTCCCTTTTCTATCAGGATGCTTTATGTTTCTAAGAACACATGTTTTGCGGGAAATCGGTCTTTTTGATGAGAATATTTTTTTGTATACAGAAGATACGGATCTCACACGCAGAATTCACCGCCGTTACCGAACCGTATTTTATCCCGAGGCTGTGATCTATCACTACAACCAAAGAGATTCATATAAGAATGCTGTAAAACTTATGCATCATATCAGCAGCGCCATCACTTATTTTAATAAATGGGGATGGTTCAATGATGATGAGCGCAAAGATATAAATGAAAGAGTTCTCTTAAACTTCTCGGAGTGAGTGAAAGCAAAACCATATTGCATAAAAATATTTTGTGGGCATCACTGATCCTGTCCATTACCGCCTTGCCTTTCTCCATAAAAGTCTGTCATGCCGGCATGATTGTACTGCTGTTAGGATGGTTAATGGAAGGCAACTGGTCTGTTAAATTCCGCATCATTAAGCAAAGCCTGCTTCTTCAAATAATTATAGGCCTCTTGGTCCTCCAACTAATTGGATTGCTTTATACCGACAACATGAATTCCGGATTGTTCTCAGTAGAAAAGAAAATTTTCTTTTATATGATCCCTGTGGCGTTAGCCACAACAATGGTTAGGCTTACTAAAAATGAAATCAGGATAATTTTTATTGGTTTTTTTCTCTCATGCTTAATCGGGACACTACTGTGCACCGTTCATGCCTGGACCCAGGCCCATGACTATATCACTGGCATAACACCAATCAATCACTACCTTGCCACATCGTCGTACTCGGATTTACATCCATTGGATTCTGAAAAATGGTTGATTTTTTCTTACGTGAGCCTGGCAGAAGGCATTAACATACATCCTACCTACTTCTCCTTCTATCTTTCATTTTGCGTATTGTTTTTGTTGCATCAAATAGGCGAAATAAAGTCAACGCTTAGGCAGGCAGGAATTTGGGCGCTGGCTAGCTATTTTATAATTTTTATTATTTTTCTTGCTGCGAGAATCGTCATCCTTGCTATTGGACTGATGCTCATATTCCTGGCGATCCGAAGCCTGATAAATCACCAAAAAATGATTGGCATTGCCTTCGTCATCATGTCAATTTTCTTTTCGTATATACTTTATATAAACCCGGTCAGCCGGTACAGAAGTTTGCAGGAAATTCACCTTTCAACCTTTAACATTAGTCCTGGAGGACATTATGAAACCGCGGCGCAGATAAGGGCTTCTCTTTGGTGGACTGGCTTCAAATCCATCCAGCATTCAAATCCTTTTTTAGGCGTTGGTAGTGGCGATGTAGAAATCGAAATGCAAAAGACGAGTAGACAATTCGGCATTACGAACATTCTGGGTTCATTTGATCCGCATAGTCAATATCTTTTTACCCTTTTGGGATGTGGCATTATTGGTCTTCTCTTATTGATTTTATGGTTTGCCCTACCAGCCTATTTTTCATGGGGAGAAAAAGACCCTCTTTTTATTGGATTCATTCTGCTGCTGAGTATGATATGCCTTACAGAAACCGCTCTGGAATCACAAAAAGGGATCGTTTTTTCTACGCTTGTTTACGCAATTCTTTCCTTCCAAAGGCACTCATTTCAAAGTATTTCCATCTCGTTTAGACCCATTCTCCGTGCAGGTAATTAATCACGATACGGCGCTAAGCAAGGAGGTGATAAAAACGTTGCTGTATTTTGATATCTTCAATTACCCATTGAAAGGGCACGAGGTTCATAATTTTTTGTCTCTCAAAAACAGCTCCGAACAAGATATCGTGTTGAGTTTAAATGCTTTGGTTGAATCAAAAATAATCTTCCGTCTTGGCGATTTTTATAGCATTCAATCAAACTATAAACTTGTGGAAAGGCGGGTTCAAGGAAATGCCGAAGCCAACAAACATTTAAAGATCGCGAAATCGAAGGCACGGTTTATTGCACAGTTTCCTTTTGTGCGCGCCGTTATGGCCTCTGGTTCGTTGTCAAAAGGTTATATGGATAAAAAATCTGACCTCGATTTTTTTGTCGTTACAAAGCCTGGTCGATTATGGATTGCTAGAACGCTTCTGGTAATGTATAAAAGGATTTTCCTCAACAATTCTCATAGAGAGTTCTGTGTCAATTATTTTGTGGATACGTTGCATCTTGAAATTGAGGAAAAGAATTTATTTACCGCCACTGAGCTGGCCACACTTATTCCGCTGTATAACCAGAAGGTTTATTCTGATCTTCAATCTTCCAATCCGTGGCAAAAGGATTTCTTACCCAATTTCCGGCAAAGGAATTCGGCCCATGAAGAAAAGTTGATATTCAATCCCGCCATAAGACTTATTGAAATGTTGCTCAATATTTTTGGTCAGGGCCTGGACAATTTTTTTATGCGACTGACTTTCAAACGCTGGAATAAAATCTATGGTGATCGTTATGGCCACACGGATTTTAACATCGCGTTTAAGACAAAAAAATATGTCTCCAAAAATCATCCGAAGAATTATCAGAAAACAATTCTGGATCTGCTCCAATGTAAGCTGGTAAATTTTCAAAATCAGTTTAACCAGTTTGGAAATCATGAGTAATGTGCTCTTCACTCATTCCTATTTTTATAAATACGATCCCAAACAATGGCATTTTAAGCAGCCTTACCCGCCCCTGGGTACTATTCAGGCAGCGGCAGTCATTCGGGAAGGCGGTTTTTCGGTCTCCTTATTTGATACCAGTTTAAAAGACGGCCCAGAAGGGCTTGGGCACGCAATACAGCAACAGCAGGCCAAATACCTCATCATCTATGATGATGGGTTTAACTATCTCACTAAAATGTGCCTGACAATTATGCGGGAAGCAGCTTTTGAAATGGCCACCGAAGGGAAAAAACAGGGGTGCGTGGTGATTGTCTGCAGTTCAGATGCCACAGACCATTATGAAAAATATTTCCCACATGGGGTCGACTATGTCATCAAAGGTGAAGGCGAGGGAACCCTGAAAGAATTACTGCTGACCATTAAAAAAAAGCAGGACCCTTCCACGGTCCAGGGTTTGGTATTCAAAAGCAGAAGTGAAACAATCATTACCCAACCCAGAGCTGTGATTAAAAATCTTGATGCTTTACCCTTGCCGGCATGGGACCTCGTCGACATTCCCGCTTATAAAGCCATCTGGAAGAGACACCACGGATATTTTTCACTAAACATTGCCACCACCCGGGGATGCCCGTTTAAATGTAATTGGTGCGCTAAACCCATCTATGGAAACCGGTACAATTGCCGATCCCCAAAAAGCGTAATCGATGAAATTGAATTCCTGATCACCCATTACCAACCAGATCATTTCTGGATGTGCGATGATATTTTTGGGTTAAAACCCGGATGGGTAAAGGAGTTTAAGCAGCTCACAGTAAGCAAAGCGCTGAAATTCGGTTATAAGATTCAATCGAGGGTTGACCTTTTATTGGAGGAAGACACGATCGATTCTCTGGCACAGTCAGGTGCCCAAACCGTTTGGGTTGGGGCCGAGTCCGGATCACAAAAGATTCTGGACGCAATGGAAAAGGGCATTTCTGTTGACCAAATACAAAGGGCTACCGGACTTCTGAGAAAAAAAAACCTGAAAATTGGCTTTTTTCTGCAATTCGGGTATCTGGGCGAAACTTTACAGGATATTCAGGCCACCATTCGATTGGTTTTGGCATTAATGCCTGATGAGATTGGGATATCGGTTTCCTATCCACTGCCCGGCACAAAATTTTATGATAAAGTTGCGGGTCAACTAAGTGAGAAAAAGAATTGGAGGGACTCGGATGATTTGGCTATGCTGTTTGAAAGTACTTTTAAAGTAGATTATTATCGGCAGTTACATCGTTACGTACATAGTATTTATAGAAGAAAGAAAGGTTACAACAGTTTGATAAAGCTATTTAATAATCCTTTGAGTATAAACTATAGAGAATTGCGATCTTGTCTTTCCATATTGTATTACATTCCTACAACAATTACCCAGCATTTTAAGTTAAAGAAATTAGCAACTGCCTAGCATAATGGGGATGCCCTTTGATCATATCGCCTCTACATACGATTCGGTTTTTACCCGAAGCGCCATTGGACAATTACAGCGTAAGCGCGTCTGGAAATACATTGAAAACATTATTCCTCAGTTAAAGGGGTTTGAAATGTTAGAATTAAATTGTGGAACGGGTGAGGATTCGGTATTATTCGGAGAAGGAGGATTTAATATAGTCGCTACGGATATTGGTGAAGAGATGCTGAAAATTACTCAAAAGAAAGCTGAGCAATTTTCGATGCAGAATAAAATCAGTTCCCATTTTCTTGACTTGGAAACATTCAATGAAACGCTATTTGACAAAAAATTTGATCTGGTTTTTTCAAATTTCGGAGGAATAAACTGTATTAATCCGGAATCTTTACAGACGTTGATTGGCAAACTCCCCACCATTCTCAATCCAGGAGGGAGGTTTATTGGTGTGGTGATGCCTAAATTCTGCGCCTGGGAAACTGTTTTCTTTTTATTGCGTTTTCAATTTAATAAAGCTTTCCGTCGGTTAACCAATAAGGAGGGATTCAGCGACCTGCACGGCCCCAATTTAAAAACATGGTATTACCATCCGTCACAATTAAAGAACTGGTCCAAAGAAAACTTTAGGGTGGTATCGCTAAGGCCCATTGGCCTGGCACTTCCTCCAGCCTATCTTGAGCGGTTTTTTTCTGTGCGTAAACGCTGGCTCTTACATTTAAATAAAGTTGAAAAGAAAATAAGTAAATCTTCCCTATTTTCGGGAATGGCAGATAATTTTATTATCGACCTTCAATTAATGTAGTCCCATATTGTCTTTTGCAAGCGATTCTGCGCCCACTTTGTCTGCGGCCATTAATCGGGCCTTCAGTAAACAATCCGTTTATTTCGACCAAGTCGATGGAAATAGTGAGATACTTCGGGATATGCGACAACAGGTTTATGTCCATGTTTCAAAATATATCAGCCCTGAAAGCCACATTCTTGAACTTAACGCAGGCACCGGCATTGATGCGTTGCACTTCGCTTCAATAGGTCATAGCGTACACGCTACCGATCTTTCTGATGGCATGATCAGCCAGATCGCATCCAAGGTTTTAAAAAGTAAATTCGGAACACGCATAACCTATCAACAGGTTTCCAATGAGCGACTGGATAAACTGACAGTGAAAAATTTCGACTATGCTTTTTCTAATTTCGGTGGACTAAATTGTACTCAGGATCTTTCCAAGGCTACACGCCACTTGTCTGTCCTACTCAAGCCGGGTGCTTTTGTTACCTGGGTAATCATGCCTCCGGTTTGCCTCTCGGAGTTACTTTGGGTTTTTAATGGTCAATGGAAGAAGGCATTCAGACGCCTGAATAAGCAAGGAACCCGTTCGCACCTGGAGGGAGAATACTTTCTTACTTATTATCATTCACTAAAAAAAATCCGATCCGCTTTTGGGCCTACCTATAAATTAATTCAATCCGAAGGACTTGCTGCCCTGTCACCTCAACCGCACCATTGTGATTTTGCCATAAAATCCCCCAGGCTATATAAATTCCTAAGAAAATTAGATGGCGTTTTTAGAAATTCCTACCCGTTCAACCGCTGGGCTGATCATATCATTGTTACCTTCCAATACCGACCCGGAAAATGACGTTGCGAGAAATTTTTCTACAAAATCCAGGATTCACGTTCGATAGAATTTTTTACCAACGTGATTTCACGCGCGGTGGCCCTTTTGAAGATCATTACCTTTCCCTTCGGCAAAAAGAAATGCGTATTTATCCGGACGAAGTGGTGAAGGCCCTTCCTGTAGTCCCTAAAAATCATCCTTTAAAGTACGAATGGAGGGTAAGATCAAAAAGTTTAGAACGACTGACCGCTCACCTTAGAAAAGATAGCGATATCAAAATCCTGGATGTCGGGTGTGGCAATGGGTGGTTGTCCCATCACCTTTCATCCGTATCACGTAGTGAGGTTATCGGTGTGGATATCAATGAAATTGAATTAATACAAGGAGCAAGGGTTTTTGGTGAAACAAAGAATCTGTTTTTTGTTTACATGGATATCCTGGCGGGAAAAATGCCTTATAGTCACTTTGACTATATTATACTGTCATCCAGCATTCAGTATTTCGTAAACTTACCTCTGTTGCTGCAGGAATTGCGTTCCCTGCTTCGTCCTGAAGGGGAGATACACATTTTAGATAGCCCCTTATATCATCCTCCGGAAGTGCCCTCTGCCAAACAAAGGTCCGTTCAATATTTTACAGATGCCGGCTATCCTGTAATGAAAGAGTACTATCACCATCATACATGGGAAATGTTGAATTATTTCCAGCCGAAAATAAAGTATAACCCAGGCTTGTTTTCAAATCGATTTTTAAACAAACTTTCTCCCTCCTCTCCCTTTCCCTGGGTCGTAATCAATGCATCAGGTTCGCAAGAAGGGTTGTCTCAAAAGGATTCAGCGTATTAACTGATCCAATTGCTTGTTTATTTCAGCAACAGTCCAATGAAAAGTGTGACGTTCAGACCAATCTTTTGCGCGATCAATTTTTTCCCTCCATACCACCCGAT
Organism: Cyclobacteriaceae bacterium; assembly: GCA_039917935.1. Classification (GTDB taxonomy): domain Bacteria; phylum Bacteroidota; class Bacteroidia; order Cytophagales; family Cyclobacteriaceae; genus Chryseosolibacter. The sequence goes on along the minus strand of JBDSIM010000078.1, from coordinate 5,694 downwards.
TAGAAATGATATCGATAATTTTTTTAGCGAGCGTGCGATAATCCCCTGTATCAACAGTTATCCCACAGTGGTCTGTGAGGTCATAAAGAAGTCCCACTCGCGTACCGGTCAGCAGGACACCACTGGCAGCCGCTTCTGTTAAGGCCATGCTTTGGCCCTCAGAAAGAGACGTGTGCATCATAAGATCAGCCCATTGATAGTGTTTCGGCATTTCCTGGTAGGGTACCATATTCAGAAACTGAACAGAGTTTTGAATGCCTAACTCATTGCAAAGTTGCTTCATCGTTCCATTGAGAAAGTCGCCGCCGAACATCCTCAATTCCGAAGGATGATCATGATTTATTAAAGCAAATGCTTTTAATAAAGTCGTCTGATCTTTCACAGGCGTCAGATGTCCAACATGAATGAAATGAACAGGATTCGACAGTTCCTTAAGCAGAAATTTATATAAGAGATCATCCGCACCCCATGGTATAACACATACTGCCCTGCCAATACCAAAAGACTTCAATTGATCTTTTTGGTAGTATGAAATAGCTAAAAGCAAGTGGGTTTGATGGTAAGTCCAGAGTGCTATCCTTCGTAAGAACGGCCTGTGAAAAATCCCAAAGTTGATGGCCGAAATCCCGGCGGCATCTCCACCCAGTACATAAACTGCGTTTGGAAGGTGAAGGACTTTGCCAAGAACGGTAACAATAAAACCTGACGGCCACCCCCAAAAAGCTAATAAGCCATTAAATCTTTTTTTACTGTGATCTTTGAGAAAAATAATAACAAGTATTAGCCAGCGAAGTGGAGGGTACTTTATTTTTACTCCCGGCGAACGTATAATAAAACTTGAATTGACATATCCTGGATTAGGAGCCGACTGAGAATATACTACGATTTTGAAGGGGGTCGCTAATTCCTGTATTAAACGCTCCAACACCGGGTAGCCCTGGGAAAAATCTCCGGTGCCAACTCCACCAAATATCCAAATGGCCAAACGTTTCTTCATCGTCCATCATTTAATGACAGGAAAACACGTATCATTTTTTTTACGATGACCTCATTGGAAAGTGCTCGTTGAAATCGCAAAAGCACCTTTTTGCGCGCAACATCCAAATCAAGATTTCTACTTTCTACAAGCGCCGTATGCAACCCCGTAATATTGCCCGCTGCGAAAACAAGTCCAACTTCTCCTGGGCCCGTCATCATCAAAAAGGAGGGAATGTTGGTCAGTATGGGTACACATCCACAGGACATTGCCTCGCAAACGGCAATACCGCCACCCTCATAGTGTGAGGTTGAAATGATAAAATCTACACTGTTATACCAATACAGTAAGTCTCTGTGTGAAACTTTCCCAACCATCACAATCTGTTTACAGCTATTAACGAGAAGCCTGACTTGCTCCCTGAGTTGGTCTCCCTGAAAAATCATATACAACTTGGCCTCCGGTTGATCTTTAACAAACAGTTTAAAACCGCTAATCAGTGTAAATGGATCTTTGTTAACATCAAGATGTCCGATCCATAAGTATAGAAAAGATCCATTTACCCGGGTATGTTTTTGTGATAACAATCGGTCATATGGAAAGAACACTGAGGATCCGATCATCACCTCATGAATTTTTGAAGGATCTCTGATGAGGCCGGCATCAACCCACCTTTGCCCCAGAGCATGGGATGTGAAAAAATAAGCACTGATAAATTTATCAGCCAATGTTTGAAAGAAAAACCTGTGCCACTTCAAAGGTCGCTCTGAGTGATGAACAAGCACTAATTTTACAGACCTACCCAATTGAAGGCGCAGCCACAATACCTGCCAGGCGAATATTAAGCCATGAACAATGACTATATCAGGTTGAAGTTTACCAATGTATCGATGGATCCGGAAGGGAAATCGAATCTGAGATTTACGTTTTTTTAAAAAATGATAGTGGACGCCTTTGCGTTCTAACACGCCTTCATATTTAATACAATGAACACTTAAGACTTCAGCGTATTCTGCCATCTTCTCTAACATGACAGTAAAAAAATACAATCGGGCTAACCATTTTTCAGGATCACTATAATCAGAAACCGCTGCATATGAAAGGTGAAGTATTCGCATAGGCTAACGAAAAAATATTTGCAACGGCATCCTTTGAACCAACCTCCATTGAGCATAATACTGATGAACATTGGCAAGGGTATGGCCGTTGCTGATACTTTCTTTATGAAGGCAATGGAAAATATGAATTCTGTGAATCCCCGCATCAAAATATTCCAGACGTTTCAATTCATAGTATTTCAAGGCGAAAGCAGGTATCGGCATTTTAAGCACACTTGACTTTTCAGGTAAAAGCGGAAACCCAGAGAGGCCAGCCATATCCTTCATGTGGTTTTTCCCAAGCGAATAGTCTTCGACTCAATTTCTTTCTGGATTACAATTGCCATAATCAGGGGCCTGTATCCGAGGAACAAATGATTGGATGATATATTCCAAAATTCTTTGCTGCGAGTCGTCAGAAAAACGGATAACGGATTTTCCAATTTTTCCAGTGACAAGCAAAGGTACTCTTGCGGAATGGTTAGCCCGGTGACGAATTTTTTCAACAAATTACCTGAAGTTAACATTCCATTAAATGTAAGCATCCCTGGAGACTTATGAAAAGACATTCTCTGTCCGAAAGATTTATATAAAAAGCGCAGTTCCAATTGAGCAGCCCATCATCCCTTTTTTTCCTACCCTGTTTCAACTTCAAAAGCGAAGACATATCATACAACACCATTTCATAAAATCGTTTGCTTACCTTTATCGAACCATGAATGGGGTAATTTTATTTAATCCAAGAAGTGCGAGGGCGAAACATCGTATACCAAATTCTATTTTACAGGTTGGGGCAAGTATTGAAGGGAAATTCAACTATGTGATGGTAGATGGCAACCGGGAGTCGAACCCGTGGAATATTATCTGCCATTACCTGGATAGCGGAAAATTTAGATATTTTGGCTGCACTGTAATGCCCGGCCCTCAGTTGACGCAGGCGATACCGTTTTCAAAAAAGATACGAGAAAAATATCCGGATGTGATTATCATTTGGGGAGGATACTTTGCGTCCAATCAACATAAATCGGTTATTCAATCTGATTGTGTCGACTATATAGTCAATGGGCCTGGTGATGAGGCATTTCCGACATTACTGAGTCACCTGGAAAGAAAAATAGCAATCTTTGATATTCAGAATTTGATTTTTAAAAATAATGGCGAAATCATAAAAACTTCCCAGGCAGCCTTGCCTGATCAGGATAGTTTACCCGCACTCCCATATGAAAAACTTAATTCATTTTATGCTTTAGAAAATTATTTTGGTAAGACATTTTTAGGATCCCGCACAGCCGCTTACCATTCCAGCGTGGGTTGCCCGTTTACTTGCTCATTCTGTGCAGTAGTCCCAATCTATAACGCCAGGTGGAAAGGGAAATCAGCACCGGTGATTTATAAAGATATTAAATTCCTGATCTCGGAGTATGGCGCGAATGCGGTGGAGTTTCATGACAATAATTTTTTTGTGAGTGAAAAGCGCACAGTTGAATTTGCCAGACTAATAAAAGATGAAAAGATTTCGTGGTGGGGCGAAGGCAGAATCGACACGGTAGATAAATACAGTGATCAATCACTTCAGCTGATCCGGGACGCAGGCTGCAAAATGATATTCTTTGGAGCTGAAACAAGCAACGATGCTCTTTTAAAACAAATAGACAAGGGGGGAACGCAAACCGCTGCCCAGATGAAGCTGTTTGCCGCACGAATGAAAAAATTCGATATCATTCCGGAGTATTCTTTTGTGCTGGGTTTTCCAGCTGAAACTCCGCAAAAAGTGATGGCACAAATTGATCAGGACATCAATTACATAAAGGAAGTAAAGGAAATTAATCCCCACACAGAGATTATTATTTACGTTTACAGCCCCGTTCCAACGGAAGGATCAGAAGTCTATGAAGCTGTAAAAAAAGCCGGATTCAAATTTCCGGAGGTACTGGAAGATTGGCTAGGCCCCGAATGGCAGAATTTTGATTTGCGCAAAAACCCGTTAACGCCCTGGCTTACTCCTGAAATGATAAACAGGATTTTAGGATTTGAAACCGTGTTGAACGCCCGGTTTCCCACCGTTTCAGATTTCCGGCTCACGCCCATCAAGCGAAATGTTTTGCGCAGACTTTCGAGTATACGATATCATAAAAACATTTTCAGGCTACCCTACGAGCTAAAGATTCTTCAAAAAATATGGCGGTATCGCCAACCTGAAATAGAAGGGTTCAAAATGGAATGAAGCATGCGCAGACTTCTTAAAAAGTGTGCCTCAATCATATTGATTCCACTTACCGAATGGTATTTGCGAAAAGAAAGGAAGTACACTCTTCGAGGCACAGCGGTTACCATCATGCCTGGTGTCTTCCATCCCTCCATCTTTCACAGCACACTTTTTATCCTTCAGTACCTGGATCGCCAGGTACTGGCAAAAAAAAGCTTTTTGGAATTAGGTAGCGGAACCGGCCTGATCTCAATCATGGCGGCAAAAGCAAAGGCATATGTCACCGCAACAGACCTCAGTTTGCAGGCCATCGAAAATACCAGGAAGAACGCCAAATTGAATAATGTTGACATTCAAATCATACACTCCGACTTATTCACCAGCCTGGATAAAAAACTTTTTGATTGGATTGTTATCAATCCACCTTATTACGCAAAGGATCCCCAAAACGATAAAGACCTGGCGTGGTATTGCGGCGCGGATTTTGAATATTTCCAAAATCTTTTCGGGAGACTCGGTGAATTCATTTCTCCCAAGACTCAAGTGATCATGGTGCTGACAAAGGCCTGCGACCTGGAAAAAATTTTCGCCATTGCGAAACAGGCCGGTTTTGAATTTCATCTCCTGGCGGAAAACAGGGTGTTTTTTGATGAAAAAGATTTGCTCTTCCAAATTACCTTCACTGCATTTGATGGACGCCAAGTTTAAGAGAACAAACGCACTTTTTACAAATACCATCATTGTGAATACTCAAATTTCTCCGAAATTTTTTCGCCGCCTTGGAATTAATAATTTCTAGAAAATCATTGTCATAAATATTTCCGTAAGGTTTATGAAAAAAGCAAGGCAATACGCTTCCATCTGATTCAATAACTGACGAAACCCAGGGTGCATTACAAACTACGTGTGGGTACTCACTCATTTCATTGATCGCCTTATAATATTGCACCATCCTGTTCATTTTAGATTTGCTTTCTGTTATGAACCCAGTGTCATATTCCTTCTGTAAATCAACAAATGACTGCAGTACAATTTTTTCAAATTCCACGACATCGTCTTTTGTTAAAGCTATATCTCCAACCCTTTCACCACTCCATTGAAGGGGGCGGTTAAAGGCAGAGGAAGAAACGTCGGCGGTTAGAAATGATATGCTATCCAGACTAATTTGTTTTGCTTTCCTGACAATATTAATCATGTCAACAAAATTAAGGCGTTGCAAAACACAACGGCCACTAATGGGAAAATCCGCCTTCAGTTCCTTCAATGCACGAACGCCTTCCGATAACTTTGAAAAACCCTGCGGAATATTTCTGACCTTATCATGAACTTCTTCACTACCGTCAATGGAAACGATTACTTTATGGATGTTTTCAATGATTTTCTGCGCATTTTTTTTAAGCAGTAGCCCGGTTGAA
>JBDSIM010000077.1:0-24817 GCA_039917935.1 Cyclobacteriaceae bacterium | reverse complement strand
AGCATTCATGCGCCCACTGACAACGCACGACCTTCATTCATGCTAAGGCCTTCACCCTACGTGGAGAACAAGTCCTTTCAGATATTCTCCCTCCGGATGAAAGATTGATACGGGATGATCGGCGGGTTGTGAAAGGTGGTGAAGCACCTTGATTTCTCTTCCAGACTGAATGGCTGCGGAAACAATCGTATCATAAAATAATTGCCTGTCCACCACCTGCGAACAGGAGAATGTAAAAATGATTCCACCGGGTTTAATGGCACGCATGGCTTCCGCATTGAGTCGTTGATAACCACGCACAGCCTGATGCCGTGCATCGCGGTGTTTGGCAAAAGCGGGGGGATCCAGAATCATAACATCGTATTCGTCCTTTCTACCTTCTAAGAATTCAAAAGTATCCGCCGTATAGCATTGGTGGAGTTCAGGGTTGAATGCATTGAGTGAAATATTTTTAGCCGTAAGATCAATGGCTTTTTGTGAGGAATCGACAGAGTGAACCAGGGCCGCTCCCGCACGGAGGGCATACACTGAGAATCCGCCAGTATAACAAAATGTATTCAACACTTTTTTGTCAAGACTATATTCGCCGAGTAATTTTCTGTTATCGCGCTGGTCTAGAAAAAATCCCGTTTTTTGTCCTTCCTGCCAGTCAACGTAAAATTGATTTTTGTTTTCCTGGATGATGTGCTGCGCCAGGGCAGTTCCAAAGAGATATTCATCTGCACCGGAGTCACGCATTTTGCCGGGAAGCGTGGATTGGCTTTTATAATAAATGGTGAGGAGGGTTTTCGCGAATAACTGTTGCAGCGCTTGCGCAATGGCTAACCGGTCTGAATGCATTCCGGTTGAGTGCGCCTGAACCACCAGTGCCCCGGCGTAAAAGTCCACAATCAGTCCTGGTAACCCATCGCCTTCTGCATGGATAAGTCTGAAAGCATTGGTTTCAGCGGAAGGGAGTCCAGCACCTCTGCGGAGGGCAAGGGCATTTGAAAATTTATCAAGCCAAAAATTCTCATTCGGTAATTCCGGGTGAAAAGAAAGCATCCTCACCGCGATACTTCCGTTTTGATAGTGCCCGAAACCAAGGGTTTTATTCTTAAAATCCATGACCTGGACCCAACAACCATCCATCACAGCCCCTTCCATTTTTTGAATAGCACCGGAAAATATCCATGGATGAAAACGCTGGATGGAAATCTCTTTACCTTTCTTGAGTACTATTTTCCCGCTGATGTTCATACTGGCCTTTTTCAGTGGGCAAAAGTATTGAAAAAGTATGATCTAGGTTAGTCCGTTGCCGACCTCAGGCAGTGAATGAAAACCAGATGAGGGTGGCGATGAAGAATATCAACCAGATAAGAAGGGCAATTCGCAACCGCTTCAGCGTTCGGTTCCAGGATCGCTTCAACCGATCATTGCTTGCATCGGGGAAGGTTGGATAAGAATCTGCCATGATTCGGTTTATGAGATTATAAACTCATACTGCCTGCCGAAAGATGCGTGATGAGGACGATAAGTTTTGAACAAGACCATAAATACCGCATCCGGGGTGATTATTTCAACTTTTCAAATACGTATGATATAATCTTGCCGTCGCCTTCAATAGCTGCTTCAATGTACTCGGAGTTCTTTTTCCTAACCCTGTTGTATCGGATAATTTTTGGGAAGTCATGCCGTGGATTTTCGGCCACAAAACCTTTTGCATCAAAGGAAGTAATTTGAAAAGCCACTGGCTCCTGATCACCGGCAACATCCCGGATATAATGAAATGAATGGTCGCGATAGGTGAGGTTAATAACTTCCGTTATTAAGGTATCACTTCCCTGAACCTTGAAAGCCATGGCGGAAAGGGTGGCCGTTCCCTTTTTTATTTTCCAGACTTCGAATTCATTTTTGTCTTTTATTTTCCAGGTTCCTATAAGCCATCTAAATTTTTTATGCTGGGTATAGCCCGTGTTAAACAAAATAAAGATGAGCAGAAGGGTGAAGACCCATCTGATCGGCATCCCGAAAACGGAAAATGAGTTCAGAAGACCCATCCGAAAGAACTTTTTGAGAACATTTGTCAACCCCTGTAACAATCCAAAATGAGACTATAGATGAGCTAGCCTTACATCCGGATCAAAACTCAGGTACTGCATAAATGGCAGGGTTGGACGAGGGCAATTTGTGAAATAAAATGGAACCTAAATCCGAAACATTTCGTACTTAAGCTAATAAACCGACGTTGGTTAAGGTGCGAAAACTGACAAAATTTCTTACCAGAATTTCTGCGTGGTTTTTGCATCACTTTTTAAGACGGACAAAATTTAAAAACAAAAATCGATATAGTTATGAGAAGATTTGGATCAGTATTCCTGGCTGCCGTTTTAGGTAGTTTATTTACGGTGGCGACTTTCACCTGGATCGACAAGGACAACAGTGAGAAAGTTATGCCGAACTACCTATCGGGTTTTCCGGCAAGTAAAGTATCGTATTCAGTGGAGGGTAAAGCTGTTCCTACGGATTTCACAGTAGCAGCGGAAAAGGTGATGCCCGCCGTAGTTCATATCCGCTCGACGTACGCAGGGAACTCAAGTCCAAAAATGGAGCAGCTTCCGGAGGCTTTTCGTGATTTTTTCGGACCCCAGGGTCCTCAGGGAGGGCGTCAGGCGCAAAGTGCAGGCTCGGGCGTGATTATCAATTCTGATGGGTATATAGTAACAAACAACCACGTCGTACAAGATGCGGAGGAGGTAGAAGTGGCGCTTTTTGACGATCGTATGTATAAGGCAAAAGTAATTGGGACCGATCCTGATACTGACATCGCTGTTATCAAGATTGATGAAAAAGAGCTTCCATTTTTATCGTTTGTCAATTCAGATGAATCCAAAGTAGGCGAATGGGTTTTGGCAGTGGGTAATCCGTTTAATTTAAATTCGACCGTAACCGCGGGGATCATCAGTGCTAAGGGAAGAAGCATCAATATTTTAAGTAGAAATACCGAACAGGGAAGTACTGCGATTGAATCATTCATTCAAACTGATGCTGCGATCAATCCCGGTAACAGTGGGGGTGCATTGGTAAATTTACAAGGGGGGTTGCTGGGTATCAACACCGCCATTGCCAGTCCTACAGGTTCCTATTCAGGATACGGTTTCGCGGTGCCCTCGAATATTGTAAGCAAGATTGTTGCAGACCTCATTGAGTTTGGTGTTGTGCAGCGTGGATGGTTAGGTGTATCCATTACTACTGTTAACAGTACCGTGGCAAATGAGCGTGATCTCGGGGTAAAACAGGGAGCTTTGATATCATCTTTTGCGGATCAAAGTTCAGCTAAGGAAGCAGGACTGAAAGAGGGCGATGTGGTGGTAAAAATTGATAATGCGCCGATAAGAACAAACACGGCTTTAATTGAGTATATTGGTACACACAGGCCTGGTGATAAAGTCAATATTACTGTAAACCGGAAAGGTAAAGAGCTAACATTCCCAGTGGTATTAAAAACCCGGGAAGGAAAGACAGGACCTGTGAACGCTGAAGAACCCGATGCGCTCGCAGGTTTGGGCATGGAATTAGAAGATGTTGATCAGGAGGTTTTAGAAAAACTTGATCTTCAACAAGGCATTTTGGTGAAATCATTGGGCAACGGAAAACTTGCCCGGTATACCGATATTCGTGAGGGATTTATCATCACGAAAGTCAACGACACGCCGGTGAAATCCGTTAAAAACTTCAATGCTATAATCAAGAGTAAGAAAACAGGTGAGTTGATTATCCTTTCAGGGACTTATAAACAAAATCCTAAAAGCGAATTCAACTATGCATTCAGAAAGTGATAATTGAATTTTATATGAGAAGACTGTTTAGGAAGGGCGAACATGTTCGCAGCAAGACTGACGGCAAGGTGATGGAAGTATTGAAGTACATCAAAAAAAATCTGGTTCAGGTAATGTGGTTTGATCTTGAAAAGAAAGAGCCCCGGAAAAATACCGTAGCAGAGGATAAGCTTTCAAAGGCAGCTTGAGCACTACTGCGGCCCTCTGAGGCCGCAGCAGTTCTTTTTGTTGCAGGCGCATCCAAATTCGAACAAACATCCTAATTTTGCGGTTAGGAAGGTTAAACAACTGTTATCAAAAAATTTGACATACCCGCATATTACCGGTCATCCTTAACGGGTCACATTAAAGAGTCGCGTAGAAAGCAAGATTTGCGCAAGCAGGATTTTTCCCCCTCTGTTTTAGATTTTGGCCCCGTCATATTTTACCTCGCCCGCCATTTCGGATTTTGTTACGGCGTGGAAAACGCGATAGAAATCAGCTATAAGGCGTTGGAAGAAAACGCATCCAACAGGGTTTACCTGTTGAGTCAGATGATTCACAATCAGGAAGTAAATGAAGATCTGCAAGGCAGGGGTATCCAGTTCATTATGGATACCGATGGAAAGCAATTTATTTCCTGGGAAAACATACAGAAGGAAGACGTGGTGATTATACCGGCTTTTGGAACAACGGTTGAAATTGAAAACTTACTGAAGAAAAAAGGGGTAGAGGTTCAGCGATATAATACTACCTGCCCTTTCGTTGAAAAAGTATGGAACCGCGCTGAAAAGCTGGGGAAGGAAAAATACACGATTATTATTCATGGTAAACCGAGGCACGAAGAGACGCGCGCTACTTTTTCCCACAGTTCGCAAGGGGCGCCGAGCATCATCGTGCGCGATATGGATGATTCTGTGAGTCTTGGCAATTTCATCCTGGGAAAGTATTCCCGAGAGGAGTTCTTAAAGAGCTTCGCTGGCAGATTCAATGAAGATTTTGATCCGGAGCGCGATCTTCAGCGCGTCGGGGTAGTGAATCAAACCACAATGCTGGCGACAGAAACGCAAGGCATTGCCGACTATTTCCGACAGGTGATGATTATAAAGTACGGCCCTGAAAATATCCGTGACCATTTTGCCGATACCCGTGACACATTGTGCTATGCGACCAACGACAATCAGGATGCCACCTATCAGCTTTTAAAAACGGATGCTCACCTCGCCATCGTTGTGGGCGGCTATAACAGTTCAAACACCTCACACATTGCTGAGCTTTGCGCGCGAAAGTTTGCCACGTATTTTATTCATTCCGAAACCGAGATAAAATCGCGCGACGAAATTCATCACTTCGATTATCCAAAAAAACAAAAACTCATTACACATGGTTTTCTTCCAGCGAAGGAGCCACTTAGAATTGTATTGACAAGCGGAGCTTCCTGTCCGGATACGCTGGTTGACAGGGTAATGCTCCGGTTGCTGAAATTTTATCCGCAGGCAAAAACAGTAGATGAATTGTTGACCGTATTTTAAAAAAGCATATTCTTTTATAAACTTTTCTTATAGTATTGCACGATGAGATGCTTTATTGTTTTCAACTTAATCTTCGGTTCCCTCACGGGATCGGCTCAGCAAACTCCCGGGGATACCTCCAGGGTATTGCAGGAAGTCCTTGTCGAAGCTTATGCAACGGATCGCCAATTAAGTGAAGTGCCTACCGCGATTGGTTATATCGAGGCTGCTGATATACAGCGCTTCAGCAGTACGTCAATACTTCCTGCTGTTAATGTCATTCCAGGGGTGCGGATGGAGGAACGGTCTCCAGGAAGTTATCGGTTTTCGATCCGTGGAAGTTCTTTGCGTTCTCCTTTTGGTGTGCGGAATGTCAAAGTTTATTGGAATGGACTGCCATTGACAGATGGAGGAGGAAATACTTATTTGAATCTTCTGGATCTCAATGCCATTGGAACCATGGAAGTAATTAAAGGGCCTGGTGGAAGTCTCTACGGCGCGGGAACAGGTGGGGTGATATTAATGAAAAGCCCGGAGGATGAAGGGAATAACATTCAAGCCACGGCCATCGCCGGAAGTTACGGTCTTCAAAGGTATGTTTTGGGTGGAGGCATCAGAACCAAAAACCTTGTTACCCATGTTCAGTTCGCGCATCAGCAATCCGATGGCTACCGGGAACAAACCGCTATGAAAAGAAATGCGTTCAACGCGGATACAAAATTGGCTGCAGGAAAAAAAGGCACCGTGTCTGCTACTGTATTTTTCTCCAATCTTTTTTACGAAACACCAGGAGGATTAAACCAAATCCAATATGACGCAGATCCCAAACAGGCGCGACCTCCTTCTCTATCATTGGGTGCGGTGGAGGCAAAAGCTGCCGTTACGAATGAAACCATCTTTGGGGGATTAACTTATGCGCACCGTTGGAGTGAGCAATGGGCCACCAGCGCAGGCGTATATGGAGCATTTTCTGCTTTCGCTAATCCAACTATCAGAAATTATGAAGATCGTGAGGAAACAAACCTCGGCATACGGTCAACCACAAAGTATTCCTTCCAGGCAGGTAAAATTACGGTTGGAGGAGAGTTTCAAAATTTTAAATCTCCGATTGCTGTTTTCGATAACAACCTGGGTAACCCAGGGGCCGTGCAGGTAAAGGATGAGCTTACCTCAAAAGTGGGATTGGTTTTCGCCCAGGCGGATTTCTATTTGCCATCTGAGTTTTTTATTACCACGGGCGCGAGTATTAATTTTCTGCAATATCATTTTACCCGCCTTGAACCTGCGCCACCGGTGTCACAAACCAGGAATTTTGATGCGGTATTTTCACCTCGCGTGGCGGTGTTAAAGAAATTTTCTGACAAGATTTCATTGTATACAAGTTATAGCAATGGGTTTTCACCCCCCACCCTGGCAGAAGTAAGACCTTCCACCAATACATTTAGTAACACCCTGAACTCTGAAACAGGAAAGAATATTGAACTGGGTGCAAGGGGCGGGCTGCTGGAAGGTAAAATGAATTATGATCTTACCTTTTATGATTTCAGGTTAAAAAATACAATCGTCGTACAACGCAACGCCGAAGGCGCTGATTATTTTCTGAATGCCGGAAAAACTTCTCAGCGAGGCCTGGAGGCACTACTATCGTTTGACCTGGAAAGTCCAGCGAAATTTGTGTCTAAGTTTAAGACGTGGTTCAGCTATGCTTATCAGCACTATCGCTTTAAGGAATATTCCGTATTGGACGTGAATTATTCGGGCAATAAACTTACGGGAGTAGCGCCTACGATTTTTGCCGGCGGTGTCGATTTAGACGTTCGAAAAAGAATAACCACAAATGTGATAGTCAATTATGTTGATCATATTCCAGTGAATGATGCCAATTCGATTTTTGCCGGCGATTATATTTTACTCGGCGCAAAAGTTTCCTATAAAAGTGCGGTTGGTGGTAAACACGGCTTGGAATTTTTTGCCGGAATCGATAATGCACTGGATGAGACTTATAGTTTAGGCAATGATCTGAACGCCTTTGGCGGTAGATATTATAACGCCGCCATGCCGCGGAATTATTACGGAGGGATCAGTCTCCACCTATCTCAAAAATAGTCGGAATGCTTTCTTCCGTTCCGCCGGTAATTATTGAGCGCATTCGGGAAGTGGTTCAGGCCAACATTTTGGATTTTGATTTTGTCGGGGGCGGATGTATCAATAAAAGTGGGAGACTAAATACATCGAAAGGTTTATTGTTTTTGAAATGGAATGACCTTAAAAAATATCCCGGCATGTTTGCCGCAGAAGCACAGGGTTTAAGGCTTCTGCATAAAGCCAACGTTATTCATATCCCCGAAGTAATTCATTCTGGCATGGCGGACCCTTTCCAATATTTATTGTTGGAATTTATTGAGCATGGGCCGAGATCAAATCAGTATTGGATAAATCTGGGTAGGGGTCTTGCTAGAATACACCAGCAGAAGGACGATTCTTTTGGGCTTCCTTATGATAATTATATTGGTTCACTTCCTCAATATAATTCCCGATCTGTATCATGGATCAATTTCTTCATACAACAACGACTGGAGATACAATTGAAGTTGGCGGTTGATGCCCAAAGGATGGATAGTGACTTTGTAATAATGTTTGAGATGCTCTACGCGAAACTTCCAGATCTTCTCACAGAAGAGCCTCCTGTTTTATTGCATGGAGATCTATGGAATGGCAATATTATTTCAAATCATGCGGGAGAACCGTGTTTGATAGACCCGGCTGTGTACTTCGGTCACCGTGAAGTGGATCTTGCCATGACGCAATTATTTGGTGGCTTTGACAAGGTTTTTTTGGAGGCTTATGCCAACACGTATCCATTGGTTCACGGTTTCATGGAGCGGTTCGATATCTATAACCTTTATCCTTTATTGGTGCATGTAAATTTATTTGGTGGGGGATATAAGTCGCGGGTGATTTCCATTGTTAAGCGATATGTTTAAAAAGTTATTTTTTACCCTGGCCGCAAGAACTCTTCCGATCATTGTGCGAAGATTGCGTGTCGGGGCCGAGGCAGTATTTCATAGATCTTTTGTAGTCGACACGTTTTTATCCTTGCTCGTTTTTGCTACCATAAGGCCATCCCTCCGGGATTGCGGGGGTTCGCCAAATTATCCAACCGATTTATTGAAGTTCGCGAAGTTGTTTGAAGGACCGGACTCCGGGAAGAAAAGGATTTCTCCAAAAGAGATGGTCCATAAACACGAAATCCACTTTCCGAAAGTTTTTCGAAGGCAGAAACTCTCAAACACACCGGAATTTTGGAGCAACTAAACTTCGTCTGGGCACCTTAGAAGTATCGCGTGTCAACTTCACGAAAGTGCTAAACTTTCGCGAAGTTATGTGAAAGACCGCGCTTCGGGGTATAGAATCTATCGAAGAAGAACACTTCACCATCCAACGAAATCCACTTTCCGAAAATTTAGGACTTTCGGAAAGTTCTGCGAAGGCAATATCACCGAATCCGCGGAATTTCTGAAAAACGTTTAGTTGGGGACACCTTAACAACCGCGGGTGTCAACTTCACAAGGTCATAATTCCCGTTAGGGGCGCACGAATGATAGCACGGGCAAACCTTTTTGATGCTACTATACCTTTCCTTTTATCGCGTTAAGAATCATTTCGGCATGAACCCGTGAGTTTTCAATAAACCATTTATTGGTTTTTAGTCCTCCGCAAACAACGCCTGCCAGATACAGGTTGGGCACATTAGTTTCCATCGTTGTCTCATCGTACACTGGAGTATGATAATCATCATCATGAAATTGAATGCCGAGCGACTCCATAAAATCAAATGGAGGCTGATAACCGGTCATGGCCAAAACGAAATCATTGGGGATCATTTTTTTTCCTTCCGGGGTTCTTATTTCCACCGCATCGGGTGTAATGGCCAATACCTGAGAATGAAAGAAGCATTTGATGGATCCTTCTTTAATTCTGTTTTCAATATCGGGTCTTACCCAATACTTAACATTGTCGCCAATGGTTTCACCTTTTACAATCATGGTTACTTCGGCTCCTTTCCGCCAGGTTTCCAGGGCAACGTCAACGGCAGAATTCGAAGCGCCTATCACGGCAACCTTCTGCGCGAAATAAGGATGTGGCTCATCATAGTAATGCAGTACCTTGGGCAGATCTTCGCCGGGGGCATTCAAAAGAAACGGTAAATCATAGAAACCCAGCGCCAGTACAACCACTTTTGCCCGGTATTCATCTTTGGCAGTTCTTACCTGGTGGATATTATTGCGCGTATGAGAAGACAGCACTTTCTCATATAGTTTTACATTGAGCTGCCAACTCAAACATACCCTGCGGTAATATTCGAGCGCTTCAAATCTATTCGGTTTCGGCCCATGGGATATAAACGGGACACCCCCAATTTCCAGTCTTTCGGAAGTAGAAAAAAATGTCATGTTCAAAGGGTAGTGATAAAGCGAATTTACCAGGCATCCTTTTTCAAGGATCACATATGACCGCCCGGCTTTCTTCGCTTCAATGCCACACGCGAGGCCAATGGGTCCGCCGCCGATTATAATAATGTCATATTCCTGCATCCGAGAAATTTCGATTTGATTATTCGACAATATTGTAAAAATTGGGTCAGCATTTTGCCAAAACTATATGAATAAATCATTCCGGATCCTGATTCTTTTGCTCGTCACCAAGGCAACCACTGTATTTCCACAAAAACAAATAACCGTGGAGGATTTCACAACCCGGCAAACTTTCAATGAAAGAGAGATTACCGGAATTAACTGGATGAAGGACGGAAAGTATTATTCTACACTTTCGGATAATAAGATCATTAAGTATGATGTCACTACGGGAAGGCCGGTGGATACACTGCTGGATGGCTCGGCAAAATCAAAAAGCTTAGCCATTGATGATTACGCTTTCAGCAATGATGAACAAAAAATCCTTTTACTTACGGAAAGACAAAGTATATACCGTCGCTCTTTTATCGGAGATTACTATGTGTATGATTTGAAAACACAGACACTCACGAAACTTTCTCAACGTGGCAAGCTATCCTATGCCACATTTTCACCGGATGGAAGCAAAGTAGCCTTCGTTCGAAACAATAATCTTTTTTATACGGCTCTCGATGGTTCTCCGGAAGAACAGATCACTGATGATGGTAAGTTTAATTATATTATTAATGGAACCACTGACTGGGTGTATGAGGAAGAATTCAGTTTCGTGGTGGGGTTCGAGTGGTCGCCTGACAGTAAGAAGCTGGCTTATTATCGGTTTGACGAAAGCGAGGTAAAGGAATACAATCTGCAATTGTGGAGAGGATCACTTTATCCGATTGACTATCGCTATAAATATCCCAAAGCGGGTGAGAACAATTCCACTGTTGAAATCTGGTTTTACGATCTGAGTAGAAAGCAAAAAGTGAAAGCGGACCTGGAGAGGGAAAAGGAACTTTACATTCCCAGTATGAAATGGACTGCGGATCCAAACGTTCTGTCAATACTTACTTTAAACCGGTTGCAAAACAAAATGGTACTGCTACACGCTGTTGCCAGCACCGGGGAAACAGACGAAATACTGGCGGAAGCGACAAATACATATTTTGACATTGAGGAATTGAATTTAACCTATCTGAAGAATGGTCAACAATTCATTCTTTTAACTGAAACGGACGGTTATAAACACCTTTATTTATATTCCATAGCGGGAAGGATGCTTCGTAAACTGACAACCGGAGATTTTGAGATATCTGAATTTCTTGGCCTGGATGAAACCTCCAGGAAAGCCTATTACATTTCAACGGAAGTCTCCCCGCTTGAACGACACCTGTATTCCATATCTTTTGACGGAAAGAAGAAGACAAAACTTTCCTCGGCCGCCGGCACCCATCAGATAAACATGAGTAGTGATTTTCAATTTTACATCGATCATCACAGTAGCGCGGGCCATCCTGACGTTGCAACCTTATATAACACGAAAAAAAATTCACCCTTGAAATTGTTGGAGGAGAATGAGCAGCTGGCCAGTAACGCCAGTGAATACGGCGTGGTGCCGAAGGAATTTTTTACTTTTAAAACTCCGGATGCGGTTGTGCTGAATGGTTTTATGCTGAAGCCTCTAAATTTTGATCCGTCGAAGAAATATCCTGTACTGGTTTTTCAATATAGCGGCCCAGGGTCGCAAGAAGTAGAAAATGCCTGGGCGGGAAGTCATTTTTATTTTCACCAGGTTTTAACTCAAAAAGGATATATCGTAGCTGTCATTGACCCGAGAGGCACAGGAGGGCGGGGTGAAAGCTTTAAAAAGATTACGTACAAACAGCTTGGGAAATATGAACTAGAGGATCACCTCGCCGCAGGTAGGTATTTAGGTTCATTGGACTATATTGATGAAACCCGCATGGGAATATGGGGATGGAGTTATGGTGGCTATATGTCTGCATTGGCAATGACAAAAGGCGCGGGAGTTTTTAAAATCGGCATTGCCGTTTCACCCGTAACAAACTGGAGATTTTATGACACCATTTACACTGAGCGCTATTTACAGACCCCGCAATTAAATCCCGATGGATACGATATGAATTCTCCGTTGACATTTGCTTCCTCGCTTTCCGGTAAATTTTTATTGATCCATGGCACAGGCGATGATAACGTTCATTTCCAGAATTCCATCATGTTGGAGGATGCCTTCATCAATGCCTCTAAACAGTTTGACTCTTTTTATTACCCTGATAAAGATCACGATATTGAGGGCGGAGTAACAAAACTTCATTTGTATACCATCATGCTCAACTTTATTCAGGATAATCTTTAAAATTTCGGATATTTACTACACGTGGGTACAGGCGGGGAATGGTTTGCAATACTTTCTACCGTATGAAAAGTCAGTCGATTAAAAGAAAAAATAGTCCGGCGATTTTCGCAATTCTTGCGCTGATCAGTGTAAGCAGTTGCTTCATTCTGAATCCTTTAGGAAATTTTGTTATATGGATTTTTGGAGGCACTGCCATTTTTTGTGTTTTCATGATGATCTTTCATTTAATTCCTCCGGTGAAAAAGCAATACTCAAAGAAAAGGACTCCGAGGGAAATTTCTGACAAGGCTTATATTGCGTTTCATATGCCCTTAGTAATCAGTTTGCTATTGTTGGGGCTTTTAATGGCGCTGATTGTGGTTTTTTTTGCAACGTAATTGGAAGAAAACCCTGGCCTGAGTTTTTTATTTAATACTACATAGATTTAGAGATGGGTAAAAGCATGATACACTCAGAGAAGGAGAAACGATATTTCATTGCGGTCATCCCCCCATCACCCGTCTATGAGCAAGCACTTGAGGTCAGAACCTATTTTAGTGACCAGTATGGGAGTAAGGCTGCATTAAATTCTCCGCCGCACATTACCCTTCACATGCCCTTTCTTTGGAAAGTCCAAAAACAAAAAGAACTGTTCACCAAGCTGGAGCTTTTTTCAACGCGCTATGATCCCCTTAAAATCTGTCTCGATAATTATGGGTCGTTTCCCCCAAGAGTGATCTTTATGAAGGTAACTGAGAGTGATGCGCTTCGGGCACTTCAAAAGGACCTTCACAAATTTTTTAAAACGAAGCTGGATGTTTTTAATGCCAATTATAAGGAGCAACCATTTCATCCCCACCTTACCCTTGCGTTTCGCGATTTAAAAAAAACAAGCTACGACCAGGCATGGCAAGAGTTTTCAAAGAAAGAATTCAAGGCTGAGTTTATGATGGATAAGATTGCCTTATTGGTACACAATGGTAAAAGATGGGATCTTTTAAAAGAATTTCCATTGGAGTCTTCATATTCCAATCAATCAAAACCTGAGTTGAAAACCAGGCAAGGCTAATGTTCACAGAAACTGCCTTTTGCTATATATAATTTTTTCATCCGGACGTTCAAGAGCCCTTGTTGAACGCCCGGGTCATCATCAAAAGTCGTCGTTGGCATTTCTTCTTTTACAATCAAAATGCCCCCCTCATTGTCACCAAAAATCGCTTCTGTGATCACGTTGGAATTTTTGGTTATTTCACTGACAAATTGATCATGTTTTCTGATGATTTCCGGATAGGTCGAAGCGTTGAATTTATCTACGATGGCGTCAAAGCGCACAAACGTATACAATATCATCTCGTATGGTTCAGACACCGGACAAATCAAACCTTGGCGGGGGGTGTATGGTAGGATTTCAATATTCCACCGATTGGCCTGAACAGCAGGATCAGAACTGACCCAGGTTTCAGCTTCTTCCTGTGACGTCGTATTGAAAATGAATAGCCCGCCTCCTCCCTCGAAGGGCCCCGCGGCCAGTAATTTACCTTCCTTTGCCAGCCTGTTGATATTGGCCATGTGGCCTTCCATTAGTTTGTCATTGGTTCCTTTATCTATTTTTTCGGCATCGTGCTTTTTATTCAGAAAAACGATAGAATAAGTTTTCGTTTGTCCCAGGGAGTGTTGGGTGGAAAGGAGGGAGAGAAATACTAAAAGGATTTTCATAGACCGGATCATCCCTGGAAACTTAAGAAGTTTAGATCAACCAACCCGTATTCCAGGCCCATTTAATACTAAAGCGGAAGAAATCCATTCCCCATCATGATGACTTCGTCCGGCCAATAATCAGAATTCCTAAAAGGACTAGAATGGTACCCGCTATCTGAAGAGCTAAAATCGGTTCGTATAAAAAAATATTGGCCTGGATGATCGTTGACACGGGTCCAACACTTCCTACGATCGCAGCGTTGTCAGACCCAATGCGTTTGATTCCCTCCGCTACCAGGTAGGATGGAATGACCGTGGAAAACAAGGCCATGGACAAACTGTACCTATAAACGAGTGAAGGGAAGGCAAAAAGTGATTGATCGCTGGTAAAAAGGTAATGCAACAACACTCCCAGGCAAGCAAAACTCATGGCGTAGCTATTGAATTTGGCGGCTCCGACCTGGGGTATTATTTTTCCGCTTCCGACGATGTAAAACGCATACGTAACAGCACATCCAAAAATCAGGATAGCACCCATATAAAACTCGTTGCTGCGCGCACCTTCCAATCTCACCTCGCCAACAAACGCCAGTAAAAGCCCCGCATAGGTTATACCTACTGCAATCCATTGATATGTTTTAATCTTAACTTTTAACAACTGGGCAGATATTAGCAAAACCATTGTTGGATAAATGAATAGAATTAATCTTTCAATCCCTGCCGATACGTATTGAAGCCCGATAAAGTCAAGTAAGCTGCTTACATAATAGCCCAGACAACCGATAACAGCGATATAAAACCATTGTCGGAGGGAAAACTTTTTGTTGTCGCTTTGACTGGAAGAAACTAAAGCGGAAACGACAAAAAAGGGTAACGCGAAAATCATTCGCAAAGCCAGTAAGGGCACAGCTTCGATAGCCGTATTTCTGTAGGCGAGCTTGACAAAAATAGCCTTGGTGGAAAAGCAAACTGCCCCTAAGAGGCAAATCACAATACCGCCGATAAAATAGGATTTATTTTCCCGGGTCATCTCAACCCGGCAATTAGTACTTTAGCAAGTTTGCTCACGTCATTGGCATCGTTATAGGTATGCGGAGAAACACGGATTGCATCACCCCGGAAGGAAACATGAATGTTGTTTTTATTTAATTTCTCTTTGATAGTTTGCCAATCAGAATATGCGGGGTGGCGTATGCCAAAAAGATGCGAAGCCCTGTAAGGCTCGTCCTCGATCTGAAACCCTTTTTCGCGCAGGGCGGTAATGGCGGGTCCTGCGATTGCCTTGCAATACTCCTGTATATTGTCTGTACCCCAGCGGTTGAGTTGTGTGATAGCGGTTTTAAGCATTGGGACGAGGATAAAGTTGCTCTGCTCGCCTACACTATATTTGGATGCGCCTGGCTGATAGCGCGCTTCATAGTTGTTCAGGCCTGAGAAATTTTCACTTTCCAACCTGTTAATCCAGTTTTCTTCAATGGGTTTACCATCATTAAAATATACTCCATAATAAGCCAGACCCAAAGAGTATGGGCCCAGAAGCCATTTATAACCCGCGCATATCAAAGCATCAGGCTGGATTTTTTGCACATCGAATGTAAGGGCGCCGACGGATTGAGTACCGTCGACAATCAAAAGTGCGCCTACTTCTTTTGTTCGTTTGCGAATGGCTTCAAGATCAAACTTTGTGCCGTCCGCCCAATGCGTATGGGCAATGGCGACAGCCCGGGTTTTAGCATTGATACTTTCCAGAAATTTAATATTCCAGTCCCTGCCACGGTCGTTGAATTGTTTTGGGGGAGAAACTATCCTGACCTCCGAACTGATTTCTTCGCTAATGGTTTGCCACGGATAGTAATTGCTGGGAAACTGGGCCTCGGCCACCAGCACATGCTGGCCTTTACTCATTTTCAGATTTCTTGTTACCGTTGCCATGCCGTATGAAACGGAAGGTATAATGGCAATGCTATTCGCATCTGCAGCATGAATGAGCCTGGCAAATTCTGTTTTGAGTAATTTTGCTCCGGTAAAAAAGTCGTCAGCTTGTATTGCCCCCGGGTTGCGTTTCGAGCGGAGCGCGCGGATACCCACCTTCTCAACGCTTTTCAGCATGGGCGACATATAAGCACAATTCAAATAGGTTTCCCTGACAGGCAAGGAGAACTTTGAATATTTGCAGGTTAGCATGGAAGGTTCTGTTACTGAACTCAATAATTGCTCGGTAAGCCAAGGGAATCACGAAGATACTGAAACTCGTTTTTATTTTTTGTCCAGTAATCAGAATAAAGCGTCTTATCAAGTACGGCTGATGTCTTCATTGTTTTGCTATTTTCTTCCCAGGTTTCTTGCCAGCTTAATATTTTGAAGGGAAAAACCTTTTCGTACTGAATCGTAAGTTCCCTTTTGGGATCGGCGTACACCAAACGGTAAACGAAGCTTGAATCCATTACAGACTTTTCTGCGAAAGCGGATTTAACTTTAAGGTCTTTGTGATGTAAGCGGGTAAAAAAAAGTCCTGGAAGAACGTTCAGTTTTCCTACAGGCAAGTTTTCGTGATCAAGCCTTATTAAATTCCACACTTCATCCTCTAGCAGTGCTTCTTTTACTGAATACTGTTGATCCGCTTCCTGCTCAAAGTAGGAGTGGGATTTTATAGCATACCGATTCCCCCGTAAATTTAGTTGCGTGTAAACCTGTCCGCACCATTCTTGTGATGACATAGTGGCTTTTAGTGTAGCGGGGTTAGTACGGCGGTTCACGGGCGTAAAAACAGATAACATCATGGAATAGGGATAGATTCCGGTTATAAAATTCTTGGTGAAGTTTACCTTCATCACATTAATTTTGTGTCTGTAGGACAGGCCATCTGCCTTGACCTGCTTTTTTTTAGAGACGTCCTCTGTAACAAAGATGAGAACGGCTTTTCCGGCCCGGGCTTCGCCATAGCGGGACTGAGTCAGATTGTATGAATTTAATTCCGCTTTGCCAGCATGCCAATAATTATCGAAGGCGGCGGAGGTAGTGAACTCGTGGGCGACGGTTTCGGTCGGGTTAAACTTATTGCAGCCTGCCAATAAACAACCCAGCAGGAATATGGTAACAGCGCAATGACTTATTTTTTTGGCCTGTTCCATTTTAATGTGTTAATGATGTGCATGATATCGCGTTTCATATATTCAATCGCAGGAGCAAGTGAATCGTTTTGAACTTTGGTGTTAAAATAGAGGGCACCGCGAAGAAAATTTTCAGTTGAATCCGTTATGGTGAATTGGAACTGGCTTGGAACTTCTCCCTCCAATTCGGCGATGATGGCGGTTTTGCCGGAAGGTGTAACGGTGATAATCTCATTAATGGCGTAGGCTTTGATCTGATGTTTTGCCGTGAGCCTGTATGCATCGTCAAGGAATTCTTTTAACAATTTGTCACTATTCCCTAAGCTTTTATACGTTATATAAACGTTCGATTTAAGAAACGGATAATATATTTCTATCCAGAACCTTTCGTGAATCGCTGAGGTATCTCTGATTAGTTTTGCATGAGTGGAATACTCGAAGGAATAGGGAAGGGTATCTGGCAGTAGTTGATAAGCCGGATCCGGAAGCTCGAGTCGATTAT
Source organism: Cyclobacteriaceae bacterium (assembly GCA_039917935.1). GTDB lineage: Bacteria > Bacteroidota > Bacteroidia > Cytophagales > Cyclobacteriaceae > Chryseosolibacter. The sequence goes on along the minus strand of JBDSIM010000077.1, from coordinate 7,389 downwards.
ATCCAAGAGGCTTTGGGAGATATTCGCGGTCGCAGGCAGTCATGATCAGCAGAAAGCAAAGCATGCCGGTATATCTTGTCGAAGAAGGACAGACCAGTCTGAACCACAATTTAAATCTCTTTTGAAGCATGAATTTGAACCCTTACTTTTTTTATCCGGCGGTTATCCATTTTCTCAACAACAAAAGTAAAGGGTTTTACCATTACTGGCTCACCAATTTTCGGTAATGCTCCATGCACCTCGGCCAGCATTCCGCCCAATGATTTATTTTCGCTTTTCGCTTGATCGAAAACCCCGTCTTCAACATGCAGAATCTTACAAAAATCGTGCATTGATGTTTTGCCATCAAATATATAATTGCGATTGTCCAGTTTTAGATAGTGAGATCCTATTTCGTCTGATTCATCATTGATATCGCCAATGATCTCCTCGATAATATCTTCTAATGAAATAAGGCCGGAAACTTTTCCAAATTCGTCAACAACCAGTCCCAGGTGAACTCTTTTTTCCTGAAATTCTTTTAACAACAGATCAATTTTTTTTGATTCGGGTACGAAGTAAGCAGGTCTCAGCAATTTTTGCCAGGAGAAGGATTCAGTTTCAAGCAGAAAAGGCAACAGATCTTTAATGTATAAAACCCCTTCGATGTTTTCCAGGTTTTTATCGCACACCGGAATTCTTGAATAACCGGATTTCTTAACCACCTCCATTAGCTGGAAATAATTTAAGGATACATCAGCAAAGGAGATATCGGCCCGCAGCCTCATGACCTGCTTTATGCTAAGGGTACCGAAATTGACAATGCCCTGTAAAATCTCTTTCTCACTTTCTGACGTCTCTTTATTTGCATTGGCCAATTGTAAAGCTTGGTTCAGTTCTTCCGATGAGCTTTGTTCATACAGCTTTTCAAGTTTACCCTCTACTTTATATGACATTTTAAACAATGGCTTTAGCAAAGGCCTATAAATGGCGATCATTCTTTTACAAATTTTGGCAGAGCGCATGGCGATTATCTGGTTGTGTGCCCTGCCATATATTTTAGGAATTATTACGCCAAAAAAGGTAAAGCAGATGGTCAGTATAAAAGTGCCCAAAAATATGGAATAGGTACTATCATGATCATCGGTGGTCAACAAATAAAAGACAAAGAGTACCGCTGTGCCTGAAATCATTGTGTACTTGCATGCAGTAAGGGTTGTCAACAGCAATCTTGGATTGGTTTGCAGCTCGGCAACATGTTTTTCCTCTTCCCTGATGCTGTCGCGAAAACGTTCCAGATCATCCGTATCCAGGGAAAAAAAAGCGGCCTCTGTGGCAGAGGCCAGAGAAGTTAAAAACACAAAAAGAACGGCCAGGATTACATAGATAATTCCCGGTTCTACTAAAAGAAAAAGAAGCGTATAACTGGGAGGCTCGTCCAAGAAAAAAGGTGTTAATGAAAAATGACTGATCAGAAGGGCAGGTCGTCGGTATTATTATCTGCCGATGAGGTGTATGTTGGTTCTGGTGACGCGCGTTCTGTACTACGCGAGCCGTAGTCAGTTGAGGAACTTCCGCTGCTGCCACCGCCTTTTGATCCCAGCATGGTCATATTATCAGCGACGATTTCGGTTGTATAACGCGTAACGCCTTCCTTCTCCCAGGAGCGGGTTTTTAATTTACCTTCGATGTATACAAGGTCACCTTTGTGAAGATATTTCTGGGATATTTCAGCCAGGCCTCTCCACAGCACGATGTTGTGCCATTCGGTTACTTCTTTCTTTTCGCCGGTGGTTTTATCCTTATAAGATTCAGAGGTGGCCATTGTAAAATTCGCTACGACGGCACCATTTTCTAGATTGCGGACTTCAGGTTCTTTGCCTAACCGGCCAATCAGGATCACTTTATTTACTCCAGACATAAATTTGCTTTTGGTTAAGGGTCTAAATTATTAAAAGGGAATCAAAAGTACCAAATCTTTCCCACACTAAGGCTGATTTTGATCGTTGAGAAAGCGACTTATTAAAACGGGTTTTGGCAATTGTTCAATCTGCTTTTTAGAATAAAAGGAAACCCCATTTCCTTCAATGGAGAAGGATTGTGAGGCTTTTAAATGGATGAAGCGGCAGAGAATGGTTTGATGGGTTAAAATATGTTTGTATGGTTTTGATATACCTATTGTGTCCGTTCCTATAAATAATCGTTTAAATTCAGGATCATTTAAGACTTTCTCGACCTTTATCGGTTTTTGTTTCTCAATCAACATAAAATCAAATAGTCCATTCCAGATGTCTTTTGCCCCCCGCTTTTTCATGAGAAACGTTTTATTTTTTTCTATGACGAGATAAAAAAAGTATCGCTTGCGCGATTTTTTGGGCCGTGATTTTGCGGGTAATGCATTCACGAGATCATGCTTATAGGCAAAGCATGAAGATTGAAATGTACATCCAGGGCATCTGGGATTGTGCGGTGTACAATACAATGCGCCAAACTCCATGACGGACTGATTGTGTATCGCGGGCTGGTTTTGAGGAATGAGCTCGTTGGCCAGAAGACTAAAGGTTTTCTTCCCCTCAGGAGAATTAATGAGGGAATCGATACCAAAAATTCTTGATAGGATTCTAAACACATTCCCATCTACTACTGCGACACGCTCACCAAAAGCAAATGAGGCAATGGCGGCAGCGGTGTATTGCCCCACGCCAGGCAATGCGAGAAGATCCTCATATTTTTTAGGAAACAGGCCATTATGGATGTCAACAATCGTTTTTGCACATTTATGAAGATTTCGGGCTCTTGAGTAATAACCTAACCCCTGCCATAAACGCAAAATCTCCTGTTCGGGTGCTCTTGCTAAATCACCGACATCGGGGTAAGCGTTAATAAACTTAAGGTAGTAGGGAAGACCTTGAATGACCCTGGTTTGTTGGAGGATTACTTCAGAAAGCCATATATGGTAGGGATTGCTGGTATCACGCCACGGCAGCAGTCGCTTATTGACGGAATACCATTCAACGACTTTATCTGAGAAATATCGTTTGTCCATCCCCTTGATAATCAATTTTTTCAAAATTCATTTTTAATTGTGGTAAGGCAAACTAAATTTGCCATCCTGAAAATTCTCGACCTAAAAATATTACAAAGTGACTAAAGCAGATATAATTAACGAAATCGCTGAAAAGACCGGCGTTGATAAAGCCGACGTGACCGCATCAGTGGAAGCCTTTTTCAGTGTTGTAAAGAATTCCATGTCAAACGGCAGCAACATCTATATCCGCGGTTTTGGCAGTTTTATCAACAAAAAACGAAAAAAGAAAATTGCAAGGAATATTTCACGCAACACGGCTTTAGTGATTGAAGAACACTTTATTCCCAGTTTTAAACCCGCAAAGATCTTTATCAATAAGATTAAAAACAGCGAGAAGGTAAAACAACATGCGGAGAAATAATCTCTTTATGATGTTCCTTTCCTGATCTGGAAATGGTAACATCCAACTTTATGCTAAAAATCCGATTATTATTATTTGGTATTGCTGCCATCGCCATATGGCTTCTTTTCCAGCTTCCGAAGGTGGTGATAGAAAATGAGGGACGTTTGACCGGTGGCCAGGTAAAGGACACGATAGCGGCTAATATTCAGGATCATGTGGCAGCGCCGACGGAAATTCGAGATTTAATTGGCGAGGTGAAATCACAATTCCTCGAAAGCACAGAAAAAGAAAAAAATGCTATCTTTGCCGACTCTTTAGCAAACCTATACAGAATTGCGAATCAATTCGATAGTGCAGCATGGTTTGCCGAGAAAGCATCTGAGTTCTTTAACAATACTGAGAGTTGGATCGAGACCGCTGACAACTATTATCAGGCTTACACCCTGGCGTTAGATCAGAATAAACAAAAACGGTGGGCAGTGAAGGCGCAGGAGTTTTATGGCAAAGTTTTAAAAACCGAGCCCGATAACCTGGAAGTGAAAACGAAAATGGCAATGACCTATTTGGCGTCTTCAAGCCCCATGCAGGGGATCACGATGCTGCGCGAGGTTTTGTTAAAGGATCCTACCAATGAATTGGCCTTGTTTAATATGGGAATGCTATCCATCCAATCGGGTCAGTATGACAGAGCAGTTGAAAGGTTGGAAGAATTGATAAAAATTAATCCCAATCATATTCAAGGGCAGCTTTTGCTAGGGCTCGCATTGATGAACAGTGGAGATAAGGAAAGGGCCCGGGTGCAATTTGAGAAGGTAAAACAAATGGATAACGATCCTGCCGTTCAGGCTACGGTGAATTCTTATCTGAAGGATTTAAAATAAAAATCATAAACACCCCGTAGGAACGGGAAATAAAATAAAACAGATTATATGCCTAGCGGAAAGAAAAGAAAGAAGCACAAAATGGCAACGCACAAACGTAAGAAGCGCCTTAGAAAGAACAGACATAAGAAAAAATAATTTGAATGTAGGGACAAGGCATGCCTCGTCCCTACATTCTGTTCAAACGCTTGTACTTCATAAAGTTAAACCATTTGTGTTTTGAGTAACGAACTAATAATTAGTGCCACTCAAGACGGATGTCGTATAGCCCTTCTAAAAGACAAGACGCTCGTAGAATTCCACCAGGAAGCAGAAGGCAGCAAATTCACCGTTGGTGATATTTATTTGGGAACTGTAAAAAAAGTAGTTCCTGGCCTTAACGCAGCCTTTATCGATGTAGGTTACGATAAAGATGCTTTTCTGCATTACCTGGATCTCGGCCCGCAGTTTAGTTCACTACAAAAGTTTACTAAACTTGTTCGTGCCAAAAAGATGAATGGTGGAAGACTTGACAAGTTCAATTCAGAGCCGGATATCGATAAGCATGGAAAAATCATCCAGCAGCTTGCGAAGAACCAACAAATTCCGGTTCAGATTGTAAAAGAGCCAATTTCTACCAAGGGCCCCCGATTATCCTGCGAGTTATCATTAGCCGGCCGATACCTGGTACTGGTTCCTTTTTCCAGTGCTGTAAGCGTGTCCAAAAAAATTACCAGCAGCGAAGAACGCAAGCGCCTTCTTCGCCTGATCCAATCTATCAAGCCAGAAAACTTCGGCGTGATTATCCGTACCGTCGCGGAAAACAAAGAGGTGGCAGAACTGGATCGCGATCTCCGTAACCTCGTTAAAACCTGGGAAGAGGGTATGACGCGCTTACCCAATGCCCAACCTCGCGAAAAAATCATTGGCGAATTGGATAAAACTTCTTCTATTCTTCGCGACCTGCTGAATGAGTCTTTCGACAACGTTCACGTCGACGATAAGAAAATGTATGATGAAGCCAAACTCTACATTAAGACCATCGCGCCTGAGAAAGAAAATATTTTAAAGTTTTACACGGGTAAAGCTAAGATTTTCGAACACTATGGCATTGAAAAACAGATTAAATCAGCCTTCGGAACGACAGTCAGTTTAAAGGCGGGTGGCTATCTTATCATTGAGCATACAGAAGCTCTTCATGTGATCGATGTGAACAGCGGTAATAAATCGAACCGCGAAGAGAACCAGGAGACCACCGCCTTATCAGTGAATTTGGAGGCAGCAAAAGAAATTGCCAGACAACTTCGCCTCCGTGATATGGGCGGAATCATTGTGATTGACTTCATTGACATGAAGAGCCTTGACAACAAAAAGCTCATCTATAAAGTCATGAAGGAAGAAATGATTGAGGACAAAGCCAAGTCAACGGTTTTACCACTTTCAAAGTTTGGATTGATGCAAATCACACGGGAGCGTGTGAGGCCACAAATGAACATCATCACCAAAGAGGTATGTCCGACCTGCAACGGTACGGGTAAGATTACAGCTTCCATCTTAACATCCGACCTCATTGAAAAAAATATTGAGCATCTCCTGGTGAAGCAAAATGAAAAGAATCTTGTGCTCGCAGTCCATCCTTATCTTCAGGCTTATTTTACGAAAGGGATCATCTCTCAGCGCATCCGATGGTACTTTAAATTTAAGCGCTGGGTGAAACTGGTTACGGATACTTCAATGGCAGTGACAGAATTTAAATTTCTGAACAAGGAAGGCGAGGAGATTCAACTTAATAATTAAAAAAAGGCCAGTGCAAACTGGCCTTTTTGTTGTGCGCCGTGCATGGCGGATAACTTGGTGGTGAAAGTCCACTATGGGGGCCTGTAGTCGCCAACCATTAGCTAAAGGCAAGGGTGTCCACTGTGAGGTGGAATCTGAAGGAAGCCGGGGAGGCAAACCCTCGCCCCGAGGAACACGAATCACATCAGGCATATCCGGTGGGATGAGCTTGCAACACAAAGCGAAATCCAAAGGCTACACAGACACCGGAGTGTAAATGTGGCGGGGACATGGGGGGAAAGTTATCAACCTTACCACGGGAGATCTCATGGACATGCGGAAACGGAGTATGAAGCATGGTCGAAACAAGGTTTACCATGAGAAGTCAGCCGAGGCCGTAGTACCCGGTAATTTGAACCTGACGTAAAGTTGGGGGATTATAAAAAGGGAAGGGCCGAACCTTAAGAAGTGAGCAGTCAATGAATGTTACTGCATGAAAGAACGAGAGCAGAAAATCTTTGGTCAATCAAAGACCTGTCCGCAGAAGAATAGGACGGAATCCGACGGCTATGCGGAAGGGCAGACTTTCATGTGGATAACTGAAAACAACCTCACTGACAACAACCCAGTAGGGTATGGATTACTGGAGTTTATCCTATCACCTTCGAACCTGAATGCGGCTTACTTACAAGTGAGACGTAATAAGGGAGCGGGGGGTGTTGATCAGATGGAAGTCGAATCCCTAAAGGATTATCTGGTCAGTCACAAGGATGAATGGGTCAAATCCATACAACGGGGCAGCTATTGCCCCAATCCAGTTCGGCGGGTAGAAATACCCAAGGAAAACGGAAGCAAGCGACAGCTAGGCATCCCCACCGTAGTGGACAGGGTGATCCAGCAAGCTATTGCCCAAGTACTCAGCCCGATTTATGAACCTGGGTTCTCACCATTCAGTTACGGGTTCAGACCGAGGCGTGGTGCCCATCAGGCATTGCGCACATGCCAACAGTACATTACAGAAAGCTATAGCTACGCCGTTGACTTGGACTTGGAAAAGTTCTTTGACACGGTTAGTCACAGCAAACTGATTGAGGTACTATCCCGAAAGGTAAAGGACGGACGAGTTATCTCGCTCATCCACAAGTATCTCAATGCAGGTGTAATGAAAGGAGGCAAGTATGAACCAAGCGAGCAGGGCGTTCCGCAAGGCGGTCCGATAGCTTTACGTACACACTCACAAACATTGAGTTTTCGCGAAGGGTTAAAATTAAAAGAGGGAAGTTTTAATTATATCATAAAAAGTATTATATTTATGATAAATGGAACGATCACAGAATTCAGAG
>JBDSIM010000076.1:0-41356 GCA_039917935.1 Cyclobacteriaceae bacterium | reverse complement strand
AATGTTGACCCTGTCACCTTTTCCTTTTTTCGTTGTCACCAGGATAACGCCAAAGGCCGCCCGTGCGCCATACACCGCCGAAGCAGAGGCGTCTTTCAGCACACTGATACTTGCAATGTCATTGGGATTGATCCTATTCAGGTCCATCGGAACATTATCAACCAGTACGAGGGGCTGGCCACCATTAATGGATTCGTATACCCTAATATTGAATTCGATGGGTGAGGTTGGATCTCCGTTTCTTATATTTACATTCAGGTTAGGGACCAACCCTTGCAAGCCCTCACCTACGTTGGCGATGGGTCTGTTCTGAAGTGCTTCACCGCTTGCAACACCCACAGCCCCGGTAAGATTTACCTTTTCCTGAGTACCATAGCCTACTACGACCACTTCCTGCAATGCAGTAACATCTGCTTGAAGATTAATCGTGAAGTCGGTTCTATTACCCACCGAAACTTCCTGCGTGGCATATCCAATGAAGGAGAAAACCAACACACTGCTCTCATCCCGAACATTCAGGGTGAACTTCCCTGATGCATCAGTAGTCGTTCCGTTGGTAGTTCCTTTTTCAACTACATTCACACCAGGTAAACGATTTCCTGCCTCCTCGCTAACAGTTCCGGAAACGGTTATGGCTAACAACCTGATCTCTGTGTGCCGCACATCGAGCGAAACTTTCTTCTCCATTCTCGTCCGTCCTGTTAAATCGGCAGCCGATACCAATGAAGGCAGAATAAGCAATAACAGCACTTGTGTTAAGGTTGTTCGCATGATGACCATGAATTTAATTTGAATAGGTTTAATCATTTTGTTTAATGGTTTTTGTAAGGAATTTTCAAAAACAAATTGTGTGCATCCGACAGAAGTCGGTGCACCGTAAAGCCGGAGATGCCAGTGAATACATCCGGCTGTCCTATTGGCTAGGTAGAATTATTCATAGGCATATAATTTTATTGATATACTACTTTATTTTACCCCTTTGATTCCTCCAAGGGTTTTATAATTCCTGTTTTTTTTAACCAGTAAAACCCCCAACCATATGGTTTCATTAAAAATGGTTTCTTTGACTTTCCATTCGTCTATATCCAGGAATCATCTGTTATTTTAAGGACAGTAACCTGTCGCTGACGGAATATCAAGATTCTGAGTAATCCCTTTTTTCTCCATGGTATAGGAATATTTTAATGTCTTGGAAAACAATTTAATGAATGTAAAACGATTTCGCAATCGTTATCCAAGAATGTTGTGCAAAACTTTGCGCTTGGTGTTGATGGTAAATGAAAAGATTTATTATTCATAATCTAACCATGCTGTCACCGATGCGCGTTTATCAATCGTAAACCGGATCCATCGCGCCTGAAAATTATCAGGAAATTTATATTCAAATGTTTTACCACTGGATACGGTCACCGCTTTATACTTCATCCATGGTCCATGCCCCAATGGTTCTACCTCAATCTGGAAGGTTACTGGCTCTTTTAAATCATGCGAAAGCAATAATTTCCGGTCATCATAAAACCCGATCAAATACGGATCGGAGAATTCCCCGGCCTTTACAGGAGTATTTTTCCAGGGACCTCCCCTTCCAGTTGGTTTTCCCATTTTCCACAAATCATCAATCACACCTGCCCACACGGCTGCCTTACCATTCTCTGAAATGATGATGTGCGGATTATTTTTACGGCCTTCAGTCGTAATCCCGGTAATGATTAACATACCGCGGTAGCTCGCATAATCGTTTATGCGAAAATCGTGTGAAGCTACCGGACGGATCTTCGCAAATCCATCCGCATTCTCTGCGGGCAATTCATAAAATGTACCGTGGCAATTGAAAAGGTCGCGTTCTGTGGCTACCTCGCGATCTATTCGAAGCGCCCCATTATTTGTGAGGCCTGTATAAGGTTCTTTTCCCAGTGGCAAACGCCACCTCCGGCCCCGGTCATCAACAATCAGCACCGATGATTCATTAATCATTACGACCTTTTCGGGAATACCAAATTTTTCCCTGATGAAATTCAGTGTTACCGGATCATTTTTATGCACCAGTTCCAATTCAGCTGTGAGTTCATAGTAACCGACTTCCGATGGTTCACTCCCTTTATAAGTTAACGCTAACATGCCCATCGCCTTTCGGTTATCGCCCAAACCATAAAGCATACCACCGGTTACTTCCACATCATTAACTTTGGCTAAGCCATTAAAAATTGTATCGGGGGCGGATTGTCTCTTATCCTTATCAGCATAATAAAAATGTACGGTCGCAATTGTCGGAAGATTACTGAAAACACGGATCCATTCCCCAGGCTCCTCTGCTGGGAATTCCATTATTGCGGCCTTACCCGCTGAAACCGTTATGGACCGCAAAGGCATCCATGATCCATCTCCTTTATGATCAGTCTCAAAAGTAAAGTTTACCGTTTCGGTCCCTTCATTTTTAATCCATGCACAACGTCTGGGCCATCCGGCGAAAAGAAATGGTTCAGAGGGCTTTCCGGCATTGACTGACTCTGTTAACCATACGGCTCCTTCAGCGGTATTCGGGCCGAGCTGATCAGGAAGATCAAAGGAAGTAAACCAAAGATTGGAGTTTGATTGACCTGGCCCTTCAATATTGCCTTTCACTTTCCTTTTATTGAGAAATTCTTTCTGCGCCGAGTCGTCACAACCAAAAACGAGCTGATCATTCCAACGGGTAAAATCGCCAATAACTTTTAAATATGCCGAGCGCGGGCGAATACCTGTTGAATTCTTACCGGAAAAAGTTTCCGGAAAATGCCAGAACATTCCATGCATGGTCATTAGATATTCTGGTTTTTCAGGAGTTCCGACATCTCTTATCCGAGGCCATTCCGTATTCCAGCCATGTGCGCCATCATAACTATGACTTGCCTTTGGTAATCGAAAGAAAGACCAATTTCCCCTGTCGCGGACTCCTAATAGTAAGGATTTGTTGTCCCACCCAGTAGCCCATATCGGATCAGTAGCAGAATTGGAGTTTCCATAAATTCCCCCCGGTCCTGTTACTTCCACAAACTGATTGCGGCGCACTACTTCCCAGTCATTACCATCCCATTCAGCCAGCACCCCGGCTTCAATATCAAATTGTTTAAGCGCCGCTTCTGAAGCTTCTCCGTTGTTGGAGTAAACCATAACACCCTGACCCGAATAAACCCCTTTGCCATGGGCACCTGGCAGTAATGAGCCTGGTTGATTCGTTGAAATGTCTTCTCCCTTCTTATTTTTCACATTTCCATCTTCATAGAGCATCTTTGTCTTTAAAGATTTCACATCCACTTCATAAAAACCTTCTTCCATGGTTGCCATATAAATCTTTCCTGCGGAATTTGTCAAATGGCGGGCGATTCCGGTATAGCGACCAGGGGCTTCAGTATAGGGAATGGTGCGTACATTACGTTTGGAATCAATGGCATAAGGGCCAATAAAAAGCTGATGGCTCTCTTTATGGATCAATCTATTGGCGGGGGTACCACCGGTGCTTTCGGTTCGGATAACCGATTGAAGATCTGGCGATATCTCATACAATTTATCGGAGGAACCCCAGGGTAAATGTGGGCCATAAGTTACGACCCATAAACGATCGGCCCAGTGTACAACGGCACCTGTACCGCATTCTGCTTCGTTATTATAATACGCAAGGTGAGGATAAATGCCGCTAATGTTTATGGGTTTACTAACCGAAACTTTCTGCTCATTGGATCTACAGGATATAAGTATTATTAATATAACACTCATGTGAACATTATATTTTAACATAATTAAAGAGTGTAATTTTTTTATAAATAGATCTACTACCTGCTAAATCCTTGTTCTCTAAGTCTATCGAGTAAAGAAGATAATTCCTTTACCTTTGATGTCTCTTGCAAGTATAAGTTTGTGCTTTCAAAGGGATCTTTATCCAAATTGTATAACTGGCCTTCAGGCCCACCTTTTACAGGTTTAAGAATGGATGGTGCCGTGAATCCACCTGAACCAAGACAGTCAATAAATTTCCATTCATTCTTTTTTATAGCCAATTGACCTCCGGCCGAAATATAAATTAAATTTTCTCTTACAGGTTCCTGAAGATTACCATTTAGAATTTTATAAAAGCTGAAACTATCCTCTGCATATTTTTTATCAATCTTTTGTCCCGTTATATCCGCCAATGTTGCTATGATATCGATTAAACTTACGGTATGCGTATACGTTGCTGCATGTTTTATTTTAGCAGGCCATTTTACAAACAATGGAATATGATGCCCTCCATCCCAAATGTCACCTTTCTGTCCTCTTCTATCCCAGTTGCTTTGATGTGCATAATTTTGAATATCCTCCTCGGACCAATGCGCCCCATTATCGCTTGAAAAAATCAGTAATGTATTATCTTCAATATTCAGCGATTTTAGCGTCTCTGTAATCTGATACACAACATGATCAATCTGGGATATGAAATCACCATAGGTTCCTGGCTCTGATTTACCTTTAAAGTTGTCAGCTGGCATCCAAGGCGTGTGCGGCCCCGTTAAAGGAAGATAGAGCATAAAAGGTTTTTCAGGATTATTTTTTGCCTGATCGGTAATAAATGAAATGCCTTCATTTACAATTTTATCCAAACAATTTTCGACTTTGAAAGATTTTGACATTTCACCATTACGCCACCAGACTCCACGATCCCAATAAATATCATTTTCATCGGTATATTTCCTATCCCACACATATACAGTTTTATCCAAAGTTCTTGGATAGACATCAGCAGTTAAAATAACATCAGGATCAACCACCTGGTTGTTTTTCACAAAAACATAGGGTGGCATATCGAGTGAGGCCGGTAAAATAAAGGAGTAATTAAATCCTAACGCGTTTGGACCACCGCTTATGTTACGGCTAAAATCTGTATTGGTATATCCGGATTCTTTTTGATCGCGGATATGTGGCGTTGAAATATCTTTTAATTCCCACTTGAGGCCTAGATGCCATTTCCCAATACAAGCTGTTGTATATCCAGCCTTTTGCATCAAGGAGCCAATGGTTTCACGCCCACTTTCAATAAGCGGAGGTAAATAACCCCAGTACCCTTGTTGTTTCGGTACTCTAAAAAAATATCTTCCGGTAAGTAAGCCATAACGCGATGGCGTACATACAGCACCTCCCGCGTGAGCATCTGTAAAACGAATTCCACTTCTACCCAGTCTATCAATATTGGGTGTTTGTGTTCTTGCCATTGGATTATTGGAAGATACATCTCCATAACCCATATCATCTGCGAAGATGATTACAACATTAGGTTTCTCTGATGCCTTTTTTTGTGCTTTTAGTGGTGAAAGTAAAATTAACCCCACCATAGATCCAAGCATGAACATCAATAGAGACTTATTCATTACAATTATGTTTAGCATTTATTTATTTAACACGGCGAAAATATTTTCGAGCGACAGATGTTTCCAAAGTTTCGCTTTTTTGTATAAAATTCTCATTTATCAGGTCTCTGCCACGGAACCATTCCACTTTTCTGAATATGTTCCATCAACAGCGTATTTAATTTCTTATACATCTCGGGCTCTTGTTTGATTATATTATTTTTTTCCAATGGATCGGATTTCAGATTATATAGTTCCATGGGTTCATAAGGGCTATTCTGCAATAATTTCCAGCCGCCAAGCCGGAGTGCGTAAATACACTGACCTCCGTACTTTGTACCGCCCTCCCGCCGTGTGAAATAAAGTGGCCGCTCAATATCAGTGGATTGTTGCCCGGTAAGGGTTTTCAAAAAACTACGACCGTTGACAGAATGATCTAGTTTTATTCCGGCCACTTCAAGCAATGTCGGAAAAATATCCATTGACAAATTAACTTGATCGGATACACTTCCTTCTTGGATTTTGCCCTTCCATGTTATGCACGTGGGAACTCTCAGACCCCCTTCATACATACTTTCTTTTCCATCCCTTGAAGGGCCATTGTTGGCTAAGCTGGGCAGATGACCTCCATTATCGCTGCTGAAGATAATGAGCGTATTGTCATACTGACCACTTTCTTTTAGTGCCCGTATAACCTGTCCGATGCCATCATCCAAATGCTCAATTAATGCCACCAGTTTTGCTCTCTTCTCCTCAATTTGAGGCCTGCGTTGATTTACTTTTTTCAGCCACGCTTCCGGAGGTTGGACGGGAAAATGGGGTGCATTATAAGCGAGATAGAGAAAAAAAGGATGCTTATCATGAGACTGTTTTTTAATATAATCTATTGACCACTGGCTAAACAGTTCCGTAGCATGTCCTTTAGGGTCAATCGTTATATCATTCCGTCGCATGTAGTTAATATCGTGCCGCCGATGTGTCCAGTAGTCATCCATCATATCTCCTAACCAACCCTGGAAATAATCGAAACCATGTTCATTGGGTGTACTAGGCGACTCAAGCCCCAGGTGCCATTTGCCAATCATGGCGGTGCGGTAGCCTGCTTTTTTTAACAAGGCTGGAAGCAGCACGGTCTTTGGACCAAGGAAGCCCCAGTTATTTTCAGCATGGGTACGGATTACACCGGGGACACCAACCTGATCCGGATAAATACCTGAAAGCAAGGCAGCCCGGGTAGGAGAACAAACCGGACAGTTAGCATAGAAGTTATCGAATCTCATCCCGGAGCCTGTGAGTAGGTCAATATTGGGTGTCTGAATATCTTTCGTTCCATAGTAGGACACATCATGATAACCCTGGTCATCTGTTAAAATTAACACGATATTGGGTAAGGAATTTTTACCAGACAGATTGGGTGAAACCTCAGGAGATTTCATTGAAATGGAAACGGTTGTGAGAATAATCGCAAGGGGTACGAGATATATTCCTGATAAAAATTGTTTATTCATTTTGAAAAAGTCACTAAGTTTTGATATCCTCCTTTAAATAAGACGCCCATTATTTTTGCAGTACACTTCTTAAACAAACCGGGCGGTAATCAATTACTCGAATTTTGGTAAAATAACCCTGCCCCTATACGTTGATATTATGGCTTACTTTTTAGTCAGCCATTTGAAAAGTTTAGGATTTAAAAGAGAAGCAAAAATAATTTATTACCTGCTTACCTGGGCAGCAGGTCTTATATCTGCACCCTCCTTGTTGGTAAGATCGTCTCCGAGTTCCTTTCTGTATTCGTCTGCCAGTTTGCTCAGTTCTTGCACCACTTCCGGAAATTTTCCCTGCACATCCAGTGTTTCCCCCGGATCCATGCGCAGATTATACAGCACAGGATTACAAGTGTGTTTTTATTTAAATTCAACTCATCCAGCCTTGTTCCAATGGGAGATAAGGTTCCTTGTCGCCTTTCTGTATAAAGAGGATTTATAGGAACTTTTACGTAGTCTATCCGTACGGCTGCTCTTTATTTGACTATTTGCTACCAATTTTAAAAGTTTAATTAGGCTTTCACCTGGATTCCGCCAACTCATTTTGCCTGGCCGGCTCATAATTTTCATTAGGAGCCGGCATTTGCACCTGCATTTTTTTTCGCCACTTTTCCATCAGGTTTTTTAAATGTTTTAATTTTTCAGGGTTTTGAGAAACTAAGTCAATAGTTTCACCTGTGTCAGTTGTTAAATTGTACAACTCATAATGATTATCTTCAAAATACTGGATCAGTTTCCAATCACCATACCTTACAGACCCATGGGGATTATCATTATGATAATGCGGATAATGCCAGAAAAGAGGACGATCATAACTTTTATTCCCAAATATTACCGGCAATAAACTTTTACCATCGACCTCTTTCTTTTGCTTCAATCCGACTATGTCAAATATAGTAGAATAAATGTCCATGGTAATTACGGGCTCCTCTATAACCTTTCCACCTTCAATTTTACCTTTCCAGTAGAGTATGAGTGGTGTTCGCGTTCCACCTTCGTAAGCCCAACCTTTGCCCTTTTTAAAAGGTTTGCTGGTAGAAACAGATTCTAAGGCTCCGTTATCAGATGCAAAAACTAAAAGGGTATTATTCAACAGATTTTTCTCCTCCAATTTTTTCATGACGCGGGCTATGTTTTCATCCACACTTTCTATCATAGCAGCATATTCCGGATTTTTCTGAGGATCAGGTTTATCAAGAAGTTTCTTATACTTTTCTGTCTTATCCTTTTTCCCCTGAATGGGTGTGTGTACCGCATAATGTGCCAGATATAAAAAAAACGGAGTGCCGTTATGATGTTTATCGATCAGATCTATCGCATCTTCCGTTAAACGGTCAGTCAGGTATTCATCTTTAGGACCATCCTTTAACCGTGCTAATCCATAAGGCGAAAAGTAACCGTTGTAAAAACCGTTTTTATTTGGTGAGCCTTTAAAGTTTCCGGCAATATTTACATCGAAGCCCTGATTTTCAGCCCAGTATTTTTCATCATCGCCCAAATGCCATTTACCTACATGCCAGGTTGTATAGCCTCTTTCTTTTAAGGATTCAGCAAGCGTTTTTTCTTTAAGCGGAAGGTACATGGTCCAATCCGGAACGGTTAATTTAGCCCAGGGTTTGATGTGACCTTTGATCCAATCAGTAAGGTGTAATTTTGAAGGATACTTTCCCGTCATTAAAGACGCCCTTGTTGGCGAACAGACCGTACAGGACGAATACGCATTGGTAAACCTGACCCCTTTTGATGCCAAAAAGTCAATAGTCGGAGACTGATAGAAATTATTTCCATAACAACGTAAATCCTGAGAACCCATATCATCCATGAAAAAGATGATAATATTGGGTTGACCACTTCCTGATAAAGTTTTCTGCTGACTAAAAGACGTCCAGCTTGCAAATAAAAAATAAGCGATAAGTATTTTTTTCATGCTGATCAATTCAAATAATGAATGCAAAGCAAGGATGATCATGAATTTTATAATGGTTATCCTTCTGTTCATTTGCTTTGATCTCACCTTATGGATTAAAAATGGAAATTCTAAAGCTCATTTTTGGAACTTGAGGTTTAATAAAATTCCCATTTCATCCCTTATTTTTACAAAGTCCGGATCTACAGCAAGGTTGTTGTATTCATTGGGGTCTCTTGTGTGGTCGTACAATTCTACCCCTTTTTTTCCATGGTCCCATTCGGTATAACGCCAGCGTTCGGTACGGACACTGCGGCCCATGAAATTTTCTGGATTCCGTAATACCTGCGTATATGCAGCGCTTTTCCATTTTTTATTGGGCTTTTTTAAAAGAGGCATTAAATTATTCCCTGCCAGGTATCCAGGAGGTTGTAATTCACACAAATGAGCCAGTGTAGGATAAAGGTCTACCAACTCCACCACCCGTTTACTTGCTTTACCATTCCCTTTTGCATGGGGCGCAGCAATGATGAGAGGTACACGTGCGGATTCTTCAAATAAGCTTTGTTTCATCCACTGGCCATGTTCTGTTAAAAGATAACCGTGGTCACTCCAAAAGACCACTATCGTGTTGTCAGCAAGTCCCAGCTGGTCCAATGCATCCAGCAACTTGCCTAATTGGGTATCCATAAAAGTAATTGAAGCATAGTAGGCCCTGATCGCTTCTTTGCGTCCCAACTCATTTAACCCCCAGTAAAGCGGGTTGGTCCACAAGGCAGGTTTTGGAATAGTCCTGAAATGCGCTGCAGGCTCTTCGGGCAAAGTGATGCTTTCAACCGGATACATTTCAAAATATTTCTTCGGTGCAACGTAAGGGCAATGCGGCCTATAAAATCCGGCAGCTATAAAAAAGGGCTTATCCTTATTCTCTTTCATTAATCTAATGGCTTCAATGGCAACCATACCATCTGTTTGCTCATCATCAGTACCTTCTGATGCCAGCCACGCAAGGGAGCTGCCGAGACCACGGTTGGGTGTAAGATTTATTATTTTAGCTTCTTCAATTTTATCCCTACCCATGGGATTAATTACCTTATCCCATGATTGTGGGTCATCCAGTCCGTTGGTTCCTATACCACCTGGAACACCGAAATGAAAGATCTTACCAACCCGGGCGGAGAAATACCCGTGATCTTTAAAAAACTCAGGCAAAGTAGTAACAGAAGGCAGGTTGTCACGAAATTCCGTCTTAAGATCGAATACCTGAGTAGTATCCGGTCGTAAGCCTGTAAGCAGCGACACCCGGCTTGGACTGCAAAGTGGAAACTGGCAATAAGCTTTTTCAAAGCGAACCCCTCTTTGCATAAGCCTGTCGATATTGGGTGATTTTACCAAAGGGTGACCATAGCCACCCAGATCGTTATTCAGGTCATCTACTGCGATGAAAAGAATGTTCATTTTTTTCTGCTCCTGATTATTTTGGGCAGATAAAGGCAGACTTACTTTCAGGAGCGCTATGAAAGAGAAGGCGAAATAAAGAATTGTCTTTTGTAAGGTCATAGCCAGATTAAAGTAATAATTACTAATAAGCCTTTACTTGCAGATTTCTTAGCGAAAAGAAGAGGTTTTTATTTCATTCCCCTCCTTTGTTTTGGTGATCAAGGTATGCTTTTATGTACTGCTGATCCAGTTCCTCTGAGTCTCCGTATTTTGCGCGAAGATCCGAGAGCTTTTGGTGCAATCCAGCTTTTACATCTGCATAGTCAGGATCGTCA
The DNA here is from genome assembly GCA_039917935.1 of Cyclobacteriaceae bacterium. Classification (GTDB taxonomy): domain Bacteria; phylum Bacteroidota; class Bacteroidia; order Cytophagales; family Cyclobacteriaceae; genus Chryseosolibacter. The sequence goes on along the minus strand of JBDSIM010000076.1, from coordinate 30,774 downwards.
TAAATGTTCTTCATTTCAGATGGATCTGTTTTCAGGTCGTACATTTCCCACTCATCAATGTCGTAGTAGAAATGCATGAGTTTGTATCGGTCTGTTGCCACACCATAATGACGTTTAACCATATGAACAGACGGATATTCATAGTAGGTGTAATAACTGGCATCACGCCATTGGCTTGAACTTCCGTTCAACAATTTCCTGAATGATTCACCTTGCATTGCTGAAGGAATCTGTACGCCTGCATAATCCAGTAATGTTGGCGCGAAATCCAGATTTTGAACCAACTGCTTAATAACAGTGCCTGCCTTGATTTCCTTTGGGTAGCGAATGAGCAAAGGTGTTCGAAAGGATTGTTCATACATAAACCGTTTGTCAAACCAACCGTGTTCACCCAAATAAAATCCCTGATCAGAAGTATAAACCACAATGGTATTATCCGCCAGCCCGTTTTTCTGCAAATAATCCAGCACTTCTCCGACTCCATCATCAACCGATTTTATGGTACTCAAATAGTCCTTGATATACCGGTTGTATTTCCACAGGGCCACCTCTTTTTCTTTAACACTTTTAAATTTCAATTCATCTTTTTTATTGTAAGCATCTAAAAATTCCTGGTTTTTTGGACCATAGGCGGCGTTCCATTGCGCCAGTTGTTGATCACTTAATCTTTCTAATTGTTTAACAAACTCCGTTTTATTTCCTTCCGGATCAATCTGGAATTTAAAATCATGACCCCATTGCGCATGCCGGGCAATTTCCATTTCCTGTGTTTTCGCAGCCGTCCCCTGACCTTCATAATCATCAAAATAATTTGCAGGAGGAGTAAAGGTGGTATCATCGTATAAAGTCAGGTATTTTGGTGCGGGCATCCAGTTTCGGTGCGGTGCCTTTTGATTATAAAAAAGGAGGAAAGGTTTTTCTTTATCCCGTTCTTCATCCAACCATTTGAGCGCATATTCAGTGGTAATTTCTGTGACATATCCTTCAAAACGCTTTTTCTCTCCATTGACAATAAAATCAGGATTATAGTATTGACCCTGTCCCGGTAAAACCATGGAGTGATCAAAGCCCTGAGGAAGCCCGTCAAGGTGAATCTTACCAATCATCGCGGTTGCATATCCAGCCTTCTGGAGGATTTTTGGGAAATTATCCTGGTCCCAGTTAAATGGCAGTACGTTGTCTACTTTTCCATTGATGAAACTATGCTTTCCGGTTAACACAACTGCACGGCTGGGAGCACAAATGGAATTGGTAACACAGGCCCTGGTAAAAATAGAGCCTTCTTTGGCCAACCTGTCAATATTGGGTGTTTTGTTCAATCTATGACCATAGGCACTAATAGCCTGGTAAGCATGGTCATCACTCATAATAAAGATAATATTGGGCTGTGTATTTCCAGTTTGTACTTTTTCTTTTGAGGTTTTACAGGAAGGTAATAACGCGACCGTACATATCGTTAAGAACAGGATTATAGTGAGTTTCATATTGATTTCATTATTTAACCGGTTAGGTCAGGTTTTAATGCTTAATCCACGAGGATTCAATGTGCGGTAAAAAACCAGCAGGCCCGCTACCTACAATGACTATCGGATTTTTAAGTTTTACGGAATCAGGGTGGTGAGTAAAAACCTGACGATCTGCGAGTGCCATTAATATTTGAAGGCTCATTAAGACAAAACCACAGAAGCTTCGCGCAAGAAAAAATTTTGACTTCATATCAACGTTTTGGTTAAGACATCCCAGACTGAAAAGCGAACCTTACCACTATTTAGAACAAGATATCGATCTTAAAGGAACACAATGCTAAAAATTACAGGGAAGGCCCGGGCCCACTCTTGGGTTCAAGATGGTTGTGATTTCGCAGGCAAAAAATCATGTTTAGAAGAAATTTCAATTTAATCAACCATAACGCTGGTGAACATCAATAACCTGAAGTCCATCACCTGTGAACCTGGAATTTCCAATGCTTTTAGGGTTAATTGGCCACTCCCTTTTTCTAAATGAAGGATACCCAGTTTCAGCGGTATAAAATCTTTTACATACGATTCGCTTCGTTCCACACGGTCATGCTCCATACCGCGAAGAGGAGGGTCATGTGCTTTGGTAACTTTACCGATTAACCTGTTATTCCCTAAAGACAATTCAAAACTGGAGCCTATATCTTTTTTAGGGCAGGTGTAATATAAGACCACTTCAAAATCGCCACTGCCCATGACGTCAATATTCCACGTGATCGAATCATCAACACTTATCCAGTGAGTAAAAAACGAGCTATTTGGAAACTGGTTAGAGCGCTCAATACTGCCATGAGCGACACCATCGCGGGCAGGAAGCTGAGTGTATTTAGCGCCCGGATGTCCGAGAGAAAATGACCGGATTTCCTTTTTCGGGAGTTCGGATGCCACTTCTTTATTCCATTTTTCCGCTGCTTTTCTGAGTTCTGCGACGATTTCAGGTCTTTGATTTGAAATATCATTGGATTGCCCTGGGTCATTTTCCATATCAAAAAGTTTTCCATAGCTATCCAGACGATATTGTTGGCTGCGAACGCTGATACTGCCATTCCAATAATTGAAAACTAATCTGTCGTTCCACTCCGTTCGCTCCTCCAGAAGAAGTGATTTTAGGCTCACACCGTCCAAAGGTTTTGATGCACTATAATCAATACCAGTGAGCCCGGCCAACGTGGGCAACAGGTCGATCGCGCTCGCTATTTCTTTGATTTCTTTTCCGGGTTTTATTTTTCCTGGCCAGCAGATAATTGCGGGAGAACGAACACCACCTTCATCAGTAGAACCCTTTTTTCCTTTCATTCCGCCGTTCCAACGCCATCCATTAGGACCATTATCACTTAGATAAATAACAATGGTATTCTCCGTCAGGTTTAGTTCTTTTATTTTTTCCACTACCCTGCCCACATTCCAGTCGATATTTTCGCACATCGCCAAGGCTGCCTTCGTGAACTGAAGATCTTCTTTTTCAGCGCCATGGTACAACATTTCAATTTCGTTATCTTTAAATTTATTCCACCAACGGTCAGGAACTTGCATTGGGGAATGTGGCGTGTTATACGGCAGATAAAGGAAAAAAGGATTCTCTTTATTACTCTCCATATATTCCATTGCTTTTTCCGTTAAATCATCGATGATAAAACCTTCGCCTTTAACGAGTTTTCCGTTATGCTCCAGTAGAGGACTAAAATAATCTCCCCAGTGCCCGGAACAGAATCCATAGAATTCATCGAATCCCCTTGCATTGGGGTGATATGGATATTGCATCCCATTGTGCCATTTTCCGAAAGCGGCTGTGGTGTACCCTGCCTCTTTAAAAATCTGGGCAATCGTAGTTTCATCCAAATCCAACCTTTCTCCTCCCGCGGAAGTACTGTACACTCCTCCACGAGGGTGATATCGCCCGGTAAGTATTTCTGCGCGCGTGGGCGAACAAACGGGACTCACATAAAAATGCTTAAACCTGGCACCCTTTTCAGCCAATAGGTCGATGTTGGGAGTATGAAGATTTTTGTTACCGCTCATGCTCAGGTCACCCCATCCCTGATCGTCGGTGAGAATGATAATCACGTTCGGCCTGGCCGTTTCAGGATGACGGCCCTGAATACAATCTGTCAGCAACATAAAAGACAAGCACAGAATCGAATATTTCATTTATTTTTTTTTCAAAGAATCTTTTAGCTCCCTCACAAAGTTAGGCATATGGTACTTCTTTAATCCCTGTTCACCTGGGCAGAAGCTCTTCGCATTGAACCATTCTGATTCGTCAGATCATCACCCAATTCCTTTCTATACTGATCGGCAATGATCTTCAACTGGGCTACCACCTGGGGAAATTTATCCTGTACATCCAGCGTCTCTCCAGGATCCATTCTGAGGTTATACAAAGCAAGCTGTGTTGAAATATCCGGTTGTGCGCCAGGCCATCCATCGTAACCAGGAAGGTTTTTTTTGTACGTTCTGTGCACATGAGGAAAGACAAGCTTCCACGGCCCCTTTCTTAAAGCCTCCAAACTGTTCCGCTGATAGTAGTATGCAAAATGATCTCTTGGATTAGCGTTCACTTCATTCATCATTAAAGACGAAATATCAACTCCATCAAGTTTCTTTTCAGGCGACTTCGCACCACAAAGTGCCGCGATAGTGGGCAGCAAGTCAATGGTAGAGGCCAGTTTATGGCAAACGGTGCCAGCAGGAATTTTACCTTGCCAGCGAATGATGCAGGGCACACGCAGCCCTCCTTCAAAAGACGTGCCCTTGCCTTCACGCAGGCCACCTGTACTTCCTGCATGATTTCCGAAATTAAGCCAGGGGCCATTATCGCTGGTAATGATGAGAATTGTATTTTCACTCAAATTTAATTCATCCAATGTACGCATCACCTCCCCGACCGACCAGTCCAACTCCATCATTACATCACCAAATAATCCAGCATTACTTTTTCCTTTAAATTTATCGGATACTGCAATGGGCACGTGGGGCATCGAGTGGGAGAGATAGAAAAAAAATGGGTTCTCCTTATTTTTACGAATAAACTGACAGGCTCTTTTTGTATATGCAGCGGTAAGTCCCGCCTGGTCATTCAGGCTTTCAATCACCTTGATTTTTTGATTGCCATCTATGAGCGGTAAAGGTGGATATCTAAATCTATGATCGGCAGAATCCGTAATGGACTTGCCATCATAATCTACAGGCCACATGTCATTTGAATAAGGTAGTCCAAGGTATTCATCAAAACCTTGTTGCAAAGGCAGGTAAGGCTCTTTATCTCCCAGATGCCATTTGCCCGCCATGCCTGTTTGATAACCTGCCATTTTTAATACCTCCGCCAGCGTTTCTTCTTCAGGATGAAGTGCTATTTTACTCCAGGGACTTAACGCACCATGGATACCAATCCTGTTCGGATAACATCCTGTTAATATGGCCGCCCGCGAGGCACTGCATACTGCCTGGGCTGCATAAAAATTTGTGAAACGCATGCCTTCAGCTGCCATCCGATTGGTATGCGGTGTTGCATATTGCATACCTCCGTAACTTTCAAGATCTCCATAGCCCATATCATCCATGAATATGATTACAACGTTGGGTTGCTTGTGGGGTGCTGGTTTCTGACTGCGAAAGGCAGGCAAAAACAGGAGGCAGGTAATAATACTGAAGAATTTAATTATTTTAGTATTCATGGGAATGGTGGTCGTTTTGCCGTGCATCAGGCCTCGACAATAAAGGTACACACCCTGCCTATAATTTCTAGAATTTAATTTAGTACCGTTGACACGTCATCCTTCACGCGTACCTGTCATCCAGAGACGATTGTCAATTTTTTATGGATCGTACAGCAGCCTCAGCGCATCGTTCTCCGTCCATCGCTGCCGAAACAATACCTCCCGCGTAACCTGCTCCCTCTCCGCAGGGAAATAATTTTTTTATGTAAGGATGTTCCAGCGTTTCTTTGTCCCGGGGAATCTTAACAGGCGAAGACGTACGGCTTTCAACACCAACGATCTGGGCATCATTGGTGAAATAGCCCTTCATTTTTTTTCCAAACTCTTTAAAGGCATTGCGCAATGCCTGATGAATAAATTCAGGCAAGACTTCTTTCATATCCACAGAGGCGAGTCCCGGCTGATAAGATGTTTCCAACAACTGATTTGAAATTCTGCCTTCAACAAAATCTACCAACCTCTGCGCTGGGGCAACCTGAGTACCCCCGGCAATTGCACAAGCACGATGCTCTACCTCTGCCTGAAATGAAAGGCCCGCAAGCGCGCCGTGTTGTTTATAGGCACTGTAATCTTTTTCATCGACTGCGACGACAATTCCTGAATTGGCAAACACAGAGTCACGGCGGGAAGGGCTCATACCGTTGACTACCACTTCACCCGGAGCTGTCGCGGCAGGCACTATAAAGCCTCCAGGACACATGCAAAAAGAAAAAACACCTCTTGCTTGCCCTTTCAGCATGGCCTGGTGAACCAAAGCATAGGACGAAGCAGGCAAGTAAGGGCCGCGGTCAACATCACAGTGATATTGAATCTGGTCAATTAAATTCTGCTGATGTTCAACCCTTACCCCCAATGCAAAAGGCTTCGACTCGATAGGTATATTTCTGGACTGAAGAAGGTGGAAAATATCCCGTGCCGAGTGGCCTGTTGCCAGAATAAGGGCCTCCCCTTTTATTTTTTCTCCAGAATGCAAAACAATACCTTCCATGATATCCCGGGAAATTATGAAATCAATCACCCTGGAATTAAAATGCACTTCTCCCCCATGATTCACTATGGTGTCTCTTAATTCCGCTACTATTTTCGGAAGCTTGTTTGTACCGATATGGGGGTGGGCATCAAACAAGATATCCTGTTTCGCTCCGTGTGAAACAAAAGTTTCAAGAATCCTTTTGATGTCGCCGCGTTTTTTAGACCGTGTGTATAGTTTGCCATCCGAATAGGTGCCCGCTCCCCCTTCGCCAAAACAATAATTTGAATCGGGATTGACAATGTGCTCTTTGTTAATAGCAGCAAGATCTCTTCTGCGCGACTGTACATCCTTTCCCCTTTCAAAAACAATTGGTTTGTACCCTAATTCAATGACTCGCAAAGCTGCAAACAATCCTGCCGGACCACTGCCTACGATAAGAATGGGCTTTTTACTTCTAACATCCTGATAATTTGTTCCTGCATCAGGGTTGGATGGAACTTCAGAGACTTTTAGAATATCATATTGAAACCTTACAGTTACTTTCTTACCCCGCGCGTCGATCGATCGCTTAACAATATTAACCAGTACGCTTCCATCATTCGGAAGCCCAAGTCGCTGATACAATATGTCAGGAAATAAAGAATCGTTGAAAGCCTCTTCTGGCCAAAGGGAAAGGTCTGCCATGCTCATGTTCTGAAAGGTTTTTATCCTTTAATGATGTCTAAAATGAGATTTCGGTATCGGGTGTTAAAGGATTTACATTACGTATTCTTAAACAGCCTAAACCCTCATTCTGACAAGTAATTCTAACGAAATGTGGGTGAAAAAAGTGCGGTTTTCCTTGACCGACAGGCAAATTTTTAGTAACTTATATAGCATGTGGTATATTCTGAAATAGCGGTCAGAATCAAATCCTGGACCTTTCCCGCCACGCTGCATTACTTTGTATCCATTCCTGGTCAAATTTTACCTGAATGAAAAAATACGTCCGAAATTCAATCCAAAATGAAAACTGGTGGAGAGTTTTGATTGGTTAAGGTCATCAAAATAAGGGGCAAAATCAGGATCAACATCAAATCCCCGATAGCCTGCGTCTCCGGATACGAACGCATCTATGGTAAATCCTTCTCTACTGGTGTTTTTGACCAGGCGATACCCCAGCAACAACCCCCATTCTATACGCTGTTCTACAGAATTGAAAGTAAAAAGATCCGTGTTCGCTGAACTTATCGGTTGATTAATGAAATGGCCGAAATTAGTGAATCTTATTTCGTGCCCGAAGTACCACATTCCGGTCTTCAAGGGGTTGTAAAGTTTCTGTTTGAGACAAATCGCATAGCCACGTTCGAATATTTCACCGGCCGAAACCTTCAGATCAGATTTAAAAAAAGGATCGCGTATCCCAATAAATTCAAATTCATGGCCCAGTCTTTCCTGCAAATAGAATTCAACTCCGAGTGGAATACGTCCTGCGAAAACCATCAGCGGGTTCCCGCCTACTATTAAGCCCTGAAACTCATTGAACCGCTGATCAAAATTGGTCAGTTTCCTTCCTCTCTTTACTGCTTTTTTCTCTGCGCTGACACTTCCGGCAAGGGCAACAATTTCGTTACCGATTTTCTTGTTGTCATAAAACGGCCTGTAGTAGCCCGATAGCTTTCCATCGGGTTCATAGATCTCCCAGGTGCCCGTCTTTAGGTCACCATTCATCATGCCTTTGGTCTGAAGATTCCCGTTTGGAAAATATCCGTAAAAAATACCTTTCCCACTCTGAAAATTACATTCCCCTTCCCGCTCACCACTCTCGTAAAAAAACTCCCACTTCCCTTCACGATTTTCCTGAATAGTTTTTCCCTGCAATTTCAATTTTCCGGAGGGATAGTATTCGCGGTGTTCGCCCGTTCCGTTTTGAATGGTGACTACACTGCTTTGAGAACCATTGGCGTAAAAAGATTTCCATTCTCCGGTCTTTAAACCATTTTCAAATGGACCAGAACGGCTTGGGTTACCATTCTCATTGAAAAAATCCCAATAGCCATTCCGTTGGTCATGGGCGTATTTCCCCTTTGCGGAAATTTTTCCATTCGCGTAATAGTGGATCCAGTCACCGTTTTTCTTTCCGTTAGTAAAATCGCCCTCGGATTGAATAAGGCCATCCTCAGCGAAAAATCTCCACCTCCCAACATGGTGGGAACCTGTTTTTGGACCTTCAGAATAGATTTTTCCGGAATGATAGAACTCTGTGAAACGTCCGGAGTCATTGACATACTCGATCTCACCTTTTAACAAACCATCTTCAAAATAGGTCTTCCATAAGCCATTGCGTTTACTACCCGTGTACTCTCCCACTTCCTTGATCTGGCCGTTTTCATAAAACGTAGTCCATTCACCTTCGCGGTTTTTTCCATTAACATTCCCCTGCATACTTTTCTGTCCGCTTTCATAAAAGTATTCCCAAAGTCCTGTGTTTGCATTTTGCTTCAACACTCCCCGCATCTTTAGCTTGCCAGTCTCATAAAAAAATTCCCATTTTCCGGAGGTTTCATTATTGGTGAACTGGCCCTTTGATTCCACAATGCCGTTGAGATAGTAGGAGACGTATCCGCCGTGAAGAATATTTCGAACGGTGTCTTTTACCTGGTAGACTTCTTTGAGTTTTTGCCTGTCTGGATCATGAAAGGTTTGACGTGTCACGCCCTGTGCTGACAACGCAGGGCTGACGGCTAATAGCACGATTAGAATTGTAACGGTTTTCACCTACAGGTATTATACCCGCAAATTAATCATTTTAAAAAAAAATAAGGGTTGATGTAAGTTATTGAGCACTTGTGCAGAAAGGCGTTGGCTTTTGGGGATCCAAAAACTTGTTTGCTTTTTTGGAGGGTTGGCCCTTACAGCTATCAAAACAGTAAGTTCAACTTCAAACGTAGCTACCCAACGCCAACACCTAATTGCCAATAGCTATTCTGCTTTCTGTGCTTCTAACGCGCGTTTAAAAACGGCGATACCCCATTCTTCCGTTTCCTTTGCAGTCCATAATTCTGGAAAAAACATTCGCTTTTGAAAACGAGGCGGAAGGTACTTTTGCCAATTGGTACCACCGGTTGCTTTCAGTATTTCAGGGTCGTTTTTCAGGTAAGTCGCAGCGGACTTTAAATGGGCAAGGGGCCAGAAAATGTTCACGTACATATCATACTCCTGCAATCGCGGAACGAGCCTGTCCCTCGCAGGGCCACTGGCAAAATTTCGATTAAAGACCTGCCTTAAATTATTGCTTTTATATTTGAGGCCTGCCTGGTAAAATTCTTCCATGTAATGATTTTCGAATTGTTGCAGGGTTAGCGTCTTCGCACCCGAACTCAGATCGGTGGCGCCCCTTTTCCAATACAATTTCTCCACCATATCTCTGACATCTCCATTGCGCACTGCTTCCCGCTCATCCATGGCCACCAGGTTGATCATGTCTGTTGACCCGATTTCAATGAATCGATACTGGGCTGACTGAAATCCACTGGCAGGCAATAAAGCCATTCTGAATTTTTGAAATTGATCCTTCTCCATCCCCTTTACCATGATATCGAAAGAACTCTCGAGATTCTTAAAATAGCGGATGATACGTTCTAAACGGTCTGTGAAAAACTGTTCATCAATATTCTGGCGCTCCGCTATTTGTTCAATTTCCAGTAAAACCAGTTTAAAATACAATTCTGTAATCTGATGGTAGATGATAAAAACCTTTTCATCCGGAAAGCTGGTTTTTGGATTCTGAAGACTCAGCAACGTATCCAGATGCACGTAGTCCCAGTAGGTGATGTAATCGGAATACAAAAGCCCATCGAGATAGGAGGCGATGTCCTGACCCAGAAAATCGTACTTGTCCTGAAGTTTTTTTAACTGTGCCAGGAGGTTTTTATCCACCGGTTCATCTGCCATATTCTAGACGCTAAATTGTAAATTACTGTTTAACTTTGCGCGAATTTAACGGATTAATCAATACCAACATTATGCCCAAGCAACAACCTACCGGCGAGGTAAAGTCCGGCATATCATTAAAGCAAGATGCCTATGAGCACCCTGATTTTTACTTAATAGATGACCTGCTGACAGAAGAGCATAAACTGATCCGAAGTTCCCTGCGTGGCTTCGTAAAAAAAGAAATATCTCCCTTCATCGAAGATTGGGCTCAACGCGCCTATTTCCCCTTTGAAATTGTAAAAAAATTCGGCGACATCGGCGCTTTTGGGCCCACCATTCCCGAGGAATATGGCGGCGGCGGACTCGACTATATCAGCTATGGAATCATCATGCAGGAAATTGAACGCTGTGATTCAGGCATGCGTTCCACCGCTTCCGTTCAGGGTTCCCTTGTGATGTATCCGATTTACAAATTCGGAAATGATCAACAGCGAAAGAAATATTTACCCAAACTTGCCTCCGGAGAATGGCTTGGGTGCTTTGGACTAACCGAGCCAGACCACGGTTCGAATCCAGGTGGAATGCTCACCAATTTTAAAGACATGGGTGACTATTATTTGCTCAATGGCGCTAAGATGTGGATATCCAATTCGCCGCGTGCAGATGTGGCAGTGGTCTGGGCTAAAAATGAAGATGGACGGGTTCATGGTTTGGTTGTAGAGAGAGGAATGGAGGGTTTTTCAACACCGGAAACTCATGGAAAATGGTCATTGAGAGCCAGTACTACAGGCGAGCTCGTCTTTGATAATGTGAAAGTGCCAAAAGAAAATTTATTGCCAGGCAAAAATGGTTTGGGTGCTCCGCTCATGTGTCTGGATTCGGCCCGATATGGAATAGCCTGGGGCGCTATTGGCGCAGCGATGGATTGTTATGATTCTGCCCGCCGCTATGCCAAAGAAAGGATTCAGTTTGGAAAACCGATTGGCTCATTTCAGCTAGTGCAGAAAAAACTGGCAGAAATGCTTACTGAAATTACCAAAGCCCAGTTGCTGAATTGGCGATTAGGCGTGCTCATGAACGAAGGCAAAGGCACCACCACTCAAATATCACTCGCCAAACGCAACAATGTACAGGTCGCCTTAGAGATTGCGCGTGAGGCAAGACAAATTCATGGCGCTATGGGCATTACCGGTGAGTACCCTATCATGCGGCATATGATGAACCTTGAATCGGTTTTGACGTATGAAGGAACGCATGATATTCACTTGCTCATATTGGGTAATGATATTACGGGGATTCCGGCTTTCGTTTAAGGCAGAAGTCGATAGTCGATAGTCGATAGTCATTAGGTATTGGGTATTGGCATGAGAGTTCATCGGTTCATGACCATTGGTTAATGGTTCACTGATGTTTACTCAACATACGCGGTGAAGGTGAGTCGCTGGACGGGATTTTTTGGGTCATTCGAATAGAGCGAAATAGCTTTTTGTTGCGTACCACTCCTGGCCTGGGGGTTGAATTGAATTTTGATCGTACTGCTATCACCTGGTTTAAGGGAAGTTTTTAAAGCGGTGGCCGTAATGCAGGTGCAGTTTGGCTGGATTGATTTTAACTTTAATTCTTTTTTTCCGGTATTGGTAAACTGAATTTCCCTTTCAGTTTCACTATTGGCCTTGATCTTACCAAAATCAAGAGATGATGAGCCCAGTGAAAGTTGGGGCGCTTTTGCAAGATCGCTTGCAGATAATTGCGGAAAGAAATCTTCTAATGTAGCATAGACAGAAAAAGACTTGACAGGATTATCTGAGTCGTTCGTTTCGATTTCGATATTATCAGATTGAAATCCATATTGGTTTTTTACCGCACCGTTATAACTGATTTTGACAGTGGCTTTTTCACCGGGTGCCAGGGATCTTGGCTGAACATCCACTTTTATATAAGGCGGATGTACAAAATTACCTGAAAAAGTGAGCGGATCCGACCCCCCGTTCATCACGGGAAACTCACGCACCGCATATTCATCTTTTAAGTAAACCTTTCCCATATTAAAAGACGAAACTTTCAATTTTAAACTGCCCTTGCTCACCTGAAAATCGGCCACCACAGGCTTGCCCTCATTTGTGACCTGCCCTTTTATATGAAGCATGACAGGATTGGCATCCAGATCAGTAGTGACGGTTAACGATTTTGTAAAGAAGCCCGGGCGGCCTTTGGGATTATAAGCCGCCTGAATAAAACCCTCTTTTCCCGGAGCGACTACCTCCTTAGACCAACCGGGTGTGGTACAGCCGCAGGAAGCCTGGACTTTGAGTATCTTAACCGGCCGAGGGCTATTATTAAGAAACACAAACTCATGGGTAACGGGGCCCTTTTCTTCCTCTATACTCCCAAAGTCAAAAGTTTCCTCTCGGAAATTAAGTTGCTTAGCTTGCTGTGCTATGGAATTGACCATGGAAGTCAAAAAAACAAGGATTAATACGGGTTTTATCATAAAACAGGAATTCGTTTTGTGCAAGATTAACGAATTAACACAGCATTTAATTTCCTTTAGGGAGTGAAACTTATATAAAACGGTAAGTGATGTGGCGAGTGATCCGCGCAATCTGCTGGCCTGTAAGCGTATCAATTTTCTGGGGCGTGATGCACAATCCATCCTGATTTGTAAACATCCCTGGAAAATTCACCCCGATAGGCATTGTTATCAATATTTTATTTTCTTTGCATAATATGGCTAGAATTTTAACCGGCATCCAAAGTAGCGGAAAACCTCATCTCGGAAATTTATTAGGCGCAATTATTCCCGCGATCAAACTTTCAAAGCAGTCAGGAAACGAGTCATTCTTTTTCATTGCCGACCTCCATTCACTCATATCAATTAAAGACGCCGCTACCCGCACCAGCAATGTAAATGCTATAGCCGCTGCGTGGCTGGCTTTCGGTTTTGACGTTGAAAAAAATTATATGTACAGACAATCGCGCATTCCTGAAGTCTGTGAACTCACCTGGTACCTGAACTGCCTCACACCGTTTCCTATGCTTGCGAATGCCCATTCCTTTAAGGACAAGTCGGAAAAACTCGCCGATGTCAATGCCGGACTTTTTACCTATCCCGTATTAATGACTGCAGATATCATTTTATACGATGCCCAATATGTTCCGGTGGGAAAAGACCAGCGCCAACATGTGGAGATTGCACGCGATATTGCATCCACTTTTAATAGTCTGTACGGAGAAACCTTTGTTCTTCCCGAATCAAAAATTGAAGAACAGGTGATGACCGTTCCTGGCACAGATGGTCAGAAAATGAGTAAATCTTACGGAAATACCATCGATATATTCCTTACGGATAAAGAACTAAAAAAACAGGTGTTGGGGATCGTTACAGATAGCACCGCACTGGAAACCCCAAAAAATCCGGATACGGATAATGTATTTGCGATCTATAATTTACTGGCCACTGAGGAAGAAAAAAACACTATGCGAAATAAATACCTCGGCGGTAATTACGGATATGGACACGCGAAACAGGAACTTTACGAACTGATTGTTAAGCGCTTTTCTAAAGAGCGGGAAGCTTTTAATTTTTATATGAGTAACCTTCCTGAACTGAATAAAAAACTGGAGCAAGGAGAGGCGAAAGCACGCATAATAGCCAGAGAAGTGTTGCAGCGTGTGAGAAAAAAACTTGGATTCGCTTAGCGTTGACAATTGGCCAATTAATCAATTGACAATGACAACTACATTGGTAATTCTTGTCAATGTGGCCTGCCTTGCTTATGGCATAAAATTGATTAATTGTCAACTCATTTCCCGGCTGTCCAGACAACTTCCTGTTTTTCTTTGCCTACAGCAAGTATAATCCTCGGTGGATTAGTGACGAGAATAAGGCGCGTGTCTTTACCGGGCAATCTATCCACGTCCACCGGTACACCTTTGCCCAGGTAAGCGATGGGCATCAGCAAATCGTTATCCGGACAAACATCATCATGAACTTTCTGAAGAGCCTCCTCCAGGTATTCCCCGTGCTTATCCTGCAAATCATCCTCCAGGTCGTGAAGTTCTTCCTCAAGGTCATCGTATTTTGGATCGTTATAATGTAATTTACTTAGCGCCGCTTTTCTCTTCTCAATTTCAAGCAATTCCGCATCCAGTTCTTTGAGGTCCATAAAACAATTTTCCGCAAATATTACAGAATTCATTGAATAACAAAATGATTACCGCACATAACAGGGTTAGAATGACTAAAAGACAAAGAAAACAACGTCAGTAATTTTCATTCATTCGTTTGCAACTGTTATTTTTAGGCCATATTAACCATTCAAAACAATCCTATGGAAGCCGATTTTCTGCCCATTAATGGCACCGACCATATCGAATTTTATGTAGGAAACGCGAAGCAGGCCGCATTGTATTATCAAAATTGTATGGGCTTTCGGGTATTAGCCTATGCCGGGCCTGAAACAGGGGTTCGCGACAGAGCTTCCTACGTGTTGGAACAAAATAAGATTCGGTTCGTGCTGACGACGTCTCTTCGTAATGATTCTGAGATTGCTGCTCATGTTCAGCAACACGGTGACGGGGTTAAGGTTTTGGCGCTATGGGTGGACGATGCCCGGAAATCATTTGATGAAACCACGTTGCGGGGTGCAGAAGTGGCAAGTGAACCAAAAACAATTCGGGATGAGCATGGGGAAGTCGTCGTTGCCTCCATCAAAACCTATGGTGATACGATCCATACTTTTGTGGAAAGAAAAAAATACAAAGGACCCTTTTTGCCTGGTTATCAATCCTACAAAAGTTTACTATCTGTTGAGCCCATCGGGTTAAAGTATGTTGACCATTGTGTCGGCAACGTGGAGCTGGGAAAGATGAATTATTGGGTGCATTTTTATGAACAGGTGATGGGTTTTAAATTACTGGTAACTTTTGATGATAGTGATATCTCGACCGAATACAGTGCATTGATGTCTAAAGTAGTATCCAACGGAAATGGTTACATAAAATTTCCTATCAACGAGCCTGCCGCAGGGAAAAAGAAATCGCAAATTGAAGAGTACCTGGATTTTTATCATGGGCCCGGTGTTCAGCACATTGCCATAGCCACCGATGATATTTTACAAACCGTAAGTGAACTTCGCAAACGAGGCATGGAATTTTTATACGTGCCCGATACTTACTATGAGGATGTTTTGGATCGCGTTGGAAAAATTGATGAAGACCTTACAGAATTAAAAAAACTAAATATTCTGATTGATCGCGATGAAGAGGGTTATCTCCTTCAGATCTTTACCAAACCTGTGCAGGACAGGCCTACCGTATTTTTTGAGATCATTGAACGCAACGGCGCAAAATCTTTTGGCAAGGGGAATTTTAAAGCTTTATTTGAATCAATTGAACGCGAACAAGCTTTACGCGGAAATTTGTAATTTTAAAATATTTTTGAATCTAGCCACAAAGCAATGAAGGCACAAAGAATACAATCTCTCCCCGCAGTGGGCGGAGACGGCGCGCTTCTCTTTGTGCCCAAATAATTTTTAACCAACGCTAATCTACCCATGTCCGTATTACTGAAACAAGTTCAAGCTAAGGCAAATGAATGGCTGAATAGTGTCGTTATTGACAACGGCACTAAAGAACTTGTAAAATCACTTTTAAATCAGCAGGACTCAAAAGAACTGATCGATAACTTTTACAAAGACCTTGAGTTCGGAACCGGTGGTTTGCGTGGAATCATGGGTGCAGGTTCAAACTGCATGAATCAATACACCGTAGGTATGGCTACTCAGGGCCTCGCAAATTACCTGAACAAAACATACCCGGGCAAAGAAGTCAGTGTGGCTATTGCCTATGACAATCGCAATAACAGTCCTTTTTTTGCTGAGGTCACAGCAAATGTTTTTTCTGCAAATGGTATTCATGTTCACATATTTCCGGAATTAAGGCCTACACCCCTCCTTTCCTTTGCCATCCGCTATTTAAAATGTCACTCTGGAATAGTGATTACCGCATCCCATAATCCCAAAGAATACAACGGATATAAAGCATATTGGAATGATGGCGCACAAGTCGTTCCGCCCCACGATAAAAACATCACGCTGGAAGTGAAGAAAATAACATCGTTTGAACAGGTCAGGTCTAAAGCAAATCCCGCTTTGATTCATTTGATAGGACCTGAGATAGAGGAGGCTTATTATGAAGAAGTGAAAAAGCTGATTCCAAACAATTCAGTAATCGCAAAACATAAAAATATTCCCCTGGTATATTCCAGTCTTCACGGGGCAGGCATTACCATGGTTCCGGAGTGTTTAAAACAAATCGGATTTAACAATATTCATGTTGTGGAAGAGCAAAGAAAGCCGGATGGAAACTTTCCCACCGTTCATTCCCCTAACCCTGAAGAAGAGTCCGCAATGGAGATGGTGATCAAGAAGGGTAAAGAAGTAGGGGCCACGATGGTTATGGCAACAGACCCTGATGCAGACAGGGTTGGCATTGGCGTGCGAAAGGCAAATGGTGAATTTACTTTATTGAATGGAAACCAGGCTTTCAGTCTGATGATGTATTTTATTTTAAAGAATCTGAAAGATACGGGCAATGCCTATATAGCCAAAACTATAGTGACCTCAGACCTGGTGGATGTCATGGCCGCAAAACTACGGGTTGAGTGTTACAACACCCTGACCGGGTTTAAATACATTGCTGAATTGATGGGAAAACTAGAAGGTAAAAAAAGGTTCATTGCCGCCGGCGAAGAAAGTTATGGGTACATGGTCGGCGATTTTGTGCGTGACAAAGATGCCGTGTCCGCGTGTGCCTTTTTTGCAGCCATGGCTGCCAGCAGCACAGAAGAAAATAAATCCCTGTATGACTGGCTGATCGATATGTATGTCGAATTCGGTTTCTATAAAGAAAGTTTACTGAACCTTACCCGGAAAGGTCAGCAGGGGGAGCAGGAAATCAAGGAAATGATGGAGAAATTCAGGAACAATCCCCCCAAACAAATTACCGGTAGCCGGGTGATCCGGTTGTTGGATTATAAAGTATCAGAAGAAAAGGATTTAATGACTGGGGAAAAAACCAAATTGTATTTCCCGGTTTCCGATGTGCTTCAATTCTACCTTGAGGATGGCACAAAAGTTTCTATTCGTCCATCCGGCACTGAACCGAAAATAAAATTTTACATCAGTGTTAACTGTAAGCTGGAGGCGAAATCAAATTTCGAAAAAGCCGACGACGAACTGGATAGCAGAATGAAAGCGATCCAGCAATATTTGGTTACAGCATAATTTTGTTTTGGGAATATTGGTGAGACCAGGTGTTATTCTGATTGCAAATGGCCGGGGATGAAAAATACATTGAGGCCTTGTTTGCCGCGTACCAGGTTATTGTCCTTATACACAAAACAGTTGTAACCGAAAGATTCTAGAAATTCAATTTCAGGCTTGCCTGGCGATTCAATCAATAAAATCGGTTTGGATGACGTGATCGTCTTTCTTGCTCCCAATAGAACCTCGTATTCAAAACCCTGCACATCGATTTTTATAAAATACGGTTTGAGCTTAAGGTCATCCAAAGGTTTAACAATGCATATCTCCTTTTTAATTTTCAGTTTGGAACTTTGAAATCCATACAGTCTGTTTCTTAACCAGCCGCGTGCTCTTTCCTCTTTGAAAGAAGCTAGCCCGTCAAACATATAATCGTTGTAAAATGGAATACTAAGCTCAAAAGTACCGGTTGAACTTCCTAACCCCAGGTTATAAAACTCAACTCTTTTATCACCTTTAAACAGATTCTTAAGCTTGGCATGTAAATGGGCGTTTGGTTCGAAGGCGATCACATTGGCATCAGGCCTCTTTAACAGGATTGATTGTATCGCTTCTCCGCGATTGGCACCAATATCCAAAAATAATTTGTTGGAGGATTTTGGTAAATGGGAAAGTGCTTCGAAATCCTTCTCGTGGGTTTTATGGAATAAGCACCTTACGTTTCTCTGCAGCTGAAACCTGTAATCCTGTAGAAAGGGAAAATAGACCTGAACAGACCTGAACATTTGTGAAACCTGGGCATTCATCTTGACGGGTGTTTCGGATGGATTGGGAATAATACCGAATCGTAAAAAAGTATGCCGATTAGTCGCCTAACTGGACGTAGTCGTTTTATCATTTGCAAGGGATCCTTATCGGTCAGCCTATCAATCCCATTTTCCCCTACCTCGTGAAAGGCTATATGCACCTGACCCGGCAAAAAACACAGCCAGTGCAGTCATCAGATAAAAGACATTTAATTCTATCATCCAACCGCCAAAGTCATTACGTGAAAAGGCGATATCCTGGTGGGCAATGAGAATGGACAGGAACATATTAAGGGCTACGATCAGTGCAGCAATCCTTGCCTTGAACCCAAAGATCATAAACAAAGGCGCAATGAATTCGCCCACAAGATTACCATAAGCAAAAAATTCAGGCAGGCCCGCGTTGGTCACCATAGTTTTGATGTGCTGAATTCCGTGGATAACCGAATTGGCTCCGTGTAGTACTAATAATCCTCCACAAGTAGCACGAACAATCAGCTTCGCCAGGTCATCATGTTGAAAAAGAAATTTATTATCAGCCATTAACTTTCCACTGAAACCGGTTTTGGTTCAACAGGTATAGGGTAATCAAACAGTCCTTGTGCCTTGATGGCCTCTTCCACTTTATGAGGAACAAAATTTTCCCAACCTGATTCACCTTTCTTTATCATGGCCAGGACATTATCTGAAATAATCTCCAGATTTTTTACGTTGGCATCGTTAATGTCTTCCAGCTTATTGTTGTCGACCAGGTACCGGAAAATATTCTTTAAATTATTCGGCAGTTGCTGTTCAAAATCTTTCAGCGTAAAAAGTGTTTTGTCTTTCCGGAGGGCGGGGTAGATATAAAGTTTAACGTTTGTACCAAAGAGCGAAGCAAAACATTCCAGGATACCCCCGCGAAGATTCTCATATGTTTTTTCTTCAAACACTTTTTGAAGGGCAAATATACCCATGGTAATGCCTATTTTTTTTCCCCTGGTAATGCGTGATAAATAATCCACGAGCCGGTAATATTCGAAATAGTTCGAGATCAGTACATTTTGACCTAACGAACAAATGATATCGGCCCGATGAAGAAAATCTCTTTCATCAATTTTGCCATCCGGACTCAGATCATTCAGGGTGAGCTCGGAAATGAGCATAATTTTGGACCGGTCGACATCAGGCTCTCGTTTAAAATGACGGCGTGAAGACAACAACATATCAACGTTGACATTGGTAGGCGGGCGAAAACGTCCGCGCAGAACGAGCACGTTCTTTTTGTATAATTCATCCGAGGGTTGCATGACGTTTCCACTGGGACCGAACATGGCAGCCTTCGTCAACCCGTTTTTAACGAGCTTTAATGCCATTAGCCTGTTATCAACATGCTTAAAATCAGGGCCGGAAAGTCGGAACATATCGATCTCAACTCTTCTGCCGGTCAACCCATCAATCAGCGACATCAGTATTTCTTCGGGCTCGCTCATGAACATACACCCGTAAATCATATTGACGCCGACGATTCCAATTCCCAATTGTTGCTGAAGTGGATCGTTGTCGTGCATTTTAATGTGAATCACACACTCATTGGGCTCTGTTAATGGGTTTAACTGGAACCGAAGTCCCATCCACCCGTGCCCCTGATTGGTGCGTTCATAGTTCAGAATTTCTACCGTATCCGCGAAAGCGAAAAAACGAGTGGTTTCTATCCGATGAGGAAGTCGCTCGGCAAGCAAAACATATTCATGGTCCAGCATCTGAGTCAGGCGGTCTTCGCAAACATACCGATCACACACGCCATAAATGGCATCGCTGAATTTCATGTCATATGCAGAGATGGTTTTAGCAATGGTGCCGGAAGCACCCCCGACCTTGAAAAAGTTTGCAGCAACTTCCTGGCCAGCCCCAATTTCAGCGAAGGAGCCATAAATAGCCCTACTTAAATTGATGCGCAGCGCTTTTTCCTGACTGGTCAGCTTCCTGTATTCATCCATATGCCATCACGATAGTGCTCTCAATTTAAGGATTTGGTCTTACTTCAGGGTTTATGTTCAGAAGTATTTACTGGTAACCACATTCTCCATAATAATTATACCAGTTTTCACCAAATTTGAGTCTTAAGGAACAAGATATCTTATGCGTGGCAATTTCTTGATGGCCTCTACGGCCCATATAAGGGCTTGATATCTGCAATTGAATTTGCGAATGAGAAACTCTCGTGGTAATAAATCTGGATGGTTAACATTACTTCTCCCAAAGAACTGCCAGATTGTCAAATTGTTAAGGCTCTGTTATGGAAACTCAAGCAGGTCCGCTCCTCGTTTCGGTTACACGCTCGAAATGGTACAGGGTAAAAACACGTTTGGATAGAGAGGCTGAGTTAAAAAGTGGAACTTTGTCCAGCGTACCTTTAGTGAAGGTGTGACCTTGTCCGCCGCAAGCTTTAGCGAACAAGGATTGTGGGACGTGACTCAAGGTTAGAAACCAAGTACCAATTTATTCAAATCCAATTCAGGTGAGGCCTAACCACTGACCCACTAGCAGGAAGCTTAAGCAGGAACAATCTCACTTCAATGAAAACCTCTCCTTTGCTTCCAGTTTAATTTCTTCCCAATCTTCTTCCGGAGGAGGCATTCCCTTTTTCTCAAATATAGAAAGCAACCATTTGACCATTTCTTTTTTCATGCCGAATTTTTTCACTGCATTCTCAAAAAATTCAAGCTCATTTTTCACAACCCGTTGATCGGCATGAATCATCAACAACAAATCATAAATCAGATTCATTTTGTCGTTGTGGTTGTCCGGAACGATAATGGTATGTTTTTCATCGCTGGCGATAAGTTCTTTGATCTGCCTTTCTTTCAGACCATAGCGCTTGCCAATCTTAAAAAGAAGCAACTCCTCTTTTGGGTGGACAGTTCCATCCGCTTTCGCCAGGGCCAGCAGATTTTTAATGTGATTCTTTTTGTAGGATAAATACTGATGTTCAAAAAATCCGATCATGATCAGTTGACAATTAACAATTTTACAATTGACAAAAAATTGAACCACACAAAACGCTAATGACTGGTCACGACCGCGGGCTCGGCTTCTTTAAGCGCCCTTCGAAGGATCTTACCCACATTTGTTTTAGGGAGTTCATTTTTAAAAACAAAGTGTTTCGGAATTTTATAATTGGTTAGATTCTCACGACAAAAATCCAGCAATTCTTTTTCAGTCAGGCTTTGATCTTTTTTAACAACAAACACCTTAATCACTTCTCCTGATTTACTATCCGGGACACCGATGGCAGCCACTTCGAGAACTTTGGGGTGTCCTGCTAACACATTTTCAATTTCATTGGGAAAAACATTAAATCCAGAAACCTTGATCATATCCTTTTTACGATCAACGATTTTAAAAAAACCATCCTTATCCATGCTACCGATATCTCCGGTTTTAAACCAACCACCGGTCAGGAACACACCTACGTTATCCTGATTCCAATATCCTGACATCACCTGGG
The DNA here is from genome assembly GCA_039917935.1 of Cyclobacteriaceae bacterium. Taxonomy (GTDB): domain Bacteria; phylum Bacteroidota; class Bacteroidia; order Cytophagales; family Cyclobacteriaceae; genus Chryseosolibacter. The sequence continues at coordinate 9,092 of JBDSIM010000076.1, read as the reverse complement.
GGCCACGGGCGCAGATTTCACCTACTTCCCCTACTGATAGTTCCTTTCCGTTATCATCAAAAATAGAAACCTCTGTACTCGGCATCGGTATGCCTATGCTTCCCATTCGCTGGTTTCCATCCAGCGGATTGCAACATAATACCGGAGAGGTTTCACTTAAACCATACCCTTCCAGAAGGGGTTTTCCCGTTACTTCTTTCCAACGCATTGCCACAGCATCCTGCACAGCCATCCCACCGCCGATCGCACCTTTCAAGTGTGAAAAATTGAGGTCTTTAAATGCCGGACTGTTTAATAGTCCGTTAAACAAAGTATTCACCCCCGTCAGTATGGTAAACTTATGTTTGTGCAATTCTTTGCAAAACCCTTTCATATCCCGCGGGTTGGTGATCAGCACGTTTTTCACTCCGGTACTGAACATCAATAACCCGTTGACCGTCAAAGCAAATATGTGATACATGGGAATGGCTGTAATAATCAGATCCTCCCCTCCTCTATTCAGATATGGTTGAAACCAATGGGTTATCATAGAATTATGCGCCACGAGATTTCCGTGTGAAAGCTTGGCACCTTTCGATACCCCTGTTGTACCACCAGTATATTGCAATACCGCTATATCATCGTTGTTAACTTCGGGTTTGTTAAGTTTCAACGCCCGGCCTTTCCGCATAACCGCGTTAAAAGATAAGGCTTCAGGAAGGTGATAGGCGGGAACCATTTTCTTTACATTTTTCACCACAAAATTGACGATAGCACCCTTTAATCCGCCGAGCATGTCTCCCAAACTGGTAACGATCACATGTTTGATCTGTGTTTTGGAAATGATCTTCTCCAGGTTGCTCGCGAAATTGGCGACAATGACAATCGCAACGGCGCCGGAATCCTTGAATTGGTGCTCCATTTCCCTGGGAGTGTACAGCGGATTCGTATTAACGACAATTAATCCCGCGCGCAAAGCGCCAAAGAAAGCGACAGGGAATTGCAACAGATTGGGCATTTGTATGGCAATTCGTTCTCCTTTTTTTAATCCCAAGTCTTTTTGAAGGAACGCTGCGAAATCTGACGTTAGTTTGTCTAGCTCGCCATAAGTAAGGCGTGCCCCCATATTTTCAAAGGCCACTTTATTTGCATATTTCTTACAGCTTTCCTCGAACAGATGGCCAACAGAATTGAACTCGTAAAGCGGAATTTCGTGCGGAATACCTTTGGGATAATGCTTAAGCCAGGGAAACGATTTCATAGGAAAGATAAATTTAACCAATTACACCGATTCAAAGCAAACGATTGTTTACCAGCAAATCAAGACCATCTCAGGTAAAAGGACACAAAAAAACCCACCTTTCGATCCCTATCGAAACAGTGGGTTTAGCTCTGAATAACTCATTAACCTAAACTGAGCTGCTGTAGAGGGAGGGTTCGAACCTCCACGGGGAAGTTAGCCGCAGGACATAAGAAAACTTCTTAGTGGTCAACCCATTATCCTGTGTTTATCCTTTGCTCCCCACCCCCGAGACAGGAGGGTATGTCTGCCAAATTTCACCACCCTACAATTTTAAAGAACATCTTTGCTGTAGGGGAAGGGTTCGAACCTCCACGGAGCGGTTAGGTTTACCGAAAATTCCCGATCTTAATGAAACCCTTTAAGATCGGGCAGATCGGCGAAACTTTTTTCCTGTTTCTCCACCCCCGAGACCGGAGGGCTTGTCTGCCAGTTTCAACACCCTACAAGGTGTGTTGTGATTGTTAATAACGCAACAAAGGAACAATATTATTGCCATATCGATCAACGAAAGGGATTGACAATTGTATTATTTTTATTATTTTTTATTATTTTTGAAGATAAGCTAAAAATCAAATTTGAATATGGCCGAAAATTTAAAAGTTGATAATATAGACTTGAAAATTTTGGAAATCCTCATGCAGGATGCCAAGAAACCGTACACAGAGGTAGCCAAAAGGGCATTTGTTTCGGGCGGAACCGTTCATGTGCGCATGAGCAAGATGGAAGAAGCCGGTATTGTTGAAAAAACTACTCTCAAAGTGAATTATGCTAAGCTGGGATATGATATCACTGCTTTCATAGGCATTTTTCTTCAAAAAAGCGCCTTATATGAACAGGTAATGACAAAGTTGAAGACCATCCCCGAGGTCACGAGCATTCACTACACCACAGGCAATTACAGTATGTTCGTGAAAATTCACTGCAAGGACACCAACCACCTCAAAGTGGTCTTGCACGACAAAATTCAGCAAATCGACGGTATTGAAAGAACAGAAACTATGATTTCGCTGGAAGAAAGCCTCGACAGAAGTCTAAATCTTGGCTCCTGAATGAATAAATGATCAAAAGTCAGGCACTTAATACCTCCCCAAAGAACCTTTAAATCCATATTTTGTTATAGATTTGTACTAATTAAAATCAGTCTAAATAGGCTATATGAGTAAAGACAACCAGGTTTTAGAGGAACTAACTTCAAAGGAATACGAACATGGTTGGACAACCGACATTGAGGCGGATTCTGCTCCCAAAGGCCTGAGTGAAGATATCGTAAGGTTTATATCCGCCAAAAAGAACGAACCAGAATGGCTTCTTGAGTGGCGACTGAAGGCTTACAGACAGTGGGTAAAAATGAAGGAGCCGCGCTGGCCTAATGTCACCTATCCTGAAATTAACTACCAGAACATTATTTATTATTCTGCTCCCAAGCAAAGTGCGAAAGCCAAAAGCATGGAGGAGATTGATCCAGAATTAATTAAGACTTTTGAAAAACTAGGCATTTCTCTTACTGAGCAAAAACGGCTTACCGGCATTGCGGTGGATGCGGTAATTGATAGCGTATCCGTTGCGACAACCTTCAAGGAAACATTGGGCGAAATGGGAATAATATTCTGTTCCTTCGGAGAAGCCGTCCAGAAGCATCCCGACCTGATCAAAAAATATATGGGTTCAGTAGTTCCCGTAGCCGATAATTATTTTGCAGCATTGAATTCGGCTGTATTTACCGATGGCTCATTCTGCTATATTCCAAAAGGTGTTCGTTGTCCTATGGAATTGTCTACCTATTTCCGGATCAATGCCGCAAATACCGGGCAATTTGAAAGGACGCTTATTATAGCGGATGAGGGATCGTACGTCAGTTACCTGGAAGGTTGTACTGCTCCTATGCGGGATGAAAATCAACTTCATGCCGCCGTGGTGGAAATCTATGCTATGAAGGATTCTCAGGTGAAATACTCAACTGTTCAAAACTGGTATCCCGGCGATAAGAATGGTAAGGGTGGCATTTATAATTTCGTTACCAAAAGAGGACTTTGTGCCGGTGATGGCTCCAAGATTTCCTGGACGCAAGTTGAAACGGGTTCTGCTATCACGTGGAAATATCCTTCCTGCATCCTGAAAGGTGATAACTCCGTGGGTGAATTTTATTCCGTTGCAGTGACGAACAATTATCAGCAAGCTGATACCGGAACTAAAATGATTCATATCGGCAAGAACACGAAGTCGAGGATCGTGTCAAAAGGTATTTCCGCAGGTCACTCTCAGAACAGTTATCGCGGGCAAGTGCAGATCATGAAGCGCGCCTCCAATGCCCGTAATTTTTCTCAGTGCGATTCTCTGTTGATGGGCGACAAATGTGGTGCGCACACGTTTCCTTATATCGATGTTGAAAACAACTCGGCCCGGATTGAACATGAAGCTACCACTTCCAAAATCGGAGAAGATCAGATATTCTATTGCCTTCAACGCGGTATTGATGAAGAGTCGGCCGTAGCCTTGATCGTCAATGGGTATGCAAAAGAAGTTTTGAATCAGCTCCCCATGGAATTCGCCGTGGAAGCCCAGAAGCTGTTGGCCCTTACCCTGGAAGGCAGCGTTGGGTAAGGAGTTTAAAATTGAAAGTTTGAAATTTTGGGCTAAAAAAAATTGAAATTTAAAGTTTTGAAGTTTAGAATTGAAGGGCTTCCTAATTTGAATTTGAAACTTAACAATGTAGGATGTTGCTCAATTTTGAACTGAAAACTTGAAACTTGAAATTAAATAGATGTTAACAATACAGAATCTACACGCGAAAATTGATAATAATCACATCCTGAACGGAATAAATCTGGAGGTGAAGGCGGGAGAAATACATGCTATTATGGGTCCTAATGGGTCAGGTAAGAGTACGTTGGCTTCCGTGCTGGCAGGTCGTGAAGAATTTGAAGTCATGGAAGGCAGCGTTGAGTTTCTGGGGAAAGATCTTTTAGCCATGGCTCCGGAAGACAGAGCTCGTGAGGGTATATTCATGGCATTTCAGTATCCGGTAGAAATTCCGGGAGTGAGTACCATTAATTTTATGAAAACCTCTGTCAACCAGATTCGAGTTCATAGGGGCCAGCAGCCACTCGATGCAGTATCTTTTCTCAGGGTCATGAAGGAACGAATGAAACTGGTAGAGATAGACCAGTCACTCTTAAATCGCGCGCTGAACGAAGGCTTCTCTGGTGGTGAGAAAAAACGCAACGAGATATTTCAGATGTCGATGCTTGAACCCAAGTTGGCGATTCTTGATGAAACCGATTCGGGGCTGGACATTGATGCTTTGAGAATAGTCTCCAATGGCGTCAATAAATTGCGCACAAAAAACAACGCCATTATAGTAGTAACCCACTATCAACGACTTCTTGATTATATCATTCCTGACTTCGTGCATGTGCTGTATAAGGGAAAGATCGTAAAATCCGGAACAAAAGACCTCGCCCTTGAACTTGAAGCCAAAGGTTATGACTGGATAAAAGATGAGGTAGCCCTGGCGTAACTCGTGTAATAATGAATCTTTCAACAACCGATAAAAATATAACTTCCGACGTTTCTTCGTTCATTCAGCGCAGGGTTCTCCCTGTTACTGACGAACTGAGAAGCCATGCCCTGAGTATTTTTCAGAACCTTGGCCTCCCTGGAACCAAACACGAAGAATACAAATACACTCCCCTTACGCGGGAGCTTGAAAAAAATTTTTCTTTTCAACATGATCGGGTAGCGTCGCATGTAAAAGATTTAACACCGTTTCTCATACCGGGTGTCGAAGCGAACGTGATTGTTTTTGTAAATGGAATTTATTCCAGAGAGCATTCAGCGATAATTTCCCCTCCATCCGAACTGACTGTTTTGGATCTGCAAGAGGTTTTGGACGCTAAAAATCCGGAAGTAATCAGGCACTTCAACCAGTATACCAGTATTAAGACAGATGCTTATGCCGCCTGGAATACCGCAGACTGGAGAGCCGGTTTGTTCATCAACATCCCGGATCAGTCAGTGGTAAAAGCGCCCATCATGATTTACTACATCAATGATGCTTCCGCAGGGGAAGTTATTTGTTCCAACCGGAATCTGATTCTGACAGGGAAGAGCAGTGAAGTTACCATCGTAGAAAAATTCAATTCTTTCGGAACGGGAAACCATTTTACCAACCTGGTGACAGAAATCGCGGTAGCAGAAAATGCGCTCCTGAACTTTTACAGTATCCAGAATGATAAGGGAAACCGATATCAGTATACCAACACCGAGATCCATCAGAAAAATTCAAGCCGCGTCAATACTTTTAGCTTCAGCTTGCAAGGTAAAATTCTGAGAAATAATCTTCACCTGATGATTGATGGAGAAGGGATTGAATCTCACATGTATGGGCTGTATCTGCTTGGCGATAATACCTTGGCGGATAACCATACCGTTGTTGATCATAAAAAACCAAATTCTTTTACCAACGAATTATATAAGGGCATTATGGATGGGAGTTCCCGCGGTGTTTTTAATGGAAAAATATTTGTGCGTCCACAAGCTCAGAAAACAAACGCGTTTCAGGCAAACCGAAATATCCTGCTGTCAGAAAAAGCAGGGGTCAATACCAAGCCACAGTTGGAAATCTGGGCGGATGATGTAAAATGTTCTCACGGGTGTACTACCGGGCAGTTGGATGAAGAGGCATTATTTTATTTGCGTACCCGAGGTATCCACAAAGATTCAGCAAGAGCGATGATGTTATATGCCTTTGCCGGGGAGGTAACGGATAAAATTAAACATACTCCGATAAAAAATTATATTGATGCTGTGATCAGCGAACGGTTACAATAAAATTTCTAATCCATGCAGGCATCCCAACAACCGACTACGACTGGTATTGATGTTGAAAAAATAAGGACGGAGTTCCCTGTTTTACATCAACAGGTAAATGGCCGCGACCTGGTTTATCTGGACAATGCCGCTACTAATCAGAAACCCAAAAGGGTTATCGATGCACTTGCCTCGTATTACACGGGCTATAATGCGAACATCCACAGAGGAATTCACACACTTGCAGAAAAGGCTACCAAAGCGTACGAAAGTACACGAGAAACGGCGAAAAATTTTATTCATGCTCCTTCCGCAGAACAGATTATTTTTACCCGTGGCGTAACCGAAAGTATTAACCTGGTAGCCGCTTCATATGGAAGGGCATTTGTAAAGGAGGGTGATGAAATTATTATTTCCACGCTGGAGCATCATTCCAATATTGTACCCTGGCAATTCGTCTGTGAATCGAACGGGGCCAGGCTGAAAGTAATACCCGTAAACCGTGAGGGTGTTCTGAACATGGAAGTTTATAAACAACAGTTATCTACACGGACAAAAATTGTTGCCGTTAATCATGCTTCCAATAGTCTCGGAACAATCAACCCGGTGAAGGAAATTACCAGGCTTGCCCATGACGTCGGTGCCGTCGTTTTAATTGATGGTGCACAGGCAGGAGCCCATATTGATATTGATGTGCAGGAACTTGATTGTGATTTCTATTGCCTTTCATCCCACAAAATGTATGGCCCAACCGGCACGGGCATACTATACGGAAAGCGAGATCTGCTGGAAAAGATGCCGCCTTATCAGGGTGGTGGTGAAATGATCAAAGAGGTGACTTTTGAAAAGACCACCTACAATGACCTGCCCTATAAATTTGAAGCGGGGACGCCCAATATTGCCGATGTCATCGCCTTTAGGCATGCCATGGAATTTATACTGGACATCGGAAGAGAAAATATCGCCGCGCACGAACATGAATTGCTGACGTATGCAACAGAAAAGATTGCTAAACTAAAATCTGTCACCATTGTCGGAACAGCTCCCGAAAAAGTTGGCGTTGTCGCCTTTACAGTAAAAGGAATCCATCACTTTGACGTCGGCCAAATGCTGGATGCCCGCGGAATTGCCGTACGGACAGGCCACCACTGCACACAACCTCTGATGGAGTGTTACGGCATTGAGGGAACTGTTCGGGCCTCCTTTGCCGTTTATAATACTAAACGGGAGATCGATCAGTTGGTGGAGGGTCTGGAAAGGATCATTGGCTTCATGAAAAAATAAGCCTTTTATTATGGAAAACGAAGGTAGAATAGTTGAAGGCCTTTCTGAAATGCTCCTCAGGCAAGATGATATGCTTGACGAATTAAGAGGCGTTAAAAACGAAGTCATTAAACTTAATCTCCAAACTTCGGAAAATACAAGAGCGATATTAAAGCTTGCGGATAGGGTTGAAAAAATAGCGGATCCCGAATCAAGGGTATCTAAACTCGAAAAGACCGTATATAAATGACCCTAAACCAAACCCAGGACGAGACCATCAATGACTTCTCCCTTCTTGACGGAGACATGGAAATGACTGTTTTCTATGTAATGGAGTTAGGTCAAAGGCTTCCTGAGATGCCGGAAGCTGAAAAAACAGAGGACAACATTGTAAAGGGATGTCAATCCAAAGTTTGGTTAACTGCATCGCTGGACAGTAATAAGGTATATTTCAGAGCTGATAGCAATACGGCGATTACCAAAGGGCTTGTGAGTTTGCTGATCAGGATATTTAATGGCCACTCGCCAGAAGAGATTCTGGGGGCCGATCTTTATTTTATGAAAAAGATCGGCATGGAGCGTTTTATTGGTACGCAGCGCTCGAATGGCTTTGCGGCCATGATCAGGCAGATGAAGTTATACGCGTTGGCGTTTAAAACCAAAATGGAAGTAAGCTCATGAGTGAACCGTTATCAAATATTGAACAAAAAGTCACGGATGTTTCTATTCCCGGTCTGCAGGAAAAGGTATTAGACGCGATCAAAACGATTTATGATCCTGAGATCCCTGTTGACATATATGAGCTGGGTCTGATCTATGAGATCAGCGTTTATCCTGTAAATAATGTTTTTGTATTAATGACATTAACTTCTCCCTCCTGCCCTTCCGCAGAGGTTATTCCGGTAGAAGTTGAGCAAAAAATCAAAGCCATTGAAGGGGTCAATGATGTGAAGGTTGAGATTACGTTTGATCCTCCGTATTCACAGGAGATGATGAGTGAGGCTGCGAAGCTGGAACTTGGATTTTTATAATTTGTTATATAGATATTAGATTACTTTAATTTATAAATATATGTATCCCGAACAATTAGTAGCTCCTATGCGCACCGATTTGACCAGTGCGGGCTTTAAAGAGTTAAAAACTTCTTCAGAGGTAGAGCACGAATTAAAAGATCAAAAAGGCACTACTTTATTGGTAATTAACTCGGTCTGCGGATGTGCCGCCGGTGCTGCAAGACCAGGAATAAAGTGGGCCTTGCAGAACACTGATAAAAAACCTACCTCATTAACAACGGTTTTTGCTGGCGTCGATAAAGAGGCCGTGGCCAAAGCAAGAGAATTTACTTTACCTTATCCGCCATCTTCACCGGCAATCGCCTTATTTAAAGATGGTGAGCTTGTTCATTTTGTAGAGCGGCATCATATTGAGGGTAGAAACGCCCAAATGATTGGGCAGCATTTGGTAGAGGTTTTTGAAGAATATTGTTAAGTAAAGGAATTGGCGACGGCATAGCAGGGACGGATAATCATGTCCCTGCTGACCTACCCAGACCCAACCGATAAACTACGCGATCTCTTTTTCCAAAATTAATCTTGATTCTTCCAGATCGAGTTCATATTCGATCTTGCGCAAAGCTTCTTCTGTAATAGAGCCCTCATCACGAAGTTTTAGGATCATCTCCCTTTCCTTATCCAATAAGGCTTGTTGAATCGTGTGAAGCTGATCGATCTGTTCATCA
>JBDSIM010000075.1:0-34405 GCA_039917935.1 Cyclobacteriaceae bacterium | reverse complement strand
CCAGGGATACAATTTTTTTTTCACCTGCTGCAGTAAGATATTCTTGCAAATCGCCTTTGCCATCGCAGTATTTGCTATGCGTATGATAGTTTGACCACATATTGAGATATAAAAATCGGTGCGTGTAAAAATATAAGAAAATGGCAATTCTTTGACAGCGATATATCATTTGACACCAAATGATACCTAATCGTACTTCCGCGTTTTTAAGGCTGCACAATAATATTACCCCTATATCCCTATACCCCCATCCCTTCAGGTATATTTTTTTATCCGAGAATAATGGAGGCATCAATTGCCCTATCGTAACATGATATATGCGAAATTTATTTTACTGGGGTTAGTATTGGGTTTTTCTCCCTCCTTTGGCCAGGAGGCTTCCACTAAAAACATCATTATTGTTACGCTGGATGGCTTCCGTTGGAAAGAATTATTTGAAGGGGCAGATAAATCGTTGATGTTTAAGCAGCGCTATGTAACCGATACAACTGTAGTCCCTCTGTTCTGGCGTCAGGAGGCCGACCAGCGCAAAGAAGCCCTTATGCCTTTTCTGTGGAATAATGTTGCCATTAAGGGGCAGCTATACGGAAATCGGAACTTTAAAAATAAAGTAAACTGCACCAACTATCATTTGATATCCTATCCGGGCTATAGCGAAATGTTGGTTGGCTACCGGGATAGTAAAGTTTCATCCAATAGAAAAATTGAGAATCCGAATGCCACCGTACTTGAATTTATCCAGCAGCATCCGGATTTTAAAGACCAGGTGGCTGCCTTTGCCACATGGGATGCCTTTCCATATATCCTCAGAGCAAAGAAGTCAGGTATTTATGTGAATGCCGGTACAGGCATGGCATCCGGGAATATTTCGAGGAAAGAACAATTGTTGAACGATTACCAAAAAGAATCATTGGTGCGTTCTGATTCGTTAACTTTTCAATACGCCTTTGAGTATTTAAAAAGGGAAAGACCGAGGGTAACATTTATTGGTTTTGACGGCACGGATCACCATGCTCACGGTGGTCGGTATGATGACTATCTTAAAGCAGCACACAGCATAGATGCCATGCTCGGACAATTGTGGGATTGGGTGCAATCCCAATTAGATTATCGTGATCAGACAACGCTTTTCATAACTACTGATCACGGTCGGGGTAATGGCGCAAATAATTGGCGAAGGCATCGGCTTTTGGCCTTTGGTTCAAGGCATATCTGGTTTGCCGTAATGGGTCCTGAAACCCCTGCATTTGGAGAGATGCGATTGAAATCAAAAACATATCAAAATCAAGTGGCAAAAACAATCGCTGCTTTTTTGGGAATAACTTACGAAAATAAGGGGAAGGTAGGCGAGGTTGTGCAAACCATGCTCGCTGTCCCTAAGGCGTTTGATGGGCGTACCTCGAATAACGGACGCTAATATTCTGCTTCGCAAAGCGGATTTTGGGAGATGGTGAATCGTTCTTCTTTCGAAAATTCTTTGTCTTCCCAAGCCCATCCTTCAATAGAATTTCGCGAAAGTTAAGGACTTTCGTGAAGTTGATACCCGGTAGCATCCGGTGATTCTCCACGATGATTTGGCAGGTGTCTGGCAATGATCGGATGGTCGGTTTTAATTTCGATTGATGCACGCTGAAATGAAATTGTGCCTCAAATTCAAAAGAATATTGTCATTTTCTGAAAAGCTACCGTATTAAGGGGGATATCTTTCTTACGAATATCTCGTATTTTTCGGACATAATATTAATGGACATAGAGTTACCCGGGATCAACGGAATCCAGGGGACGAAGACCATAAAGGATAAAAGCCCTCAGACCGAAATTATTATGGTTACTGTCTATGAGGATAGTGAGTTGGTATTTGAAGCTTTAAAAGCAGGTGCCTCTGGATACATCACCAAAAGTGCAAATTACATGGAATTATTGTCCGCTCTTGATGAAATTGTTAAAGGTGGTGCACCCATGAGTAGCCGCATAGCCGGATGGTGATTGACAATTATCATGTGAACCCCAATTCACCCCTGACAAAAAGGGAGACAGAGATTCTGCAATTAATTTCGGAAGGAAAGACGTATACTCAGATTTCCGAAGAATTGTATATTTCAAAAGAAACTGCGAAAACGCATATCAAAAATATTTATTCGAAGCTTCAGGTAAACAGCAAATCAGAAGCGATTGCCAAAGCAAACCTGGAGAAATTAATATGATGGATCCTGGATTCAGCATGGTAAAGATTTCTGGGCTGGTATGTTATTAAATGTAAATTAAAATCAATCGGCGTGGGTGATTGTTAAATTCGCGGTGAAGTACCAGCTTTGATGATAGTCCTTCAATACATAAAAAAAGTTCATCATAAGTTTAGGTTAATGAAAATTTTAAGAAGGATAAGCGCCTCAGGTGGAGGGGCTTTTTTTTTGAGTCTTTCTGAATTTGCCGCATTGCGCAAAGACGTGACAATTCTACTTTTAATATACCTCGATTTGTAGGTCAGAAATTATGATCTGACTTTAATATCCGGCTCCCACGGGGAAGTTGCAGGGCTGGCCAATCAAGCCCGATAACCCAGATATCACCGGGCGTGTATGAAATTTCGGACGGGACAATGGATATCTTTGAACCCGATTTTCCTGTGAAATACAGATTTACAGATATTTGCGGAGATTTGATGGCAGCCAATTCATCCGTTGATCTTGGTACTCAAATAACCTTTCAATTTAACCCTTGAACCTTTGTGGATGCGGTAACGGGTGACATTACTTTTAGTATTGAATATATATCTCCAAGTTGCTGCGGGCTTCAAGGCATAAAAACAATCTTCAAGGCCACGCGAAAATAAAATCTATTGCAAAAATAAACCCCGGTCGCACGGCAAGGGTTTATTTTTTTTCAACAGGTCTGGCACTGAACGCTTCCTACGGTTATTTTACCCTGAAAAACCGGTCTCACCGTTATTAAGAGACTGGTTTAATGATTTCCTTATTATTATCTTTCTTGTCTCTTAACCTCGCCATGGAAACTAAACGTTGGATGAAAATTACTTTCCCTTTTTTATTCATTTTCGGTATTTATTTTGTTGGGCCGTCGCCAGACAGGCCAGAATTAAACGCTTCAATACCCCAATTGCCTGATGGTGCGGAAGAACTCGAAGAGTATATCCTTCAGAATGAACTCCGACACAGCGTGAAACCTGGTAATGAGGCGAGGATTATATGGCATGATAGCACCCGAAAAAAGACGGAATATTCAGTCATTTATTTGCATGGTTTTTCTGCAAGCAAAAAAGAAGGCGATCCCGTTCACATCAGATTTGCACAAACTTTTGGCTGCAATCTTTTTCTCCCGCGTTTAGCTGATCACGGGGTGGATACATCGGAGGCCTTGTTATTATTCACCGCTGACCGGTTTTGGAACAGTGCAAAAGAAACACTCGCTGTTGCGAAAAAGCTGGGTGAAAAAGTAATCATCATAAGTACTTCCTCAGGGGGTACACTCGCCTTAATGCTTGCGGCAAAGTACCCAGACCAGGTTCACGCCCTCATCAACCTCTCCCCGAATATTGCCATCAACGATCCGGCCGCCTTCTTACTAAATGATCCCTGGGGCTTGCAGATTGCCCGGATGGTTATGTCCGGGAAGTACAGGATCACCGATGCCACCCAGGAAGAGTCCAGGTTTTGGAATAAACGGTATCGGCTAGAATCTCTTGTTCAACTCCAGGAACTTATTGAAGTTTCCATGACTGACATTACATTTAAGCAAGTGAGCCAACCCTCGCTAACCCTGTATTATTATAAAAATGAGGAAGAGCAGGATCCTGAAGTAAAGGTCAGCGCTATGCTGGAAATGCATCAAAAGATAAACACGCCGGATTCGCTAAAAGTTATTAAACCAATTCCCAATGCGGGTGCACACGTTTTGGGATCAGCAATGACCTCAAAAGATGTAGCAGGAGTGTATGCAGAAATGGAAAAATTTGCCATTTTGAAATTAAAAATCTCAAAATCCGCTAACCTCGCTTACCAATAAAATTCCCATAAAGCCGAGGCATACTTAGCTAAAGGTTAAAGCTCTTCATTAATTTTTCGAGATCTTCAGGCGTATCTATCGCCATGGTATCGTATGTTGTGATGGCGGTTTTTATTTTATAACCATTTTCAATCCATCTCAATTGTTCCAGTGATTCAGCTTTCTCCAGTGACGATGGTGGTAATTGGGTTATGCCTATTAACACTTCAGGCCGATAACCATAAATGCCTATATGTTGAAAAAATGTGTGTTTACTCAGCCAAAGTTTTTCTTCAAGGCCCCGGACATAAGGGATCGGGAGGCGGCTGAAATAAACAGCAAAGTGATCATTGTCAACAATAACTTTCGGAGAATTGGGATCAAACAGGACATCAGGAGAATCGATTTTTTTTATCAGCGTCGCAAGTTGCGTGCGTCCGTCATCAAAACAGGTACATAATAAATCAATTTGATTCGGGTCGATAAAAGGCTCATCGCCCTGAATATTAATAAGGGCATCGCAACGGATCCCCATAGTTGATATAACTTCCGCGCACCGGTCTGTTCCGCTAGGATGATCCGGTGAAGTAAGAACCGCTTTCCCGCCGAAATTTTTGACCGTTTTTAGTATTGCCTGATCATCCGTTGCTACTATAACATCGGCAAGTATCCTGGATTTTTTCGCTTGCGCATAGACCCTTTCAATCATGCTTTTGCCCCCTATATCTGCAAGCGGTTTTCCAGGAAAACGGGAAGAGGCAAACCTCGCAGGAATGATCCCAACAAATTTTTTCATATGATCGCAGCAACTTACTGCCTATAGGGGCGGTTAAGCAACCGCTAAATTAATAAGATAATATTACAACGGTAAACCTCGCTCCCGGGAGAATAATAAACGTAGTGGTGGCGCGCCTTATTCAATGGGTGGTTGAATGCGTCAATACGCTTTTTGCTGTAGCGGGTACAGGCCTCGTGAGGAATTTTACGGGCAATTGTGGGTTTTTATTGCCATTAAGCAGCTTTAACAACAGGATAAATTTTGGCATGCTGTTTTTGCATTGGGCATTGGCTTATCGCTTGATTTCATTTTCAGACATGGTATGTCAATGGATTATCATTATGGACCAATCATGTCTTTGAAAATTATCCGGCGCGAGTTATGGGCAGAAAACTGGGTGATAAACCTTTGTATTTTTTACATAAAGTATTCATTGCTCAACAACTGCAAAAGCCCAAACTTTTGGATACCGAGTGCCTTCTTTTAAAACAAGGACTTTATTCGAAAGCGCTTTGGAATTATTTAAAACTATTAATCACCAAACTATGGAAAAGACAAGCAAAAAAAGCACTGCAGCAAAAAAGCGTACTCCCGCGTATTCACAGGAGGAAAACAAATCAATGTTACAAGAACTTTTTATAGAAGGGCTCAGGGATATTTATTGGGCGGAAAAACATTTAGTTAAAGCTTTGCCCAAAATGGAAAAAGCAACGTCATCCGAGCAGTTGGCCGAGGCCTTCGCGGATCATCTCGCCGTTACTCAGGAACAGGTTAGCCGTTTGGAACAGGTTTTTGAATTAATGGGTGAAAAAGCCCGTGGTAAAAAATGTGATGCGATGGAAGGTCTGGTTAAGGAGGCTGAATCTGTTATAGAAGATACGGAAGAAGGGACCGCAACCCGCGATGTAGCGCTGATCATTGCCGCTCAGAAAGTTGAGCATTATGAGATCGCTTCTTATGGAGGCCTGGCGACTTTAGCAAAAACAATCGGTAAAAATGACGTTGCACAACTACTTGGTAAAACGCTTGAAGAAGAAAAAGAAACCGACGAATTGTTGACGCAACTGGCTGAAAATAATATCAACCAATCTGCCAGCCAGGAGGAAATGCAAGAAGGCTATTAATCGATAATAAAATCTACAAAAAAGAAGTCTGGCATTTTTGTCAGGCTTCTTTTTTATTTCAAAAAAAAAGCCGCCACCTGATCGGTAACGACTTTTAAACCCCACTAGCTAAAACCTGACTATAGAACAACTAATCTTGCGTATCGTTATCATCAAATAACGCTTCCAATTCGTTTCCCATTTTCTGGAAAGCCGTTTTCACGTCTCTTGATGTATTTTTTGCGGCAACTTTTATGTCGCTCCACGTTTCTTTACTGGCATTTTCAACATCTTCCAAAGATCTATCAACCTTTGATCGTTCCTGGGTCAGATCGCGATTCGCCTTTTCAAGGGCCACTCGGTCTTTATCCACGTCCTTACCTTTTGAAGCTCTGTCTAATTTTTTATCAATTTTCTCAAGTTGGCGATCGATATCATTTCTGATTTCCCGCAATTCATCCCGTAATTCATTCCTATCACTATCGAAATCCACAGTGACAGTCTCGTCTTTAGCATCATTGACCCGGTCTCGTTCGTTGGTAGTGCAACTAGTCAAGGAGACCATTACAAATGTGAGTACCGCCATGGCAAAAATTCTTAATAAAGTTTTCATGCTTTTGAATTTTATTTCTGTCAACTCCTATTTCTAGAATAAGTCCGTGGGCTATAGTCGGTAAAATGTATGCCAGTTATTACGAGACCATGGATTCAGACCCGCATAGGGGTATTCAGAAAAAACCAGTCGATTGTCGGGCAATAAAATACACAATTTGAGGCAGCCTACAGGCAGTCAAACTGGTTGCATTAATTTTTTGATTATTCTTCTCGTTTGCCCTGTTTGCTTATTGGCATAGTTTTCTAGCTTGAGCAGGTGGGTTACAACAACCAAGGAAAAAATAAAAAATAAGATGGAAGCAAATAAAGATTTAATTCAGGTTTTGAATGATTTGATCAGGATCAATCATGACCGAACAGAGGGTTATCATAAAGCCGTAGAGGAATTGAAGCCTACAGACATTGACCTCAAGACCATGTTTACCAACATGGCCAATACAAGTGTTGACAACGCTAATGCATTGTCAGCGGAAGTGCGTAATTTAGGCGGCAGCCCTGCTGTGGATTCTACGCAATCAGGAAAGTTATACCGTGTCTGGATGGATATAAAATCAGGCATTACCGCAAATGACCGGAAATCAGTTTTAGCCCTATGTGAATTTGGAGAAGATGCGGCACTCAAGGCTTATAAGCTGTCGATGGAATCAGATGCTGAAATTCCTGCCGACCTTCGAAAATTGATTTTGGATCAAAGGTCGTCTCTGCAAAGTTCACATGATGTCGTGAAGAGATACCGCGATATGCACGAGGCTGTTTCTTAATATAGCTGGAATCAAGATAAATTTGAGCAAGGTAGGCCACTATGCTTACCTTGTTTGGATCATATTAAACTCAACAATATGGAATCTGTAGAAACGCCGGACACACCAGAAATGCCCTGGATGAAAAGTCTTTCATCCTGTGTGAATAAAATGAAAGAGGAGGGATTCAAAGGAGATTTTCAGGTTAACGTTAAAGGTCTCACGACGTTTGATAAAAATAAAACCTATAATCCTGATCAGGTCAAGATTGTAAACTTTTACCGTTTTGAGGGAGAGTCTGACCCTGGCGATAATAATATATTGTACGTAATGGAAACGGATGACGGAGAAAAAGGTACGCTTGTCGATGGCTATGGCGCTTATTCAGATGTCCATGTTTCGAAATTTATTGTTCAGGTAGAGGAAATACAAAAAGTTAAAGCTTCTGATCTTCATGCGTAAGTTTTGGCTGATCGTCCGCCAGGCTTTCACTGAATTTATCAATGATCACGGAATGAAGCTGAGCGCTTCGCTGTCATTCTATACGATTTTTGCCCTTGGTCCTGTGCTCATCATTCTCATTTCTTTAGCTGGAATTTTCTTCGGCAAAGATGCGGTTGCGGGAAAACTTTACTGGCAAATCAATGGATTAGTGGGTAGTGAGGCTGCCTTACAGATTCAGGAAATTATTGGCAATATTGAACAATCACAATTCAGCCGAAGCGGGGCCATCCTTGGATTGATTATTTTGTTGATAGGGGCCACAGGCGTATTTACGGAGATGCAGGAGTCAATCAACTACATCTGGTCTTTAAAGACTAAACCAAAGAGGAGTTTGGTTAAATTTATTTTCGACCGCGTTCTTTCTTTTTCTTTAATCATAAGCTTTGGGTTTATTCTCATGGTATCCCTTGCCGTGCACGCGTTGGTCGATATTCTGCACGAAAAGCTAAAAACGTTATTCGATGAGGCAACGGTTTTTATTTTCCAGGGGCTAAACTATGTTATTCTGTTTGTAGTCATTACGATTCTTTTCGCCATCATTTTTAAAGTACTACCAGATGGAAAGGTCCGATGGAAAGACTCTTTTGCAGGGGCCATTTTTACTTCATTACTTTTTTTAATCGGAAAGTACTTGATTGGTTTTTATCTGGGAAATTCGAGTATAGGAGTTACCTACGGGGCAGCGGCCTCGCTTGTTATTATTTTATTGTGGGTTTATTATACATCCATCATACTATTCTTCGGAGCCGAGTTTACAAAAATATACACGATGAATTTCGGTGGCGGGATCGTTCCTGACAAAACCGCCGTTTTTATTATCAAGCAGGAGGTGACAGAGCTAAGTCCTTCAAAGGAAGAGATTAAAGTTCTTGAGGAAAAGCAAAATGCCACCCCCTAAAAAAAAGTGCAGTATTTGAATACTGCACTTTAAGACTGTAAGTAACTTCTCCTACTGCCTGAGGTTATCAGGACCTTCTGAAAGCCCCTGTAATCAATGATATTACAAAGAACACCAGGAATATGTAGAAAATAATTTTTGCAATAGAAGCCGCACCTGCGGCTATCCCCGTAAATCCAAAGACAGCTGCGATAAGCGCTATCACTAAAAATGTTATTGTCCAGCGTAGCATACTATTTAGTTTTAGTTCAACAATAAATCCACTAACACTAATTGTATGCCATCCATGGGCAGTTTGTAAAAGTGTAAATGACCGGATTTAGCTTCAATTACCAGGTTTTGTGTAGAAAAGTTTTCGCAGATCTCGCCGCAGGAACGTTTGCAGCCGGTGGCATTCTCTTTTCATGAATAAGATTATGGGTGTGATGATGGTACATTGCTTTAAGGTGGTGAGTTCGCTGATGAAGAGTTCACTAGACAATTATCTATTGCCTGGGACCCTTACCGGATCTCAGATTTTATGGATATATGTTGTTCAGTGGAGGCGCGACTTCAATGCGCTGGCCTACGCCACCGTTTATTTCCTTTCCTTGCAACTTGGATTTATGCTTTCTGAAAAGGCGGACTCCAATACCCAGGTTACCCCCAAATCTGACATAGAGCCGGAAATTATACAGGCGTGATTTCGCCGGGTATTTTACAGAATTTATATTTAAAAAACCTTTCTCTGTAGATTTTACGCCACAAAAGTTTACATTTAGTAGTCTAAAGGTGGGAAATGGTTCCACACTGACCTTTTTCATAAACTTAAAAACAATGTTGTAATTTTCGTAAGTACTTGAAAATTATAAGGTTATAAAAATTATTGCTGTTAATCATAATCTGGTGCCAAGCTTGCAAAAGGATAAACAGTATTAACCGACCCTATGAATTATGCTTTACCAAAACCTGACACAAAAGCAGCAGTTGAAGATTCATCCTCAACATTTACAAATGTTGCAGCTTTTACATTTGAATACCATTGAATTAGAGCAACGTATTCAAAATGAACTTGAGGAAAATCCACTGATCGAGGAAAAGTCCGAAGATGACGGGGCGTTTGAATCTGGTGTGCAGGATTCATCGGATTTTAAGGATTGGGAAGAATATTGTTACGATGACATCCCCGATTACAGAACTGAAAATGCCCAGCATTTCCAGTCTCAGGCACCTCTTGAAAAACCGATTATTGTGACGGAAGATTTCCGTCAGGAACTGAAAAATCAACTTACTTTGCAAAGGCTTACTGAGCAGGAAACAGAAGTAGGAAGTTTTATAATTGATAGTTTGACTGACGAAGGTTTTCTGGAATTCAGTTCTGAAAACATCGCTGACGATTATTCGATGAAGTTTAGCAAGTGGGTTGAGCCGGAAACAGTTCAGAAGGTTATTGTCATTATTCAGCAACTTGAGCCGATTGGGGTGGCTACTGCCAATATTAAAGAATGTCTTTCAATTCAGTTAAGGGCTATGGCCTCGAATCCCGATGTAGTGATGGCCATACGGGTTCTTGACAATTATTATTATGAATTGATGCATCGGAATTTTGAAAAAATTATCAACGATCTTAAAATTGAAGAGGAGGATCTGAAAGAAATTTTTCATCTTTTAAGCACGCTGAAATTAAAACCCGTTACGGCGGTTAGTGCTACACCTCAGACAGAAACCATTCTCCCTGATTTTTTACTGATGCAGGAAGACGATATCATGCAGGTTTCACTTGCCCGCGAGCGTTCATCAAAATTAAATATTAGTTCTTCCTGGAAAAAAATGGTGTATGACACGGAAAAAAGTCAAACCGATAACCGTTCAAAACAGTATTTGAAGAGTAAATTAAATGCCGCTGAATGGTTTGTTAACGCCATACGTCAAAGAGAATCCACCATGCTAAAAGTGATGGAAGCCATTGTGCGTTTACAGCACGATTACTTTCAGGAGGGTGACATTACCAAACTCAAACCTATGATTCTTAAAAATGTGGCTGATATGGTCGGGGTGGACATTTCAACGGTATCTCGTATCACATGCAATAAATATGTACAAACACATTTTGGCAATGTGTTGCTAAAGTCATTGTTTACAGAAGGCATTGCTAATCACAAAGGGGAAGTGGTAAGTAATAAGGTTATTCAAAAAACAATTGAAGAAGTCATCGAGGCAGAAGATAAAAAATGTCCCTATTCTGACCAGCAACTGGTCAAAGTTTTGGCAAAAAGAGGATATGAAATTGCCCGAAGAACGGTTACGAAATACCGGGAGCAATTACGTATTCCCGCAGCGCAAATGCGGGCATTTTTGGCCTAAAAAGAAATTTCAACACCTAAACCTTATATTACATACCGTCCCATGGAAAAAATATTAATCATTGACGATGATAAAGATCTATGCTTTGTTCTAAAACGATTTCTATCAAAACACGGCTTTGAAGTAATAGAGGCGACTTCAGGCAAAACCGCTTTGGAAATACTCGAAAGCGTTGAGCCAAATCTTATACTCTGTGATTTCAGGCTGGAGGACATGAGCGGAAGTTCCATCTTGAAAAAGATTAAGGAAAAAAACCCCTCGGTCCCTGTCATCATCATTACGGGCTATAGCAACATTAAAACAGCGGTGGAGGTAATGAAGTTGGGTGCTATGGATTATGTAACCAAGCCTCTTTTGCCGGATGAAATTTTATTAACCATCCGTAAAGCTTTGAGCAAATCTGCAGAAGACAAGGCGGGGGGAAGTATTGAATCTGTTAATGAAACTCCTGAACTTGACAGGTCGGTGAAGGATGAGAAACTTACTTTGGCCAACGCCAAGCGATATTCAGAATCAAGCTCTTATATTTTTGGTGACAGTGCTGATTTCAAAAGTATTCTTAACCAGATTGATTTGGTTGCCCCGACCAATTACAGTATAATCATATACGGTGAAAGTGGTAGTGGAAAGGAAGTAATTGCCCAGGAGATACACAAAAGGAGCAGGCGAAGTAATAAACCATTCATAGCCATTGATTGCGGAACATTGTCCAGGGAATTGGCTGGTAGCGAATTGTTTGGTCATGAGAAGGGATCATTCACGGGAGCGATCGGGCAAAAGAACGGAAGTTTTGAACTTGCCAACGGAGGAACCATTTTTTTGGATGAAATTTCCAATCTTCCGTATGATGTTCAGGTAACGTTGCTACGGGTTACTCAGGAGAGGAAAATGCGCCGGGTAGGGGGAATAAAAGATATTGATCTGGATGTACGGATCATCGTTGCGAGTAATAAAAAATTATGGGATGCGGCCAGAACCGGGCATTTCAGAGAAGATTTGTATCACCGTTTTAATGAATTTCAGATTAATGTTCCGCCACTGCGCGAACGGATAAACGATATAATGGTTTTTGCCAACCATTTTCTTTTGCAAACAAATAAAGAATTGGGCAAAAATGTTAAACGCTTTTCCCCTGAGGTGGAAGACGTATTTAGAAAATATGTATGGCATGGCAATCTTCGTGAACTTAAAAACGTAGTGAAACGTGCCACGCTAATGTCTGACACCAGCGTGATTGATATTAAGAGCATTCCTTTCGAATTGGTTAATTACAGAAAATTACAATTTGAAAACGCCGGTGATCAGGTTCCGGTCGCAGCCAATCGTGAAAGTGCTCCAACAATAACAAATCAAGCCCCAGCCGTACGCGAACCGGGATTAAAAAGCGTTAGCATTGATGCAGAATATGAATGGATTCTGGAAACTTTGAAAAAGGTAGATTTCAATAAAAGCAAAGCGGCTAAACTGTTAAAGATTGATCGTAAGACGCTGTACAATAAAATAAAACAGTACAAAGACCTGAATAATCAAGAGCTTTAAACGTTATGAATGCGAGAATCCGTTATTAACTTTATTTTTTAGGCGTGGAAAGGGAAATTTAATGGCACCACTAGCGGAAGAAAATCCCTGATTATTTCCGGGTTTAGGTTTTACGGTGTAAAAAACGTCCTGGATCAATCAAAAGCTCAGGATGTTGTAGGAAGGGATACGATTATTCTAAGCAAATCTTCGACCGATCTTAAAACATTGCGTCCATAAGGCTTGGGAGCGTTAGATGATTGTTTGCAGGGCACATTAGAAATCAAATTAAAATCCAAGGTTAATAGTAGTCTCATGCTTTTTTGATCAATGCGGAAATGACTTTCTTTCTTTCATAAAACAGCTTTGCGAAAAATGAATAGAATACAGCGAGCTTAATTTTTTTTTGCGGACACATGATAGCACTTGAAGTTTTGAAGAGCAAGGGAGAAATCGATACCACACGTGAGTTAATGGACGAAACTGAGGAACTGCTTCAATTCGGAAGTTGGGCCTGGGAACTAGGTACGAATACTGTAACATGGACGTCCGGCCTTTACGCACTTTTGGGTTACAACCGGAATGAATTCTCCGGGCAAATTAATTTTGATTTTTATTTAAGTCACGTGGTAGAGGAATATCACCAATCTTTTCAGGAAGCCATTCAACATGCCTTGCTTGAAAAGTCGGACTTTTCGGTAGAATATATTATCCGCACCAATTCAGGAACCTTGAAAACCATTTCCACCAAAGGTAAAATGGTGAAGGACGAAAGTGGTGAAGTAGTAAAACTTCTCTGCATTAACCGTGACATTACGTCTATGCGTAGTTTTGAAAAAGAACAGGAGCGCAACATTCGTGAATTAAACCGTTCTAATAAAGAGCTTGAAGAATTTGCCTATATAGCTTCTCATGATTTGCAGGAACCACTTCGCAAGATATCAATGTTCACGGAACGGTTAAAGGCAAAATATACCAATGCATTGGATAAAGAAGGGGAATTATTCATTGACAGAATTATATTTTCTGCCGGGAATATGAGAACGCTCATTGATAACTTGCTGGAATTTTCAAGGGCCAATCGCCGTTCACATACCTATGACCTTGTAAATCTCAGATCTTTGCTGGATGGCGTTACTTCCGAACTTGAATTAAAGATTGAGGAAACAAAAACAACAATTGAGTTTGCAGGTAATTTTCCTTCTGTGGAGGCGGTATCATCTGAAATGACCCAGTTATTCAGCAATATTCTTTCTAATGCTATAAAGTTCAGAAAAGATTCCGTTCTACCTCAAATCCGGGTACAGGCTTCCAGGGTAAGCAAAGCAGAAAAAGTGGTTCTTAACTTACCCGGAAACGTTGTCTTTCATAAAATAGATGTGACAGATAATGGTATTGGATTTGAACCGGAATATTCGGAAAAAATATTTCAGATATTCCAAAGGCTCAATGGGAAAGCTGAATACCCGGGATCAGGAATCGGTTTGGCCATCTGTAAAAAGATTGTTGAGAAACATAATGGTTTAATCTTTGTAAAAAGCCAGCTTGATCAGGGTGCAACCTTTACAGTAATCCTTCCCGAGAAACAATTTTGACATGTACAACGCATCGCTGCCCGTTCGTATTCTGATAATTGACGATGATGAAGATGACTTTATCCTGACGAGTGGCTTTATTAATAGCATTCAAGACCGAACCTTTGATATTCAGTGGTGTTACAACTATAAGACAGCACTCGAAAAAATTGTCTCAAAACAATTCCATCTGTATTTTGTTGATTACCGGCTCGGTGCGAAAACTGGTATTGATCTTTTGGGCGAAGCGATGAAAATGAATTGTGAAGAACCCATCATCCTCCTGACAGGTAAAGGTAATTCGGCAATAGATAAGCAGGCCATGCAAATGGGTGCAGTCGATTATCTTATTAAATCTGAACTAACATCCGAAAAGCTGGAACGCTGTATTCGGTATTCCCTTGAACGATCAGCTTCTACCAAGGCGCTTCGCGCCAATGAAAGGAAGTACCGCAATATCTTTGAGAAATCAAAAGAAGCTGTTTTTACCACAGATCAGGCCCTGGTTTTCAAAGACGTAAACACGGCCATGTTAAATCTTGTGGGTGCGGAAAAAACGCAATTAATAAAAAATAATCTATATCATTTAATTGAAAGCGAGACCATGCGGTCGGGAATTCGGTCAAAGCTCGAAAAAAATGGAGAAGTAAATGACCTTGAAGTTGAAATCACAAATTCAAAAGGAAAGCGTCGAAATTGTATTTTGTACCTTTCCACCGAACTCGACAGCAATAACAATTCTTATGTTCAGGGTATTCTGCATGACATTACCAATCAGAAAAAAACAGAGCGCGCTACACTACTGGCTGAAAAATTGGCCGCTACCGGTAGGCTGGTACGGACACTTGCGCATGAAGTCAGAAACCCGCTGAGTAATATCCACATGTCGCTTGAGCAACTCGGATCCATTATAAAAGAGGAAGAGCGCATATATATCGATATCATTGATAGAAATGGAAAACGGATCAATGATCTTATCACAGAATTGCTTACGTCTTCAAAACCTACCGAAATGGTTTTTGGCAGGATTGTTCTTCAAACTGCAATTGACGAAACGATAGGTATTGCTTTGGACCGCCTTACCTTAAAACAGATTAAATTAAGGGTTAATTATCCTGAATCACCCTGTTACATTCGTGCTGATAAGGAGAAATTAAAAATTGCATTATTGAATATTATCATCAACGCGATTGAAGCCATTGAAAATGTACGCGGAGAATTAACCATTCTGCTTGTTCACAACGATGAAAGTTACAGTTTGGAAATCAGCGACAATGGATGTGGCATTCCACAGGAAAATTTATCCAAGTTGTTTGAACCTTATTTTACTTCGAAAAGAAATGGTATTGGGCTGGGACTTGCTTCTACGCTCAATATAATTCAGGCCCACAATGCGGCAATTGAAGTCAAATCTAAAGTAAAATCCGGTACCACCTTTATTCTTACTTTTAACCAGGCTTAATCATTGAAGTTGAGTAACCATGGATACCTCCAGGACACCGTTTTCATTGGCCCGTCAATTCTGCAGGTCTATTAAGTCAATTGATTTCAGTTCTCAATTTTATCGTTCTGGTTTAATGTTTCCCCCTGATTCGTTATTAAATTCTGTGCATCCTGATTAGTAAGCGGTGTTTTCCCGGCTGCAGAAATCTCGCCGCCCAATTCAGAAGGATTATCTGACGCGGGGATTTTGGAATCAGCTGCGTTACCATCCACTGGTTTTCTTTTTGATTTCGAAGGTCTTTTCGGCTTTCCTTCGGCCCTTATTTCTTTGACAGGAATATTAGCAATCCTTTTCATAATGAAATGTCTTATTCAATGCGTGCAACACTTGAATATGATTTAATAGTCGGTTTGGTATTTTGTCAACATCAATCGGCATGAATATTGATTTGCGATTTAGATTGGATTTCAACACGATTCCCGGTTCACTGGGTCGTTGCATCTACTTAAGTGGCCTTTAAGGTAAATTGGATATAGGCAATTGTTTATTTCTCAGATGGGAAAGGAAACATGGGCCAGAATAAGAAGCTGCTTCAAAGCCATCTGAATCGAATCAAAGACTTTGAAGCAGCTGAAACTTTTTAAACTCTTTCTCTTACGTTATTAAAACGCTCTTCTGACTCAGATCCGAAATTGGATGCCTCATTCGTAGCTTTATTCTTAAGATTATTTAGCTGCTCTTTTCCTTGCGCTAAAAGATCACTCAATTGACTTGTCCAATCTCCGGTCGCGTCGGTGATTTTTCTTCTAAGATCACTGCCTTTTTCAGGGGCAACCAACATACCAATGATAGCGCCGACTGCAGCGGCACCCATGATGGCTAAAATAGTTCTGCTTGATGAGTTCATATGTTTATCACTTTAGTTGTTTTATTACTATGCAAATCATTAAAAAACTGTACCTGAAGCGAGATTAGGCTGTGTGGAGTATATTCTACGTCACAGAACACTTTTTCGGGGGATATTTTGGAAGTCTAGAATTTGGCCATTCCTTAGATATGTGATAAATTGACAGGATGTCCAGGAAGAAAATTGTAATTATTGATGACGAGGAGGACCTTTGTCATTTGATGAAAACCTACTTCCTGGAACTTAATCACGATGTGTTTTTAGCCAATACCCTGATTACGGGGCTCATGCTGATGAAGGAAGTATCCCCTGATGTGCTATTTATTGACAATAATTTGCCGGACGGGTTGGGATGGGAAAAAATGGGTTATTTGATTGAGAAATACCCCTCCTGCAAAATCAATTTGATCAGTGCATATGAATACTTGCCGCCTGATCTGGAAAATAAAAAAAATGCATCAGTCAGTATCATTGAAAAGCCTCTCAGGTTAAATACCCTAAAAGACTATTTATAAAATCTGATTAACCGCGTTCCCTACGTTTTTCTGCTTTTCTCTGCTTCCTGGCCTGTTTTTTCGATTGCTTCTCTTCCTTTTTCGAGTCGCGATTGTTTTTATTAGCTTCAGGCTTCTCCAGATGATAAGCGGATTTTACTCCTGCTAAAATGGATTTGATCCAATAGTTGAACATTGACCTTGAATCATCGCGGAAATACATGACGGTGCCAGTCCGTTTATCTTCGGGTACTTTCTCATCCATGTTCTTCCGGAAGATAAAAGTGTTCATGATAAAGGTCTTCAAATTATCCTTTTGTAAGTCATCCTCCTTACCTTTTTTGGTCTGGCCATTTCTTTTCTCTTCCCCTTTAAAGCTCACAAGTTTTAGGTCATTGTAGTTTAACTCAATTTCACCATCTGAACGAAGGTTGTTAAAAGAGAAACTAAAAGACAGTTTATTCATATTTCCCGATTCCACTTTAATGTTGGTGGAAGGTGTCAGCATCGGGTTGAGCTTTGGTATACTAAAGTTTTCAATGGCTCCGGCGATCCATGCATTTTTGTTTTTAGCCAACGGAAAGGTGGCGGTTATTCTGGCATTTCCCTGGCCCATTAACGAGGCATTCGCGACCAGGGATGTACTACCCTCATTGGATCTGTTATTAATATTTTTCAGAATGGCACTCAAATCATCAAAATAGATGGTTCCTGCCTCTATACCATCCTTCACCAATTCTTCATATTGCACAAAACTTTTTGTGATTTTTAGCGAATCAATCTTTAAGGCGAAGGGCAAACCTTTCAATTGAGCGATAGGAAGTTCTTTAACCTGGGTTTTGAATGGAAGTCGTTTATCCCTGAAAATTTTAAGATAGAATTGCACATCCGCCAACGTTGATCTAACAGCGATTGAGTCCCGGGTAAGAATAGAAAAACCCGATAATTTGATAAAGGGAATGATGCCTTCAAATCGATCAATTTCATAACCGCGTTTACGACCAAATTCGATTTTGCCAAAATCGGGTTTTACGACAAGGCTATCGACCTGGAGCGTTCCTCTTAACAGATCCGCTCTTGTTCGCTTAAAATTTAGCGTGTAAAACTCCTTAGGTAATCTGACTTCGGTACTATCAAGGCTTACTAAATCGACATTGAAAACAAAGGGCTTTTTTACGTGAAAGTCCATTTGCAGGCCCCCCAACATCAAATCGCTTCTTAACCCGGTTAACAATTCACAATTTAAAGTGTCGGTATATTCTACACGACCAGATTTGACAAACACCTTTTCAATCGCCAATGTGAATTCATTTGCCCGTTGTGTTGCTGAATCTACCATTAATCGGGAGTGATCACGTATTACGAGATGGGGACTCTCAAGATAAACGTTTTCAAAACTCAGTTTTCTTTTGAATAACAGCGGAAATAGGCCGAAACCCTGAGCGGTAATTTTTTCCACTGAAATGAATTCGGGATAAACGCAAGTTGTGTCGTAAGCATTTTTTTGCAGAACCAGATGATCGATAGTAATTGTGTTTCTGCGCCAATCAATGGAAATCGAGTCGTATTCAACATTAAAGCCGCTCACTTTCAGGGATTGTAATTTCTCCTGAAGAGAATCTCCTATTTGTTTAAATACATAAGTTCTCAGCAACAAAAACCCCGCTGCTCCCACAAAGATGAATAGAATCGCTAAAATTGTTTTTCTTTTAATGGTCATAAGTAACTCCCAACCGGCAGTCTATTAAAAGATAATGCCACAGGCGGTGACCTACCGCTCATGGGAAAAAGTTCAGACGAATTAGTTTTTTATTTAACCTTTATCAACGTCGTGTAGGATAAACCCGGTTAAAGAGTGGGTCAGAGTTTCTGTTTGGAATATGAGGATTGTCTCATTTTTGATCTCCGTAGAGATACCCACATTGAAATAGCTTAGTTATTGTTTATTGTTCTTATCCTTAAAGCCACAGCATGGAAGAGAAGGATGAGGTAACAGTAGTAACTGTAAAGGTAATCCCCCTCAATAAATTGCTATTGAAAATTTAATTTATGGGTACAGCTTCAGCTGCGCGGTTTAGGGGTAGGGAAATTATAAACGTTGACCCCTCATTAATTTTACTCCTCGCGGAAATGTAGCCTTTATGTTGTTCTACAATTTTTTTACACAGAGCAAGGCCAATTCCCGTTCCCTGGAATTCAGAATTATGGTGAAGCCGTTTAAACATACCAAAAATCTCTTCTGCGTATTTTTGATCAAAACCTATCCCATTGTCCTGAATATAAATTCTGCAGTATTTCACAGTAGGAGCCTGGCTGACGGTGCCATTCATTTGCGCACTAATTTCCGCGCTGACTTTCACAATGGGGCTGACATCTTTTTTGGAATATTTCAAGGCATTCCCAATAAGATTATTAAAAAGGGGTTTAATTAAACTTGGATTGACACTTAGTTCCGGAAGTTTATCAATGATTACTTTTCCATTTTTAGATTTCAGTTCTTCATCCAAATCATTCACAACCTCCTGCAGAAGGTTGTTCATATCGCAAGCGATGAAAGTCGGCGTTTCTACAGATATCTTGGAAAAGGTGAGGATGTCTGTAATGAGATTTTGCATGCGTTCAGCCGCTTTATGAATGCGATGTATATTGGTTTTACCATCTTCATCCATGACCTGCTGATATTTTAGCGACAATCGGTCGCTGAACATCCGGATTTTTCTCAAAGGTTCCTGCAGATCATGGGACGCCATGAAAGCAAAGCGGTCGAGTTCTTTGTTAGCCTGCTCAAGACTAGCTATATTTTCCAGTAACTGCCGGTTGAGGAGCTTAATCTTTTCTTCGCTGGATTTTCGCTCTTTAATCTCCATTTCCAGACTTTTATTAATCGCTACAAGCCTTTGTTCCTGGGCCAGTAACTGCCGGTTTTTTTTGTAGAGATCAATGAGCACAGAAACTTTAGCCCTCAAAACCTCAGGCTTGATAGGCTTATAGATATAGTCTATGGCACCTGCCCGGTAACCCTTATACAAATTTTCATCCCCAAAATTATTCGCCGTAATGAATATGATGGGAATGTGTTTGAGTTTGTCGCGCTCATAGATAAGCGAGGCAGTTTCAAAGCCATTCAGGTTCGGCATTTTTACATCCATCAGGATGAGGGCAAAGTCAAATTCACTCAGCAGAATTTTTAGTGCCTTCCTTCCTGAATTCGCTTTCACGAACCGGTAGCCGTCCGGTTCAAAAATAGCCTCAATGGACAAGAGATTGTCTTCACGGTCATCAACTAATAGAATTTTAGGATGCATGTACTATTGCTTATTTACAAAACCACAATCTCATCAAGGATAATAATTGATCAATTTTTACAGGCTTTGTAATATAATCAGAAGCGCCTGCTTCGATACATTTTTGCCGGTCGCCCTTCATGGCTTTTGCGGTTACAGCAATAATCGGTAATGAACTATTTTTGTGTTCCCTGCGTATCCTTTGAGTTGTTTCATAACCATCCATTTCAGGCATCATGATATCCATGAGCACCATGTCAACTTTCGGGTTCTCATTGAGGATCTGAATTGCTTCCTGACCGCTTTCGGCTGTGATCACCCCGATATTGAATCGTTCAAATACAGTGGTCAAGGCAAATAGATTCCGCACGTCGTCATCGACAATCAGTACATTCTTTCCAGTCAGAATATCTTCTTTACTTCGGATATTTTCGATGATCCTCCGCTTATTCTGTGCCAGCTCTTTATGGGGAATATGCAGATGTGTTACAGCTTCCTCCAGCAAATGTTCTATCGAATTAACTCCCTTAAGTAAAACTGCATTGGAATTCAGGTTTATCTGATTTAACTCTTGTTTATTGAAATCTTTTGCAGAATAAACGATGATCGGCGTTAGCTTGTTTTTAGCTTTTGAAACCTTTTGCAACAACTCGGAGCCTGAGATATCGGGTAATGTATAATCCAGAATGATGCAGTCATAATCTCTTTCCTTTATCATTCGCAGGGAATCTTGGCCTGTATTGGCAATGGTTACTTTCACCCGATCATCATTCAGTACTTTTGCAATCTGCGATGACTCCAGCTCGTTATCTTCCACTACCAGAACATTCATTACAATTTTGGAACTGAAAGTAACAATATCCTGGAACAGGTCATTTAGCGATTCGTTATCAATTGGTTTCAGCATGAAATTTCTGGCACCGCGCTTTAAAGCCAGCATCCGGTTTTCTTCTCCGGAAATAACATAAATAGGAATGTGCCTGTAATTCAGGTCATTTCGCAGAAGATCGATCACCTTCCACCCACTGGTATCAGGCAGTTTCACGTCCAGGGTGATGGCAACCGGTGAGAATCGATTGATAAAATCAAATACCTCGATGTAATTGGTCGCAACAACCGCTTTGAACTGCTTTTCATGGGCCTTGTCAATGATGATCTTGCTAAACCTTAAATCGTCTTCGACGACCAGTACAACTTTATCAGAAGGCTGAAGCAGGTTCCTGTCATCGCCAGATTCATTTATTAACTCACTGACGATCTCCAGGTTTCTTGACTCAACACCATCTCTGGTGATTTGAAGATTTGTGAGAAGGTTGTTGATATCATTGTCCGCGTTATCACTTTCAAGCTGTAACTGTTGAATGACCTTGATATGTTCCTTCGTTTCATTGGAGGTGGAAATGGCCATACTTCCCACAGGTAAATAGAGAGTAAAGGTGCTTCCCCGACCTGGATTACTTTCCAATTCAATTGTGCCGCCCAATAATTCAGCCAATCCTCTGCTGATGGAAAGGCCTAAACCTGTTCCACCGTACTTACGGCTTGTAGATCCTTCTGCCTGCTGGAAGGCCTCAAAGATGATCATTTGTTTCTCCATCGGTATGCCAATACCGGTATCGGTGATGGAAAATCCAATAACTGTTTCTGCATTATCCAGGTTTTGATTGGCTTTCCATCCGCCCTTGCTTTCAAAAATTTTCAGGCTTACACCACCTTTTTCAGTGAACTTAAAGGCGTTGGACAAAAGATTTTTCAAAATCTGATTGAGTCGTTGAATATCCGTATCAATGGTATTCGGTAACTCGTTTGAAGATTGAATGGTGAAACGCAAGTTCCTGGCTTCAGAAATCGGTCTGAAAGTGGTTTCAACAAAACCTGCAATCTCATTAATGTGAACAGGAGCAATGGTGGTCGAGATAAACCCGGATTCAATTTTGGATAGATCCAGAATGTCGTTAATCAATTGAATGAGATCATCGCCACAAGAATGTATTGTTTTGGCATAGCGCACCTGCTTTTCTGACAGGTTGCCTTCTGCATTTTCATATAACTGTTGCGCAAGGATAAGCAAACTATTCAAGGGGGTTCTTAACTCATGCGACATGTTTGCAAGGAACTCCGATTTGTATTTGGAAGTAAGTTGAAGTTGTTCAGCTTTTTCCTCCAGTGATTTTCTCGCTTCCTCAACCTCTTTATTTTTCTCTTCAACTTCCTCTTTTTGTTTTACAAGGAGCAATGCTTTATCCTGCAACTCATCATTTGTTCTGCGCAATTCTTCCTGCTGGATCTTAAGCTCGGTAGCCAGTGACTGAGATTGCGTGAGCAATTCTTCGGTACGGGTGTTGGCTTCAATCGTATTCAATACAATACCAATTGATTCAGTAAGCTGGTTAAGGAAATCCTGGTGGGTTTGGCTGAAGGCATCCAGTGAGGCCAATTCAATTACTGCCTTTACTTTGTTCTCGAACAGTACGGGCAATATGATCAGGTTAGAGGGCTTGGCTTTTCCCAGGCCAGACGAAACTTTAATGTAATTGGCGGGAACATTGGTTAATAATATTCTTTCTTTTTCGAAAGCGCATTGACCCACGAGACCTTCGCCGATATTAAATTCCCGGACGATGTTCTTCTCTTCCTTATAGGCATAGGCCGCATAAAGGGCGAGCTTTGCAGCCGAGGTAGTTTCATCTTGCTTCAGGATATAGAATGCTCCGTAATGCGCATTTACTACCTGCGCAAGTTCAGAAAGTATTCTGGTGGTCACGGTATTCAGATCTTTCTGACCCTGCAACATTTGGGTAAATTTCGTAAGGTTTGATTTTAACCAGTCTGTTTCCTGGTTCCTCAGTGTAGTAGCCCGCAGGTTGGCAATCATTTGGTTGATAGTATCTTTCAATGCTTCTACTTCACCCTTTGCTTCTACCCGAATAGTTCGGGTCAAATCACCTTTTGTAACAGCAGATGCCACCTCTGAGATAGAACGCACCTGTGTGGTAAGATTCTGCGCCAGCTGATTAACATTTTCTGTTAAATTTTTCCAGATACCCGACGCACCGGGAACATTTGCCTGACCGCCAAGTCTTCCTTCAACACCTACTTCACGTGCTACTGTGGTCACCTGATCGGCAAAAACGGCTAGCGTTTCAATCATTTCATTGATCGTCTCCGTCAACTGAGCAACTTCACCTTTAGCGTTAATGGATAATTTCTGACGTAGATTTCCAGTGGCAACAGAAGTCACCACTTTGGCAATACCCCTTACCTGGCTGGTAAGGTTTGACGCCATCATATTTACAGAGTCCGTTAAATCTTTCCAGGTTCCTGCAACCCCTTTCACTTCGGCCTGCCCACCAAGTTTACCTTCGGTTCCTACCTCCCTGGCTACACGCGTCACCTCAAATGCAAAAGAATTGAGCTGTTCCACCATGGTATTGATGGTGTTCTTAAGTTCCAGGATTTCGCCCTTTACATCAATCGCAACAGTCTTGGAAAGGTCGCCGGACGCCACTGCTTTGGTTACCTGTGCAATGTTCCGCACCTGATCAGTAAGGTTACCGGTCATTTTATTAACAGAATCTGTAAGGTCTTTCCACGTTCCCGCAACACCGGGTACAAAAGCCTGACCTCCAAGTTTACCATCGGTACCTACCTCTCTGGCTACACGCGTCACTTCCGAAGCAAATGCCCGGAGCTGATCTACCATCGTGTTCAAGGTTTCTTTTAGCTGCAGAATTTCTCCGCGCACGTCCACGGTGATTTTCTTTGACAAATCGCCGTTTGCCACGGCAATGGCAACGTCCGCAATGTTACGCACCTGAGCAGTAAGGTTACCTGCCATCTGATTCACAGAATCAGTGAGGTCTTTCCATGTTCCGGCTACCCCTGGCACACTGGCCTGACCACCAAGCTTTCCTTCTGTTCCCACTTCACGGGCAACACGGGTTACTTCAGAAGCAAAACCGCGAAGCTGATCCACCATTGTATTGATGGTATTTTTTAGTTCAAGTATTTCACCTTGCACATCCACAGTAATTTTGCGCGAAAGATCGCCGTTCGCAACCGCAGTCGTTACCTCTGCGATATTTCGCACCTGTGAGGTCAGGTTAGAGGCCATCTTATTTACGGAATCGGTAAGATCTTTACAGGTACCGCCAACACCGGGCACATCTGCCTGTCCTCCAAGTTGACCGTCGGAACCCACTTCACGTGCCACCCTGGTAACCTCGGACCCAAAAGAGTTTAACTGGTCCACCATCGTGTTGATGGTGATCTTTAATTCCAGGATCTCTCCTTTTGCATCCACCGTGATTTTGCGGGATAAATCCCCCTTTGCAACAGCGGTGGTAACCTCGGCTATGTTTCTTACCTGACCGGTGAGGTTAGAGGCCATTTGATTCACCGATTCAGTGAGATCTTTCCACACACCACCGACACCGATAACGGTGGCCTGGCCACCAAGTTTTCCTTCTGAACCCACTTCACGAGCTACACGGGTAACCTCTGAACCGAAAGAATTCAGCTGATCCACCATTGTGTTAATGGTATTTTTCAATTCCAGAATTTCACCTTTCACGTCAACCGTGATCTTTCTAGACAAATCGCCGTTAGCAACAGCGGTGGTTACTTCTGCAATATTCCGAACCTGGGAAGTAAGGTTACCCGCCATTTTATTTACGGAGTCGGTCAGATCTTTCCATGTACCTCCCACACCGGGCACATCCGCTTGTCCACCTAGCATACCTTCAGAGCCTACTTCGCGGGCAACGCGGGTTACTTCAGAGGCGAATGAGTTTAGCTGATCCACCATCGTGTTGATGGTGTCTTTTAATTCCAGGATCTCCCCGCGAACGTCCATGGTGATCTTACGCGACAAGTCCCCTTTCGCAACAGCGGTGGTAACTTGTGCGATATTCCGTACCTGGCCCGTTAAATTGGAGGCCATCTGGTTTACAGAATCAGTGAGTTCTTTCCAAACGCCACCCACACCTTTTACAGTTGCCTGGCCACCCAGCTTACCCTCAGAACCCACTTCCCGGGCAACCCGTGTTACCTCTGAAGCAAATGAATTAAGCTGATCAACCATGGTGTTGATGGTATCTTTTAATTCAAGGATTTCTCCTTTCACATCCACGGTGATTTTTCTGGACAAATCCCCACGCGCCATGGCTGTAGTTACCTGCGCAATGTTTCTCACCTGACCGGTAAGATTCGAAGCCATTAGGTTTACAGAATCAGTAAGGTCTTTCCAAACTCCTCCGACACCCTTTACCGTAGCCTGACCGCCCAATTTTCCTTCAGAACCTACCTCGCGGGCAACGCGGGTTACCTCGGATGAGAATGAATTCAGCTGATCTACCATTGTATTAATGGTATTTTTCAATTCCAGAATCTCACCCTTGACATCTACTGTGATTTTTTTCGAAAGATCTCCTTTTGCCACGGCAGTAGTTACCTCAGCGATGTTTCGCACCTGTCCGGTAAGATTGGACGCCATTTGGTTTACAGAATCCGTCAGATCTTTCCAGGTTCCTGCAACCCCTTTTACTTGTGCCTGACCACCCAGTTTCCCTTCAGTACCTACTTCAAGAGCCACCCGTGTTACCTCGGATGAGAATGAATTCAGCTGATCAACCATGGTGTTGATCGTATTTTTTAACTCCAGAATTTCACCTTTTACATCAACAGTAATTTTTTTAGAGAGGTCACCCTTTGCCACCGCGGTCGTAACCTCCGCAATATTCCTAACCTGAGCTGTCAGGTTACTTCCCATCTGGTTTACAGAGTCGGTAAGATCTTTCCAAACACCAGCTACCCCTTTTACTTTTGCCTGACCTCCTAACTTCCCTTCCGAACCCACCTCACGGGCCACCCTGGTAACTTCCATGGAAAAAAGGTTCAACTGCTTCACCATATCGTTTACCTCTTTGGCAATTTGGGCAAACTCTCCCTGCAGGGTGTGACCGCCAATTTCTTGTGGCATTTGCTGCGAAAGATTACCTTTCGCTACAGAGCTGATTACCCGGGCAATTTCAATGGTTGGATGAACGAGATCAGATATCAGAATATTCAGTGATTCAACCCCATTACTCCATGATCCCTTGGCATTTGGAATTTCAATCCTTTGCGTAAGCCTGCCTTGCTTACCAATAATCTGGCCGGCCTTAGTAAACTCAAGCATCATTCTTTCATTCAAGGAAATGATTTCATTGAGTGTATCACAAACTTTCCCGCTCAAGCCCACCTGATCGAAAGGCATTCTGGCCGTAAAATTGCCGTTTTTAACTTCAGTTAAAATCCGCAGCAATTCCCGGTTATCCATAATTCCCCCCAGCTGATCATACCCTGGAGGCGCCAGATAGGGTGGATAAATTACTTGAGATGTGTTTTGCTTTCTACTTTTTGAGGCTGTCTTGGGAGTCGCAGCTACCGTATGGTGTGAGCCATTGGAATCATTCTTTACCTTCCGGGCC
Organism: Cyclobacteriaceae bacterium; assembly: GCA_039917935.1. Lineage (GTDB taxonomy): Bacteria > Bacteroidota > Bacteroidia > Cytophagales > Cyclobacteriaceae > Chryseosolibacter. The sequence continues at coordinate 7,731 of JBDSIM010000075.1, read as the reverse complement.
ATGGAGGTCGAGTGATTATTTTTTTTTCTCATAGGGCAATTTCAATTAAAAAATAATTTACAATCAGATATGAGGTATAAGGTATTTACCCTTTTTGAACTTCCCCTGATGAAAAATGTGGTATTGTTGACAAATATCCCCATTTTGCAAAAAGGTACAGAAATTATACAATAAAAAAATCATGCCACGAGATCTCGCTCCCGTTTATGAATATTAAATTTTCCGCAAATGAAAAACACGCAAGTTCAAGCCAACGGGACATTACCCCAGAATTCTAATGACAGCAACTTAATGCCCTACAGTTCATTTTTTACAGGCCGGTAGATCTGAGGTTAAACGAACGCAAAAAATTTAAAAACGAAAAGCTTTTCTCAGGGTTTTCGTAATATTATGATAATTTAAAACAAAAAAAACCTATGGCAAAATCACAAGATTCCAGAAAGGAAACAAAAAAGAAACCCACCAAAACTTTAAAGGAAAAAAGAGCTGAAAAACGCGAAAAGAAAAGTGGAAAGAATTAATTTCCTGTTTCAGCATGCTCCGCAGCGTGCTGAAACTTTTCCCCTTTAAGGGAGTCTAACTTTCCAGTCCCATCTGATCTGCGATTGATTGAATATCCGGATTACTTCATCTATGTAGGTATCATTTTCCCATATTCACGATTTTAAATGAAACGCCGCACCTTTATTTTCAACGCCGCAGCTACCTGGCTGCTTCCATCGGTTGTTATTCAGGGATGTCAGACAAAGGTAAAATCAGAAGGTCCTGCATCCGTAGATGAAGACTCCTTTGTTCTAGACGAATTTACTATTGAAGTATTGCAAAGAAAAATGGCGGACAATGAGCTGACTGCCCGTTCGATTTTGGAATTATATTTAAAACGGGTGCAAATGATCGATAAGGAGGGGCCAGGCCTTCATGCGGTTATTGAAATTAATCCGGATGCGCTCGCCATTGCGGATTTATTGGATGCGGAACGTAAAAACGGAAAGGTCCGGGGGCCATTACACGGAATCCCCTTTCTCCTGAAAGATAATATAGATACAGCCGATAAAATGATGACCACCGCGGGTTCGTTGGCGTTAGAGGGCCATCATGCAAAGGCGGATGCCCCTATTGTGGAACAGTTGCGTAATGCAGGGGCCGTGCTAATGGGGAAAACAAATTTAAGCGAATGGGCCAATTTCCGTTCCAACCGGTCCAGTAGCGGATGGAGCAGCAGGGGAGGGCAAACTAAAAATCCTTATAGCCTTGACAGAAACCCATGCGGTTCCAGTTCGGGCTCTGGTGTCGCCGTTGCGGCAAATTTATGCGCTTTTGCCATCGGCACGGAAACCAATGGATCCATTATCTGCCCTTCGTCCATCAACGGCATTGTTGGGATTAAGCCAACGGTTGGGTTAGTGAGCCGTACCGGAATTATTCCGATCTCAAAAACCCAGGATACGGCAGGGCCCATGACACGAACCGTTCATGATGCAGCACTTGTTCTTTCGGCCATCTCGGCCCTGGATGAGCAGGACCCCCCAACCCGGGAGCGCCCGAAAAATCATTCTCTCAATTATGCTGCATTATTGAACGTGCATGCACTGCAGGGCAAACGCATTGGCATTGAGAAATCATACTTAAAGGTTCACGAAGGCGTGGATGTTTTACTGGAGAAAGCGTTGCAACAAATGCGCGCGAAAGGTGCCATCATTGTGGAAGTAAATCTGGTGGAAAGACTGAAGGAAATTTCAGATAATGAATACAAGGTATTGCAGTATGAGTTTAAAGACGGGCTTAACCGCTACCTTACAAATGCAGATGCGAATGTAAAGTCATTAAAAGATGTCATCGATTTTAATACCAAAAATGAGGTGAATGCCATGCCTTTCTTTAAACAAGAAATTCTGGAGGCTTCAGAAGCCAAAGGCGACCTTCAAACCGATGAGTACAAGCAAGCGCTCAGTACAATACTTTCTGTGTCGAGGGGCGCCATTGACGGAATTATGCAGGAGCACGCGCTCGCGACGATTATCGGACCAGCCGCCGGCCCGTCATGGTGTACAGATTTAATAAATGGAGATTCTTTTGGCAATTATGGTATGTCTACTGGTCCCGCTATTGCCGGTTATCCAGCGATAACCGTTCCGATGGGAACTGTACACGGGCTTCCCGTAGGGCTTTGCTTCATCGGTAAAGCGTACCAGGAGGCTGAGCTTTTTGCTTTGGCCTATGCCTATGAGCAGGCGTCCAAAAATCGCCGTAAACCGGATTTCAGAATCAATATTCAGTAAATCATTTGAGGAGAAAGGTTGCAATTTGAGTGAGAAGGTCAAAACACTTCTCACTCAAAAATATTAAAGCAAAAGGATCAGCAACAAAGCAATCAATAAGATAGCGCCGATACTCAAATACACGCCACCGCTGGCTGCAAGTTCCTTCTTAATAGCGCGGACTTCTCGGCGCAGCGCCTTCTTTTCAGTGCTGGATAGTACTGTTTTGTCCATGGCTTTAATTTCTTCAAGTCTGTTATTAAGCCGGCTTGCGTCCGCTTCCCGATTTTCGGTTAAAGGGACAGGGCTTGACGATGCGAATGAAGGGACATTCCCAGCCAGGATAACAATGACTAAGAGAAATTTTACTAGTGAATTAATTTTCATGTGATGTAGATTATGGTTTGATTATGACAGTGAATTTAGAGAAAAGGCGGCGGTAAAAAAGCTATACCAGATATTAGATTTATACGGGCATTTCCGACGGAAAGTGACATTTAAAGATAAACGGGTAATCAGCTTATCAGGGCATCCTTGTTATCCTCAAGCGAATTGATGTCGCTTCCGCGTTCGGGGGTGAATGGCTGACTTTCTGACGGATTTCTACCAGCCTTTACTTTCTTTTTTTCACGTGGTGGGTCTATCAGCATGTCGGGCCGGGCGTCACCATCGATGATAGGGGTTTGTTCAATTTTTTTTCTTTTCTGAGCCATATCCAATTTTTTATACATCGGCGAGCTGAAAAAATTATGCCTTCACATATCAAGTAGACTAGCTACATTACGGGGTGGAAACACGATTTCATTTACGGCAAATATGAATTCTCTAAATCATAAGCTGATCATGGAAAGCCGGAGTAATGGGCGAAGAATACATTACCAAACCCCAGATAGGTTTCAAGGTTGTTATCCAGCAATTTTATGAATAAGTTTATTTTTTTAGGACTGAAATTTGGGGATAGGGAGAATTGCCGCTTAAATAGAGTTTCCCAAAAAAATGCACACTCATGGCTGCCAGGGGCGTATTGTAGATTTTGTTTTTTTTGATTTATCGTTTTTACTGTTTTTAGCGGTTTTTAAATAATACCCCCAAAATAGATGCAAAATAAAGTAATCGATATTTTGTTGATTGAGGATGATTTTGACGATGCAGAGCTGACCATCCATGCGCTCAATAAAGTTCATTTGGGAAACCGCATTATTCACATAGATGATGGTGAGAAGGCGCTGGATTTTTTATACTCATCGCATCAATCGCCTGCCCTTATTTTACTCGATCTCAAAATGCCCAGGGTTGACGGCGTTCAGATTCTTCGAAAATTAAAAGGCGACCCTGCAAAAGAGAACATTCCTGTTGTGGCACTGCTATCGTCAAAAGACGGTATTAATTACCTGGAGTCTTTTGACGTGAGAGCCGATGCCTATGTGATCAAGCCTGTTGATTATAACAAATTTTGTATCGCCGTTTCTGAAATCGGGCTAAGTTCAATCATTTTTAGGCACTCGGAAAATTCTACTGAAGCCGCGGACGCGGCAGCGAGCAAGGATCTAGGCAAAAAATAGCCCGGGGAGGAAAGGTGCTAAGCAGTGAAACAACAGAGAAAATATCCACTTTTATGAAATATTGGTTTCAAACGGTGGAACTTCCCTGATAGCAACCAACCACGTCTCATAAATCCCAATACGATTAAAAATGACTCCTTCCGCAAGAAAACTAGAAGGCCAGGTGGCGATCATCACAGGTGCCAGCTCTGGAATCGGCGCAGGTATTGCCACGGCTTTTGCCCAATCCGGTGCGCATGTTGTAATAAATTATTCAAGCAATGAAGACAAGGCTAAGCAGGTATTGCAGGACGTTCACGACTTGAACGCGGAAGGTTTTATTCATCGGGCGGATGTAAGCAATGAGGCTGAAGTCAAACAGATGTTTAGTAAGACCATTGAAAAATTTGGGACGGTCGACATCTTGATTAATAACGCTGGCCTTCAAAAAGACTCTCCCTTCCATGAAATGACGCTGGAAGAATGGAACCGTGTGTTATCTATTAACCTTACTGGCCAATTTCTTTGCGCCCGGGAGGCAGTTAAAGAGTTTCTAAGGAGGGGTGTGGTTCCTCAGAGATCAAGGTCAGCGGGTAAAATTATTTGTATGAGTTCCGTTCATGAGGTGATTCCCTGGGCGGGACACGCAAATTATGCTGCGTCGAAAGGTGGAGTAATGATGCTCATGAAAAGTATAGCGCAGGAGTACGCACCAATGAAAATCCGCGTGAATAGTATTGGGCCTGGTGCCATCAGAACCCCTATCAACCATGGCGCCTGGAAGTCACCCGAGGCGTATCAAAATTTACTAAAATTAATTCCATCGAAAAGGATAGGGGAAGCCAACGATGTTGGGAATGCGGCCGTATGGCTCGCCTCAGATGATTCTGATTATGTAAACGGAATAACTTTGTTCGTTGATGGTGGAATGTTGTTATACCCGGGTTTTGAGGATAATGGTTAGGAAATTCAGAATGCTATATTCCGATTAAGCTGAATCCAATAATTCGTTGCGATACCTTGTCAAAATACTGGATTTGGACAAAAATCCAACGTACTGACCCCGGTGAACCACAGGCAGATTCCATAATTTTGTTTCCTCAAATTTACTCAGAACCTGGTGCAGATTTTCATTCGCGTGAATTACGGCAGCGGGCTGAGTCATAAGGTCACGGACGAGAATGGATTGATTATGCGAAGCATCAAAAATCACTGACCGTATTTTGTCAAGGTGAACAATTCCGATGAGTTTTTTTTGTTCATCGATAACGGGAAAAATATTGCGATTTGAATTCGCAATTACTTTTATAAGGGCTTTAAGATTGTACTCGGGCCTGACGGTGGAAAAATTGGTCTCAATGAGTTCACTTACATCGAGCTTACTCAGTAAAAATTTGTCCCGGGTCTCAATACTACCGTGCAGCATGGAAGATAATTTCCTGGAGTCCATGGATAATGGGTTGAACAGATGTGTTACAGTAACACTAAGGGCAGACACAATCATCAATGGAATCATTAGTTCATACCCGCCGGTAATTTCGGCAATCAAAAATATGGCGGTTAATGGAGCATAAAAAACTCCGCTTAGAATGCCCGCCATGGCAACCAGTGTAAAATTACTTTCCGGGATGAGGGTAAGACCCGACAAATTAACCAGCCTGGCAAAAACGAAACCCAGATAGGCTCCTACAAAGAGCGCTGGGGCAAAATTACCACCGTTTCCCCCGCTACCGATGGTTATTGCCGATGCAATAGGTTTAATAAATATGAGCAGAGTCAAAATGATAATCAGGTGGGTATTGGTTTTTAAAAACGAAAAAATGATACTGGTTTTAAAGAGCTCTCCAGGCGTATGGTTGGCCAGTTGTTTAATGGTCGCATACCCTTCACCAAAAAGCGGCGGAAAGATGAGAAGCATGACGAACAATAATAAACCACCTCTGATTGCCCTGAGCCAGTCATTATCAATCTGATACATTCTAGATTCGGTCCAGGTATAGATCCGAGCGTAGTAAACTGAAATGAAGCCTGCGATTATGCCAAGAAGCACGTAGTAAGGTGTATTATAGTAGTCGAATGGCTGCTGTAATGAAAATGATAAAGTTATTCCCTCTTCCAGAATGATTTTTGAGACCAAAGCCCCGGAGGCCGCTGAAATAATCAGGGGAATAAAAGCCGCTGAACTCACATCCGCGAGTAGCACTTCGATTGCAAAGAGTACACCGGCAATGGGAGAGTTGAAAGCGGCAGCTATTCCTGCTGAGGCGCCGCAGGCCAGTAAAATAGTCCGCTCTTTATAGCCAAGTTTATAAGTGGAACTATAATTCGAGCCAATGGCTGACCCCGTACTTACCATGGGAGACTCTAATCCCATAGATCCGCCGAAACCAACGGTAAGGGCACTAGTGATCATATGCGAATACATCTGTTGTCGAGGCAGTTTACTGGATTTTTTCGCAATGGCGTACACAATTTCAGGACTTCCTTTCAGAAGCTTACCATTTAAAAAGTAACGGATATAAAAAACGGTAAGTAAAATTCCGATGAGTGGGAATAATGCAAAAAGGAAAAATTCTTCATAACTGCCCGAATAAAAAGATACCAAACGGCCAATAGAATGCACCACATATTTGACTCCTACCGCCGCAAGGCCGGAGGTTAAACCCACCAGGATACTTGAAAAAATTAGAAATTGCCTGTCGGATATCTTTTTCCGGAGAAAAGCGATAGGTTTTTTAAACAGGTCATGGAGTAGATCTAGCATTCTATACCGGTATATCTCAAGTAATAGGAAAGATACTCATTGATTTGATCCAATACCGGTTAGGTTGCATTATTTCGTAAAGCTTTACAGGGAAGAGTCGACAAAAAAAGTCCACAGAACGAACGCGCTTATGATAAATTATGGGTCTGGAAGTATATTTCTTTTTGCCCGCAATTGAATTTTATGGCGCTCAGATTTGTATGTAGTATGTGACGAGATCTGTCACATAAATCGATTCTAAATCTAACCTAGCTAATGAATAATTTGATGAATTTAAATTCACCAGGGTTGCGGTCTATCTTTTTTAGTATAGTCATCATTCTTTTTCTGTCTTCCTGTATGGATGAAAATAACAACGTTGTTACCGAGCCTGTGCAGGTAGCCTTTGTTTCTGTTTATCATGCCGCGCCGGATGCGCCAGAATTTGATATCGTTGTAGACGACAGAACTATTAATACCAACCCGTTTGATTACGCTTCGTATTCCGGTTACCTGAATTTTGTTACCGGAAGCCGGAATATAAAATTTACTGCGGTCAATGCAAGTAGTGCTTTGTTGGATACAACTTTCAGCTTCTCTGAAGGGAAAGCTTATTCTTTGTTTGCGGTAGATAGGCTATCTAAACTGGATGCTTTGTTAGTCGTTGATAGTGCCGCTGTACCGTCAGCCGGCAAAGCCATGGTTCGTTTTGTTCACCTATCACCAGACGCGCCTGCGCTGGACATTACCCTTTCCGGAATTGAAACGCCTTTATTTTCCAATAAAGTTTTTAAACAGGCAACCAGTTTTCAGGAAATCGACGCGCGTAATTATTCTATTGCTTTAAAAAACGCGGGCGGTTCCGACGCATTTCTGTCTGCCGACGATATTAATATTGTAGCCGGGAGATACTATACCATTATCACAAGGGGTTTTGCAACTCCCCCTGCAGGCAATGCAAACGTGTTGAGCATTCAGGTAATTGATTGATAATATCGCATGATATAGAATCGTTTATTTTGCAGATGAATGAATGATTCTTTTTTCGCATGGCCGGTTTCATGCACATAGATGGGATTGATCATAGTCCTTATTTCCGGCCGTCTTTCTTTTTTTTCCGCACTCTTTTTTCCTTTACCCGTTGTCTTGCTCCCTGTCACTTTAGGGATCGATTATTTGCGGAAGTTTC
>JBDSIM010000074.1:0-5648 GCA_039917935.1 Cyclobacteriaceae bacterium | reverse complement strand
ATGAGGCGTTGAGGATTGTGGAAAAGGCTGAACCCCAGAAAAATCCAATGTTAATTTGTAAATCACGCCAAATATCGTTCCCCGTAGAATCAGAGATCATGCAATACATACTGAAGAATTCACCGATTAAGATGACTACTGTAAAGGGAGATTCAATTTCAACGCGTCTGAATTACCTTCAGATCGGCACGGCAAAGGTGTTGACCATCCCGGGTGAGGCATTGCCTAACATCGGATATTATCTTAAACGCAATATGGATACTGATCACGCTTTCCTGTTTGGCTTAACGAATGATGCTTTTGGCTACATGCTAACGAAAGTTGATTTTAATAGTTTCAGGCGTTACGACTACGTTTCCCGTACCAGCCTCGGGGAGATGACCGGTGAAATATATATGAATGAGGTGATGCGTTGGTTAATGGAGATCAAGACCTTAACTAAATAATGTATTGTAAAAAAAAATAGTCCGATCTACCCCCAAAAAAATGAGATTAATAATTAAAACTACCACCTTTTTCCTGTTACAATTTTCGTTCACTTTTTTTTCACTGGCCCAATCTACGTTGACACCTGAAACCGCTTTGCAGGGATATCTCGAAAACAATGACCAGTCCTTCCGCTGGGAGTTAAAGGATTCCTATACGATAGGCGATGTGAAAGCTTACAATTTATTATTAACCTCCCAGCAATGGCATGAGTATATCTGGACACACCAATTAACAATTCTTGTACCAGCGCAAAACAAATACGACGGAGCCTTATTATTTATTAATGGAGGAAGTAATAAAAAAGGCTTGCCAAACTGGAATGACCAGGAGGATAAATTTACTCAGGCTTTAAGCGCAGTCGCCGCAAAGAATAATGGAATCGTCGCCATCCTTCGACAAGCACCTAATCAGCCTCTGGCTGGCGACCTTACAGAAGATGCGCTCATTTCTTACACCCTGCATAAGTTTAAAGAAGATGGTGACTATAGCTGGCCGTTACTATTTCCGATGGTGAAGAGTGCCGTTCGTGCGATGGACGCCATTCAGGAATTTTCATCGTCGAACGTAAAACATGATATTAAGCGGTTCATCGTGTCGGGTGCCTCAAAGCGCGGGTGGACAACCTGGCTGACAGGGGCAAGCGATAAACGTGTCGTCGCCATTGCGCCAATGGTCATCGATATATTGAATATGCCTGTGAACCTTGATTACCAGGTTAAAATGTGGAAGGAATACAGTGTCCAGATTGAAGATTATGTGAAGTTGGGCATTCCCCAGAACGCCCTCACAGAACAAGGCCAGGCCATCACAACCATGGTTGACCCCTACGCCTACAGGAAAAAGTTAACGATGCCGAAAATGATTTTCATGGGTACCAACGATGAATATTGGACCGTTGATGCCATTAAACATTATATTGATAGCATACCCGGCCAAAATTTCATAAACTATGTGCCCAACGTCGGTCATAGCCTGGGGGATAAAAAACAAGCACTAGAAGGACTCAGTGCTTTTTTCGGACAGACGCTATCAAAAAAACCTTATCCGGTTTTGCGATGGGATTTGTCTCAAGACAAAAAAGGGGTAACATTAAAAGTAAACACAACTCCGGATATTCTGGTCGATGCTATCCTTTGGTCAACGGATTCTAAAGACACCGATTTCCGTGATGAGAAATGGAATGGCAAAAGCCTGGGGTTGAAAAATAAAAAACCGTCTGTAGTAACGGCATTACAACCCTATCCTGAGGTCGGGTATCGTGCGTTTTACCTGGATTTGAAATACAAAGATGCGAACGGGGGTAGTTATACTGAAAGTACCCGAATGTTTGTTGCCGACGAGGATGAAGTGTTTTTGAAGTAATCGTGAGTTGCAACTTGGGAATTTTTTTTTCATGAGTAAACCTACGGACGAAGCTGATTGCGCACCTCGATACCTACACTTTCTGTATCCCTCTCTGCAGGAGAGGGAAATTCGGATTATCAAGTTCGTACATGTTTAGAAAGGGTGAGGTAAGTAAAATGTTAATGAGAAGTCCTATGATACAAATCTTTGGAAATATTTTTATTAACTAATGCTACAGACGAAGCTGATTGCGCACCTCGAGACCTATACTTTCTGTATCCCTCTCTGCAGGAGAGGAAAAGGGAAACTCAGGTTTTCAAGTTCGCACATGATAGAAAGGGACAGGAGACAACAAGTGTTATTTGGAAGTTGTAGAGGCGGCCTGGATCAGGCTGGCACGTATTATTAAGTTACCAAAATTCTGGAAATAAAACAAATGAATGGTAACCTGAAAACCACATGCTTCTTACATCATTTTTTAACGGGCAATATTATTAAACAACAGAAAAAATGGATGGTATCGGCTGGTATTTTTTTTGGGTTTTCATCCTTTTGTCGTGCGACTCAAAAACCGGATCAGAAAAAGATAATTCCCCAATTGGTTCAAAAATTATTTTTCCTTTTCAGGATGAACATGTTCATGGATCTACGGTGGTCGAATTGCCGGACGGTGATCTTCTTGCCGCCTGGTTCCAGGGATCTGGTGAACGTTGGGCAGACGATGTAAGGATCATGGGCTCGCGTCTGAGAAAAGGAGATACGATCTGGTCACCCATATTTCTTATGGCTGATATGCCTGGATTTCCAGACATCAACCCGATTCTTTTTATGGATCAGCGCCAGCGTCTCTGGCTCATGTGGTATCCTGTTCTTGCTAATCAATGGGAAACTTCCATTCCAATGTATCGCATCAGTGAAAATTACAGTTCACCTGGTGCTCCGTTGTGGACATGGCAGGACATATTGTTTGTGAAAGCAGGGGATAAAACCGAACGGGGTATTCAGCCTGATGATTTATTCGTCGAACAAGTAGCCATGCAGTTGCGCGATTATGAAATTTACCTGAATCAGGAAATATTACCCGTTATGCCGGATAGCGTGAGGAAGCAAATGCTGCAGCATTGGGCACGGTATAAAATAAGAATGGATAGCCTTTCGAAGGGTCAAAACATGGTCCGAAGCGGGCGGATAAGGCAGGGGGATTCAGAAAAGCCGGCGGAATTAGGGTATCCTTTGTCGCGGAGGCTTGGCTGGCAGACCAAAAATAAAGCAATATTCAGCGGCAAGCGAATGGTCGTGCCCTTGTATTCAGATGGATTGGATTGTTCTCTGTTTGCTATGACAGAGGATGCTGGTAAGAACTGGTTTTTCAGTAATCCGGTTTTAGGCGGTGCAGGAATTCAGCCAACCATTGCCAGCATGAAAGATAGTAGCCTCGTGGCCTACCTGAGGGACAACGGCCCTCCACCGCAAAGGATGCAACGAACCGAATCTCATGACAGGGGAATAACGTGGTCGATTCCAAAGGATGATATATTGCCTAACCCCGGAGCGGGTTTCGATGTGGTAACACTCAGCAACGGAGAATGGTTGATGGTTTTTAACAATCAGGAGGATGGTCGTTCGAATCTTACCGTGGCTATTTCTGATGATGGGGGAAAATCCTGGCCGTGGAAAAAGAATCTGGAGAATGACCTGTCTGAACAGCCAACGTCAAGCCATTATCCTTCGATCATTCAGGGTAGTGATGGGAAAATTCATATTGTCTATAGTTTTCACCGGAATGATATCAAGCCAGGCAAAACAATCAAATATTCCTCCTTTCAAAAAGATTGGGTGAAGGAATAAATAACTGATGAAGTATAAACCATTACTCATTTCCATTTTTGTTGTTGGGATGTCCCTTGGCACAGCGTGGGCCATCCGTGGTAAATTTGGCCACGAGCAAGGGGCGGCATGGGCGGGAGCAATCGGAGCACTTTCTGTTATTTTGGTGGCAAAAAGAAATGACTGGTATGCCAAAGCATTCAAGATCACGCTTGCCGCAGCATTTGGTTGGGGAATCAGCGGAGTGATCAGCTATGGTGTTGTAGTGGGTTACGGCAGGGGCAGTGACTTTGTAAATGTGTATTATGGTTTACTCATGCTCTTTGTAATTGGCATTTTGTATGGTTTTTTGGGAGGAGGAATGTTCGGACTAGCCCTTATGGATAGTAAGGCCAACAAAATATCTTGGCACTCCCTGCTTACGGAGATGGTTGCGTTTGGTATGTTAACTTATGCGGTCCTTATCAATCAGCTGGAATGGCTCATGACACCACCCCGTTCAGAAATGTGGGCTGCGTGCCTGGGGGCAAGTATTGCAGTGGCCTGGTATATTTTGCGAAATAAACACGGTTCTGTTTTAAAAGTGGCCGTCTATTCAGCATTGGGTGCGGGATTCGGATTTGCATTTGGAAATTTTTTACAAGTAATGGGAACAGTGTCTGGAATTGATTTTAATTTCTGGAATGTAATGGAGTACTCTATTGGTTTTTTCGGCGGTATGGGAATGGCTTATGCGACATTCACTTCTGAGTGGCCCGTTTCAGTTGACAAAACATCAGCGGCATCCAGGATGCTGGTCATTTTTTTGCTAGTGTGTTTTATTCCTTTTGTTGTTTGGCAACAAACTTTTGTAACCGACCGTTTCGACTTCATTCTTGAAAGTGGCGGCACTGTGAAGACAATTTATTATTTTAAGCTCTTCGCTATCCTCGCAATTTTACTGGTAGCCATCACGGTAATCTTAAGGAATTCCCTGTCATTCGCGAATAATGCAATGGAAGGGAATGGACGGGAAATAAAAAGCTTTTTCTTTTTGTATACCCTTCTCTATTTATTCCTTAGTTTTCTGGTAACGGGTATTTATTCCCATCCACCAGAGCAATACTTATATGTGCTGAACCTGACTGTTATTTTTTTATTACTGCCAGGGGCAAATTGCGAATTTGAACCCCGGCAAATCAGACCGGCAAAATGGGCGATGATGGGTTTACTACTCATTCTCACCCTGGCATTCCTTGCATTAATAGCCATCAATTCGCATAGTGAAATTCCCGGAAGCCAGGTACGCTTTAAACTATGAATTTTTCCGTGGCCTGTTTCAATAATGGAGCGTCACGTCAATGAATCATATCGGGTGCGAGCCATAAGGGTGGAGGCTGAAGGCGTGCGACTAAAGCATAGCCCTGGGGTAGTTGTAGTTTAAGAAAAGTGTCTAACAGGAATTTTGTTTCAACAGCAGGCATTACCTGGCTCACGGATGCGCCCTGTACCAGGCGAATCACCTCAATTGTCTGAACCTGGATTTAACTGATTAAGGGATTGCCATGATTAAATACAATGTGTGTGCAGGACTTAACGAAACAAGAACTTCCAATTATTTCTCGTTCGTGTGGCACTTTAATAAAACTCATCCCGAGCAACTCAGCCCCGAGCCCCCATTATCATCCAAAGCCGTCATCCAGAGTGGTGGCTGTGAAAGGCATGCGCGAACGAAGGATCTCAAAAAGCGCAAGGGAAGGTATTGAGGGGTAATCAGTAATCCGACTTCGTCGGACGAAGCGGTTTAATGCAGGTCTGAACTAAAAAAATTTCCCTTCTTTTTTCAAGGAGGGGACGTTACGCCGTTAAGGCGTAACGGGGGTGGTTAAACCCGGTCTTCCAAAATTGTCTGAACCTGGATTTAACTGATTAAAGGATTGCCATGATTAAATACAATGTGTGTGCAGGGCCTAACGTCACGATAGCTCCCCATTATTTCGGGTTCGTGT
>JBDSIM010000073.1:0-41921 GCA_039917935.1 Cyclobacteriaceae bacterium | reverse complement strand
ATATAATTAAAACTTCCCTCTTTTAATTTTAACCCTTCGCGAAAACTCAATGTTTGTGAGTGTGTACGTAAAGCTATAACTCCTCCTTGTGGTACCCCTTCTTTGTTCTTCTTGCCCCCCTTGTATTCCGTGCGTAGGGAATTGACCGGATTGGTGCGGGCAGCTTTCCAGGTTTCATAGCCGACGGTAAGCAATGTGATGAGCAATAGCCCGAAAATGCTGATCAGGAAAATCATCGGGCTCACCGGTGAGCGATAGGCAAAACTTTCCAGCCAGAAATCAGCCATGAAGTACGCGGCCGGTATGGCGATCACGCTGGTGATAAAAAATATTTTAAAGAACACCATCAGGAACATGACCACTACCTGTTTAACCGCGGCGCCCAGGACTTTACGGATCCCAACTTCCTTTGTTTTTTGTTCCGCAGTATACGATGCAAGCCCGAACACCCCCAGTGCGGTGATTAGGATCGCGAGCGCGGCAAAATTTTTGGCTAATGAGGATACCCTGCTCTCGGCAAGATACATCCGGTTGAACTCGTCACTGACAAACCAATAGTCGAAGCCAACATTGGGAAAAACCTCTTTCCATTTCTTTTCGATGGATTGGATCTTATCCTGAAATTTTCCCACCGGTAATTTGACATAGGCAATGCGATCAATAAAATGAACACGGGGATTGAGAATCAGGGGCTCAATGGGTTGGTGCATGGAGCGGTAGGGGAAATCTTTCACAACCCCGATCACCGTGAATGACCGGTTGTTGTCATTCACATCGACCACGGAAGCGCCGATAATTTTTTCAAGCGGTTGATTGAGCGCTTTCACCGCGGTCTCATTTAAAATCAATGCAGAGGAGTCTGATACGTTGCCATTGATAAAATCCCGTCCTCCGATAAATTCAGGTTGATATGTTTTGGGGAAATCAAAATCGACATTCAGCTGACTCCACTGCAGATTTCCATCCTGCAACTCCGGGAATTTTACCACCGCGCCAATCCATCCAAAATAATTCAACGAGGCAAGTGATTGGCCATGGTGACATTTTCAATTTCAGGGTCCTGTAAAACGGCATGCTTGAATGCGGCAAACTTATCCTGGGGAGCAATACCACCATAGCGTATGGAAAGCAACTGGCTGCCCTGCGCATTGAGTTTAGTGCTCTGCATATGATCCATTTGCCGGATGACGTTGAACGTTGAAATAATCAACACCAGTGCCACGGTGTATTGAATGGTTACCAGACTTTTTCGAAATAATTCGGCGCCCTGCCCTCTCACAACCTGGCCTTTTAATACCTCAGCCGGTCTGAAGGCGGAGAGGTAAAATGCCGGATAACTTCCAGAAATAAAAGCCATAAATAATACCACGAGGAAGACAATGCCGATCATATAGGGATTCAATAAGGAGGCAAGCGTAAAACTTTTATGGGCGAGTTGGTTGAACGGAGTCAGAAAAATGACGACCAGCACCAATGCCATTATTACAGAACCCAGCGTCATCAGGGATGATTCGTAGAAGAATTGTTTGGCAATTTCCCGGCGCTTACTTCCCAATGATTTGCGCAGTCCTACTTCCTTGGCTCTGCGCGCAGACCGGGCTGTGGCAAGATTCATGTAATTGATACAAGCAATCAAAAGTATGGACAGTGCAACGGCGCTAAAGATGGTGAGATATTTTTTATCACCCTGCCCGCCCCCGGCTTCCCATAAATTTTTCTAATCAAAATGAAGGGCGGAAAGTTTTGTTAAGAACGGATCAATTTTCCATCCGCCCGCCACAAAACCGGAGTCGGCTTGCGCCATCTGATCGCCCCACACCTTGAGACTTTTCTGGATCTCCCCGATGTCCGCGTCAGGTTTTACGACCACATAGTTCTCGAAGAAATTGGAGTTTTGAAATCCTGATCCCTCCATGTAGGTATTAAAGTCATCATGAATATTTCTCAGGGCGTTGACGTTCAAAATATACTGAGGTTTGAAATGGGAATTCGAAGGGTAGTCACGATATATACCGGTTACCGCCACGTCAATTTCGCGACCCTGGGTTGCCCAGTTGTGTTTCACGGAAATGATCTGCCCGATGGGGTCAGCACTTCCAAAAAGTTTCCTGGCCCCCTCCTCGCTTAACAGGATACTGTTATGATCCTGGAACATTTTCTCCTGGTTACCTTTCAACAGATCAAAGGCAAGTACCGACTCAAATCCAGGTTCCGCCCAGCGGATTTCTTCCGTAAGAATGATCTTGTCTGTTTCTTTGTGATGCAGTGAATGTAGGGTAGCCGATGTTATCAATCCTGATGGCATTCAGTACCTCACTCCGGGTATCCTCCAATTGTTTTATCCAGAAACCAGGCGACACAATATGTCAAATACCCTTCCATCAGCGTTGGTAAAAGTCGCCCCTACGCGATAGGTGTTTTCGTAATGCGGGTGCATGACATCGTATTGCAATTCATCACTGACATACAGTAAAATCAAAATCGCACTGGCCAAACCCAGGGCAAGTCCAAACATATTCAGCAATGCAAACATTTTTTGCCGTTGGAAATTACGGAGGGCGATCAACAGATAATTCCGGATCATATCTTGAATGGTTAGTGGTTTAATTAAACGTTTGTTGGCTGCATAGGTTATCCCCGTTTTGGTAGGATTTGTTGGCCGGTATCGGCGAAAAACCAACGCTCGTCTCTGGATGACGATTTCATAGGGTGGGGCACAGACCTATTTCCCTATTTCCCTAATGCCCAATGCCTAATCCCTCTTATTCACCATTCGGTCAATAGAAAAATGGCCACTACCGAAAACAACCAATGCGGCAAATATGAGTAGAAAGAGAAGTGGTTTTTCTTTGGTAGCAAAGGGGTCATCCGCGTGTGCATAAAAGGCTGCTGTCAACATGGTAATCATGAGCGGAATGACCGCCAGCCTGGTAGCGAGCCCCGCCATGATTAAAATCGCGCAAAAGAATTCCGCAAAAACTACGAGAAACAATGAGGGACCGGGCCCGAAACCAAAGGGATCGGCAAACTGAATTTCATTACCCGATAGAAGCTTCATTAATTTTGGAATGCCATGGGTCAGCATGAAGGCTCCTGCACAAATGCGAAATATCAGTAAGAAAACATGGGCGACATTTTTTTCGGGTAGGCTGGTATTCAATAATTTTTTCATGGTTACACGCTTAATCAGTATGAATTTACATGGGACAAAATGACAATAAGACACAAGAATAAACGGCTGCGGCAGTTTTAAAAACCAATTTTATAGAAGGGGTGAAAAGGAATTCCTTACTGCGCTAATTAGGGTGGGAAACGGTTGTCCTGAATTAAATCACGAATTTTTCTGAGATTAATTACCCCGCCGGGCTGGGTAGCGGGTTAATGGAATTTTCAATACAGGAGATAATAGAAACCTGGAATTAAAGGTCAATTGCCTATGTTATGATTAAGAAATATGGTAAGAAATACCTATATTGCTGATCTTTTAGGTTTTCGGTAAGGATTTGTGACTAGAATCCTTTGGCTAAATGAAAGATACGATAGAAAGTTCCGTTTTTTCAGCTGATTTCAACATTTACTATTAAACAAATACAAACAATGATGCTTGCCGAATCAAATCCTTATTCTTCCCTCTGGAACAAATACCGACCTGTAATATTGCAGCTGATGTCAGCTGCCGTAGAAAAAGGTCCGCAACAATATAAATTGTTTGCGCACGAATTTAAAGCGATTGGCCAAAGAGAAAAATCCGGTTTTACTTTTACGCTGGAAGCTGCTCATGGTAAAGCTTTGAATAATATCAAAACTTCCACCGTAGCGAAAAACCTTTTGCAAGTATTGCAACAATCCAAGAGAGCGACAGAACTGATGGCCGAAGCCACTTATGAACTTAGCATGGATAAACATTTTGTTTTTCATGTGAACCGTAAGAAGGAAATCGTCAAAGAAGAATCGAAAGAAATTGTAGAGGAAGTTTCCGTTCCAGCTTAGCATCCGGATGAAAATATAAAAAGTCAATGGTCTTTCGGCCATTGACTTTTTTTTGTGGAGTATTCCAGCCGGCTTAGCTTGAAATCCATCCCACAATGCATTACTACCAACCCTTTAGCTGAGCCACAAGGCCCGATGAATATGATGCACCATTTTTCCTAAAGTGGAGGAATTAAGATGCACAAGAAGAGGGGTGAGGTGAAGGGGAAGGAGTATTGTGAAACTTCGCGTGGATGTCATCTCCAAAAGGTATCGGCGAAACCGACGCTCGTCTCTGGATGACGGTTTCATGGGGCGGGGTGTAATCCCTATTTCCTATTTCCTTATAGCCCATATTGCCTAATGAGGCATGCGCTCCCGTGATGAAATCAGAATAATTTATTTCAGAAGGCTTTGAAGCTGGATGCGGTGAATATGTTTATTTATATCCTCACTGTTTGCCAGGGAAACACGCATGATCTTTTGGTTCACCGGGTGATAATACACCTCCATAAATCGCTTCTTAAAATAATACAGTTTAATGGAGGCGCCATAAAAATCAGTGGTGAGGAGATACTGGCCTTTTTTCAAGACAAGGTTAGCCCTTTCGCCCAGGTCAAGGCAATGGAAATCTTCGTGCATACAGGTTAGGTTCTATTTTAAAAAAAAATAATTCTAATCATTAATACCCATCCGTTAACCCCCTCATTCCCCTCATCCGGTTACTATGTACATTACAACTGCATCATTCAAGTGACCTGATATAGTATCTCTGAAAGGTTTTTTACGAGCGTTTCATATCGATCGGGTTTAGGCAAAAATCCGGCGCCTAATTTTTTAAATTCCTTCATTTGAACCGGATCCGATGCGGTTGAATACATGATGACTTTAATATGGTTCAGCGAGTGATTATTCTTGATGAGCTTAAGGCACTCCAGACCATTTATCTTAGGCATATTAATATCCAGGAAAATATAATCCGGAATACTTTCACGATCCGACAATATTTCGAAGGCAGAGGCCGCGCTATCCGCTACCAAACAAGTGAATGACGGGGCTGCTTCTTTCACCGCTTCGCAAAACAACGCGCTGTCATCAGGATCATCATCAACATGCAAAACAATCATCTAAACCAGGTTACCCGTAAAATTCCGAATGTTCTTTTAGGAACACTCTTTTTTAAGACCTTATTCAAAAATATTTGCATTTCTGATCTTTTGCAAACGCTTTTAGATGAGGAACTTACCTCCCGATTCTTTGTGAAAGAGGTTAAGGGGGCATTCAGTCAGGCATTTATAGGTGTTTAACACTGCCATATTTGACGTAATCACGAACGATCTTACGTGAGAGTTTATCGACGTCCCTGTTGTAATTGTCGCTGCCGGCGGCCTTTTCATGCGCTTTCACCTTCACAAATGTGAGGCTTAACTTGTCAACGTTCTCCAAAAGGAGTCTGATAAGGTCAGCGTTTCTTAGCGGATGCAGATTTTTCGTTACCCATCCCGAAACCTGCAGACGTTCTCTCCTGAAGGGGAGGTTCACAAGATACTGGCTGTCGGTATACAGGGAAACAAGCGTATCTTTGGTCACGTTTTGTGCCAGAAGATGTTCCATGGCCCTTAATGCCGCGGTGAGCTCCATTCGCTGGTGCGTTGTGGCAAGTTCTCTCCCTGACAACAGAAATTTTTGATCGTCCATTAACAGCATTGCTGCCCAACCCCCTATCCCGGACTGATGACAACTCCCATCGGTAAAAACTGAAATCGATTTCCTTAACACGTCCATATTTTTCTGCTATCAATATAACATGAAAGTGGCGCTTTCTTAAAAAGTTTCAGGTTTCAGGTTTCAGGTTCAAAATTTGAAATTTGAAATTGATCAAAGTTTGAAGTTCAACGTACCATTCAAGTTCAACCCGGGGTCCGAATGGCCAAAAAAATCCAATTACACAGAGGGCCGGAAAAGGCAGTAGAATTGCACAAGAAAAGTTAAAATAATTTTTGTTTTATCCCTCGGGTCTACGGTCCTTGCGTACCAACTTTAAGACTTGCGTCTTTTCGCAAATATTTAAAAAAACTTTGTGAACCTCTGTGCGTTCTTTGCGCTCTGTGTTACTGGATTTAAGTTCTCTATTAATGTGGGATTAAAGTTTACGCACAGAACGCCAGACATGAATATTTTTACCGGACAGCAGTGATTTAAAAGCTTAAATTTAAACATGAAAAAGATTTCCATACTCCTGTTCCTTGCCGTTGCATTGTCATGCAACCAAAAACAAGTAACAGAAATCCAGGGCGAGAATGTCAGAGCGAGTCTTTTGAAATACGGTGAACTGAATCCCGAAAAGGAAGTGCTCATCGAAACAGACTTTGGCAACATGAAGGTTCGCCTGTACGATGAGACCCCCTTGCACAGAGCAAACTTTATTAAAAATATTAAAGAAGGTGTTTATGACGACGCCACTTTTTACAGGATATTTTATCAGTTTATGATTCAGGCAGGTATTTATCCGAAGGAACTAAAGTATACAGTGCCGGCAGAGTTCCATAAAAAATATATTCACAAAAAAGGTGCGTTGTCCATGGCGCGTGGAGATGAAAATAATCCAGGCCTTGAATCTTCATCGACAGAATTTTTTGTGGTACAAGGCTCGAAATACGCTGACTATCAGGTAGCGCAGGATATGGAGAACCTGGGTTTAAATCTTTCGGCTGATCAGAAAGAAATCTACATGAAAGAAGGCGGTTACATGTCTTTAGATCAGCAATACACCGTGTTCGGCGAAGTTACCGATGGATTTGAAGTGATCGATAAAATTGCCGCGGTGAAGGTGTATAATGAAGATAAACCCCTTAAAAAGATCGGGCTAAAAATAACGGTGATCCGACTACGCTGAAGCTTCGTCGGACGAGGTCGGTTTGAGTACCGGTAAGCAGTGATCGGTAATCAGTCCGTCCGCGGATAGCGTTGACAGCTCTTTTAATTTACCTGAAGGGTTCCCTCGACGCCGATATCCATAGTCTTACCTGAAATGGCTGAGGCAGCAATTTTCAATAACGAGATCATTTTATTGTCTTTGCTATCCCAGTAATAGGCACTTTCAGGAACAACTTTAATAAGGGTAAGGTCAGGGTCATCTTTTCCTTCCTGAAACCAGGCTTTTACGATGGGTGACCACATCTCTTCAATTTTTTTCCTGTCGTGTAATATAATTGCTTGACCATAAACGGTTAAAAATTCTGATTGTGATGTATTGGCAAACAACAACTGAACTCTCGGATCATCGCTTAACTCAGAATTTTTATGACTTTCCTTTGAACTGAAAAACCAGAAGTTACCATCATCATCAACTTCCTGAGTACTCATGGGGCGCGTCTGTAGGGGTACTTCCCCGATGGAGGAGGTAAACATACAAATTCCATTGTGTTTAACGAGTTCCTGAATTTTTGCAACGGCTTCATTCCGTTGCAGATTTTGTATGGGTTGTGATTTATTGTCCATGGTTTTAATTTGATGGGAGTTAAGATTTATCGTGTGTACGGACCGTTAACTATCTAAGCTTTTCGATAGAGTGGATCATACATCATGAGAAGTCAAAAACTATTCCTGGCGAACAAATTCCACGTACAAAAAGGTGAACTGTCAATGGGGATCAGGTCAGCGTACGACAGTCTGTTAAAAGGTGTTAATACCAAGGTATCGGCCATCATCCGGCGATACCGGAAACAGAATCACAAAAATCACCATTCAGTCGTCAAAAAATTAACTTCCTGGTGGAAGGGAGCATTAATTACCCGCTGGCTTTACACTTTCGGTTTGTTTTTTTTCTGAGTTACTGACAAAAGAAATCTGTTTGCTGTCAGGAGACCATGATGGAACGTTGATGGTACCCTGTCCACCATATAAATACGCAAGAACCCTGGGCCCGCCTCCGGAGAGGGGCATCAGGCGTAACACAACGCGTTTATAGGAGGGGTGATCATTGGGTAAAATATCAGGTGGAAAGGAGATGAAGGCTATCCATTTTCCATCAGGAGAAATGTGGGGAAACCAGTTATTGTATTCATCAAAGGTGAGCTGTTCTTGTCCAGAACCATCTGGCTTCATTCTCCAGAGTTGCATCGTGCCCGTGAAGTTGGCGTTGAAGTAAATATACTTGCCATCTGGTGAATATTCCGGACCATCCACGTGGCCTCCTTCAGGTGTATTGGTTAGTTTTATTTCTTCTCCTCCGTTAATACCGATCTTGTAAATATCATATGTTTTGCCATTGCGTTGACCTACGAAAACAACATCTTTTCCGTTCGGAGCCCAGCCATGCCAGTAAGAGGGTGTCTTTTCAGTCAGCTGTTTAGGCTCTCCTCCCTTCAAAGGCACAACATAAACGGTGGAACCCCCGCCGGGCAAGCCCTCCCGTTGATGGCTGATGGCCAGCATTTTCCCGTCAAACGATATCCCGTGATCATTGTTGTTTCTATTGGCAAACCCTGTATTAAGTTTTTCGGGAGTTCCCCCCTCTATTGGAATCGTGAAGAGAGACCCATCTGCATTGAAGAGAAGTTTCTTTCCATCCGGCATAAAGTTGGGTGCTTCAAACCGGGTATCCGACTCATGGATAACCCTGCGTTTTCCGTCGGCTATATTCATGATCTCAAGCCGGCACCCAATAAATCCTGCCCGGTTGGGGTTATAATTTTCTTCCACTGGCTTATCGATCCGAACATTCCAAATGCGGGCCTCTTCTACCACATTTTCGTTATGGGAACATATAAACAATCCTCCCAGCACTTCATCGGGCATATCCTCCATTTCATTCGCTCCTATGACTTGCAGAGGTTCACCAAAATGGGCAGTGCGCATGGTAAAGGTTTTTCCTTTTCGCTCAAGCTGGATTATCTGAAAATTTTTCTTTGATGTGAAGATCTCATCCTGCGGATCACGCATCAGGGCACCCTGAAGTTTTCTCCATTGCAAAACGGTTAACCCATCCCCATGAGATACAGCGCTGACGTGTTGCGCATTATCAGCTGTGCCGGAGCGCACCATCCAACCAATTTTCCGGTGCGGGTCAGTGCCTTTTCCTACAAACTCAAAACTGGCGGTGAGAATAAAATCCCCCTTGAGCTTGTTGTAGGCATAGTGAAACTCATCCCTGCCAAACCAGACATTGTAACCTGCGCCTTTTAAGCTGTAGGTCTGTGTCGCCTGATCATATGAGGCGTTTCCAGGACTTTTTGGATTGCCCACATCTCCGTGATTCTGGAAAATGCCAACCGCAGTGTTTTGGGCTACAAGTATTTGACTCAAAATAAGAAGGCAGGCTGGTAGGATGAGGTTTTTCATAATTTGATAAGGGGTATTCGTGGGGAACAATATACAAAACCTGTTATTTTAAAAAATACCTTTCAAAAAAAAAAGACCCCAATCCTGCCGGACGGGGTCAACCTTTAAACAGTGCAACTAACCGAAGCTAATCACAGAGATTACTTTGACCAATATTTTTCATATAAGGATTCTGAAATTCAGATCTAAAGGGACAAACGCTTATAATTTCGCCTAACTTCAACTTATTAGTTTCCAGCATATAGCCGCTTATATCATAATTCTTAAGGACGATAGTAATAATATCCTCTTCCACCAGGATTTCATCTACTGCTGTCACATAAATTCCGCATCCTAAATTGGGTGCTTTAATACCCACCGCGGTACCATTTGCTCTGCTATACAATAAAATATTGAGGATATTCGCAGGATCTGATATAAGTTCCGTGTTGAGCTTTCTCATTACAGTATCTAGATTTTCTCCTGTTTCATCCGAAAATACTAAGTTCATAACTAATCCCCCCTACTCTTTCTACACATTTAACCTACCGGTAAAAGAAAAAAATTATGCCTTTGAAGATACCGCCGGTAATCAAGCGACAATTTCGGAATGGCTTCTGAAGCTGGTACATTATTTTAAGTGAAGTTCCAAAGGCATATCATGCAGGGAATCATTACACATCCTAAGAACATACTCGATGAACTCATCGCAAGCAAGGAAAACGGAAACGTTGTAGGCATCTGGGCTCAACCTTTGGGAAATGGTCTGTTTATGTGCGCGGTAGAAACTATTTACGACGACGACGTGGAGCATGACAAGGTTATTATTTTAAAGGAAAAAGACCTCAATGGAGTACCACTGCAGGCCCATGTGCTTTTTTTGCAGGAGATTGAAAAAGTTTTCCCGTTTAAAACCATTTATGACAATCCGTTACCAGAGCAGCTGAAAATTCTTCGGAACCTTTGAGTAATCTGGTTATCTATCACATTGATCCCTCCTCTTTCTCTTCAAAAATAATTACCACGTACCAGCCATACGCCAATTCGTGAAACTTATTTTATTGTCGACCGTATAATCTTAAACGCAATTGCACACATCATTGGTTGCTTGCGATTATACCCGTCTCATCCCATTCATTTATCGAATATTTTAGGGATTAATAACCCGATGCTCTACATTTTGAGGACGTGAAACCTCGTTTTGCCCTTAAAATGGACCGCAATTTTGAAGGAACGTTTTTGGATTGTTGCGGTGTATCGAAAAACTATGGCAACAGGGACATGCAATTACATTTTGAAGTAATTCGCGATAAGGATATGATCTATGCAGAGTTGCTTCAAAGCAAGTCCATGGGAAACCAATTGGCCATTTGTTATAAAAAGGATGATAACCTCATTGTAAAAATTTGCAACGTGGAGGATATCACTCGCGCAAATGACGGGGTGCAGATAAAATTGAAGTCGGTTCCAAATGAAGATATCCGGGATGCTGTCATTGGATTAGAAAAAATCGAAAGTATATATCCTATACACGCATTCCGGAAATAACCTGGCTTACACTTCAGCCGCTCACCAGCAACCATTCTATCTCGCGCCGCAACGTACATCTTTCAATGAAGAAATAGGGTTTACAGGTCGAAAAACCGTTTTCGCTAAAAATGCGGTACCTACCGGCATGTAAGTTTCGGGCTTCGGTTAAACATTATCTACATTGAAAAGTCGCTTAAAAATCGTAATTTAATTTTATGACGATCCTTTACGTTGATGATGATGGCGATGACCATGAAATCTTCCGGGAAGCGGTGAAATCAATCGATAAATCAATTGACTGTTTTACGGCGTGCAATGGCCTGAACGCACTCTCGTTTTTAGATTGCAAAAGGACTTGCCGGACGTAGTGTTTCTGGATATTAATATGCCGCTAATGAATGGCACGACTTGCCTTGCAGAAATCAAGAGCAATAAAAAGATGGCGCATTTACCGGTTATTATGTTTACCACCTCTACAAACCCAACGGAAGTGGCCGAGTGTAAGAAACACGGCGCTAACGATTATATAAATAAACCGGTTTCCTACCTTCATTTAACAGAAACTTTAATGTCCATAATAAAGTCAGGAAAGTCTCACATCGCCCATTAAGCTGTAGTGATTTCCGCGGGTTATATCGTGAAAGCTTTACGCTGTGAAGAAGGCTGGTTGTTTGTTTATAGATCTTTATGTTTTGCCGAAGCATTTGTGTAATGTTTTGAAAACATTCTGAAAGATATTTTCAATAGTTGTTAACTCTGAATTTTTAACCGATTCAATATCGCCAAAGGTGAGTGTCACCTGTTGGTTGGAAGCTGATTTCAGGATAACTATTTGGTTCAGTACTTTTTGGACAGCCCCTATAAGGGGTTTATCCTTATTAATAATTTTTATCTTAACCACCGTATGGTTTTTCTCACTGAATAATAGCGTTTCCACTAAAGCCGGTTTGTTCATATAGGTAAGAAAGCGAATTTTCAATCAATGCGCCATCGAATGGCGACCAATGAACGAACCAGCAGTTAGGGGCTTTTTGGCGGCTTTAAATGTTCATCTTGATGGGTTCAATGAATTAAGTTAATATTAACAGTGCGTCCTGTTAATATCCTATAATTCCGAAGGAAAGGAAATTCGATTGTTTTTAAGATGTTTACTATCGCCCATGATAGAACCTAAGGTATGCTTGCTGGTAGATGATGATCCTGATGATCAGGAAGTCTTTCTTACGGCATTAAATGAGGTTTCTTCGAGTGTTCTGTGTCTTGTAGCCGCTGACGGAGACCGTGCCCTGGAAATATTGTACAATAAGGAAACCATTCCGGACTATATATTTTTAGACCTGAATATGCCTCTCATGAACGGATTCGAGTTTTTGGCTGCCCTGAAAAAAAGCAACATACTGGAATATATTCCGGTCATTGTTTATTCCACCACCGCGCTCCCCTCGCATATTGAAAAGGTAATGAAACTTGGAGCAACGGAATTTATCACGAAAACCCATAAGTACCAGGACCTCTGTGCCCTCTTAAAGAAATATTTTAGGAATCAATGAAACCCGGGTATTCGGTAAAGTGTTTGGCCATTGAGATTAGCCCATCCATGGTAATGTTGTTTTTAAGGGACTGCAGGAAAAATTCTCAGAATGGAACACCGTTCGGCATCCAACGTCTGGCAGAAGACGAGCCAAAAAATCAAGGGGTGGTATTGCAGGAAGGGAATCGCCGTTGTTAATTGCATCAAACTTGGATAAATAGTGGATTGGTACAGAACATTTGGTTCAGTGGAAGTAGTGTTTATAGCTGCCTTTGTATTGTTTTATTGCTTATACCTGTTTCGGATTATTAAAGTTGCCAGAACGCTGAATACCCCGTTTTCAACGGTTTTCATTAAACTTTTTATCAGAAGTCTTTTTTTTGGATTACTTATCGTAGCCATCTTAGGTCCGTCTTTTGGGGGATCTAAAAAAGAGGTAAGATCGATCGGAAAGGACATCATGATCTGCGTCGATATGTCCAAATCCATGGATGCCTATGATATCCAGCCTACCCGACTTGAGAAGGTGAAAAATGAATTAAAGAAACTGATTGCGGCCTTTAATTCAGACCGGATCGGAATAATCATTTTTGGTTCTGAGGCTTTTGTTCAATGCCCGTTGACTTTCGACCAGAACGCCTTAAACCTGTTTATTGAAACGATGAACACGGGGCTTGTCCCTGTTTCAGGAACAGACTTTGGCCCAGCCCTGAGCATGGCTCTAAATAAACTGAAAGACGAAGAAGGTCAGGCCAGGGAATCCAAATCAAAGGTTATCATTATGATCAGTGACGGGGAAGATTTTGGAGAAGAAACTGATGATATCGTAACAGAAGTGGAGAATCAGGACATTAAACTCTTTACCCTTGGCGTAGGCACAGAGAAAGGTGGCAATATTTATGCTGGGAATGGCGTTAAAAAAGACCAGGCAGGTGTCCCCGTGGTGACAAAGCTTAATTCACGTTCGCTCCGTAACCTGGCAGACAAAACCGGGGGTCAGTACTTCGAGATCAATGAAAGCAGAAATGATGTTTCACGCTTGATCAATACCATCGGGAAGATTGAAGGGGAACTTCGCGATGCACGTTTTGTTGATGTCACAGCCAACAAATATTTCTATTTTCTGGCGATTGCGGGCGCCCTGTTATTATTGGATATCATCATTAATGTGAAAACAATAAGCATATGAAGGTTCTTTTTCTGATTGTGATATCACTGATTGCATGGATTGACCCCGCCACAGTCCGAAAGATCAATACCGCCAAATCGGAAGCAGAAAATGCATTTAAAACGGGGGATTACAAGACAGCCATTAACCGGTATAAATACCTGGTTGATTCCCTTGGTGTAAATGAAGATGAAGTGTTGCTTAATCTGGCCAACGCTTATTACCTGCAAAAAGACACTGCCAATGCTTTCAATAAGTATCAATCTTTAACCAGTAGCATCAAGCGAGACATCAGCTCCAAAGCAAATCAACAGCTGGGTATCTTGGCTAATCAGCAAGGGCGTGCTCAGGAAGCTTTGAATTATTTTAAGCAAGCTATCAAAGCGGAGCCTACAAACGACGATGCCCGGTACAATTATGAAATGCTGAAGAAAAAATTGGACGAGCAGAAGAAAAAGGAAGAGGAAAAACAGCAACAGAATAAAGACAAGGATAAGAAAGATCAACAGAACGAGGATCAGGATAAAAAAGAGGAAAAGGATAAGGACGAGCAAAAGAAAGACGAGCAGAACAAAGACCAGGAAAAAAAAGATCAGGAACAAAAGCAACAGGAACAAAAAGAGCAGGAGAAAAAAGAACAGGAAGAAAAAGAGCAGGAGGAAAAACAGAAACAGGAAGAGCAGGCAAAGCAGGAACAGGAAAAGAAGGAAATGCAAAACCTCGACCGTGAAAAGCTTCAGCAGATGAAAATCAGTGAGGAAAAAGCGCGTATGATCCTGGAGGCGATGAAGAATCAGGAAAAGCAATATTTACAACAGCAGAAACGGAAGGCGACAAAATCAAGAGATAGAACCAAGCCTGATTGGTAGGCACGTCATTACGGTATCCTTAATTCCCGCTAGCAAACATGAAAGAAGTCTACATTATCTCCGCAGTGAGAACCCCCATCGGTAGTTTTGGGGGTAGTTTGGCAAGCGTTTCGGCCATCACCCTTGGCGGCATCGCAGTAAAAGGCGCCCTTGAAAAAGCCGGAGTTGATCCCAACCTCGTGCAGGAAGTTTTTATTGGAAACGTTGTGTCCGCAGGCCTGGGACAGGCACCGGCCACGCAGGTTGCTGTCGCCGCCGGCCTTGGCTTCAACATCCCGTGTACACTCGTCAATAAAGTTTGCGCTTCCGGTATGAAAGCCGTCATGTTGGGTGCGCAGTCCATTATGCTCGGTCAAAATGATGTGGTGATTGCAGGTGGTACGGAGAGTATGAGTAACATACCCTTTTATCTTACCAAAGCCAGGTATGGTTATAAATATGGCAATGGAGAAATTATAGACGGACTGCAATTTGATGGATTAACCGATGTTTACAACCATTGCGCTATGGGTGTTTGCGCCGATAACACCGCCAAAGAAATGAAAATCAGCAGGCAGGATCAGGATGCCTACGCGATTAATTCTTATAAACGCTCAGCCGAATCGTGGAAAGCAGGAAAATACAAAGACGAGATTATTGCTGTTCAGATAACCGACCGCAAAGGGAATGTAACCTCATTTGCGGAAGATGAAGAATATAAGAATGTGAACTTCGATAAAATTCCGGGTCTGAAAGCGGCGTTCACGAAAGATGGTACGGTTACGGCAGCGAATGCGTCTACGATCAATGACGGAGCTTCAGCCCTCGTGCTGATGAGTAAAGAAAAAGCGGTTGCGCTGGGATTAAAACCGCTTGCAAAGATCAGGGGCTTTGCAGATGCCGCGCAGGACCCTATGTGGTTTACCACCACACCATCGCTGGCTATTCCCAAGGCGATGAAACATGCCGGAGTCGAAAAAAAAGATGTTGAGTATTATGAAATTAACGAAGCCTTCGCGGCCGTAGCGATTGCCAACAATATGAAATTGGGTCTTGATCCCGAAAAGGTAAATGTGAATGGCGGGGCGGTGGCATTAGGCCATCCGTTGGGTGCTTCCGGCGCGCGGATCATGGCCACGCTGATCAATGTTTTAAAGCAAAACAACGCTAACATCGGAGTGGCGGGTATTTGCAATGGCGGTGGCGGCGCTTCTGCAATCGTGATTGAAAAAGTCTGATATTTCCTCCCGCAACAAAACAGGTTGCCTTGCGTTATGGCAGGGCGTGAGATCTTTTAAGATATCCATTATGAAACCGGCATCAGTTGCCCTGCTTATCTTTCTTTCACTAACCGTTTTTGCCCAGAAATCCGTGCGCACCTATCATGACGCGCAAAAAACAAAAATTCAGGAAGCGTATCAGGTATCTCCCGGCGATGACCAGCTGATGGTTGGAAATTACAAACGCTATTATGAAAATGGAAACCTGATGGTCGACGGCCACTTTGAAGATGGTATCAAAGCGGGGTTGTTCACAGAATTTCATGAGAATGGGAAAATGGCACGAAGACTTTTATTCGTGAACGGGATGCGGCATGGATTAGTGGAAGTTTTCAATGAGGATGGAAAATCTGTTCAAAGAGCATACTATCAAAACGACCTCCTCTCTGACAGTATTCAAATGTTTTTTGACAATGGAAGTTTGAGGAAGGAAACTTACTTCGTAAAAGGTAAACCGGAAGGATTGGTTAAGGAGTATTTTGCCAATGGAAAAGTGAACCGGGAAATCACTTATCAGAAAGGGAAACCCAACGGTGTGTCCAGAACTTTCTATGAAAATGGTAAAATCGAAACCGAATCTAATTATGATGAAGGTATACTGAGCGGTTACTTCAAAACATATTTCACGGATGGTCAGCTGCAAACCATATCCACCATGGAGGCGGATAAAAAAAGCGGTCAGTATAAATCTTTTGACCGGAAGGGCAATCTTATCCTGGAAGGAAATTTTTTGAATGGACAGCTTCATGGCGAAAATGTTGGTTACTATCCGGGGGGTGTTGTACAACATAAGTTCAATTATAAGGAAGGGAAAAAAAACGGCAACAATTTTGAATACTATCCCAATGGTGAAGTTAAGACCAAAGAGCTGGGTACCAGCAATGGAAATGATCTGACCCAAGTCTCCTATGACACCAATCAGGTGGTCTTGTCTGAAAAAAAATTCAGAAACGAAAAACCGCATGGAACCTGGTTGTTTTATTTCGAAGGAACAAAAAAGTTAAGGCTGAAAGAAACTTATGAGGCAGGGAAATTAACGGGTACACGCTATACCTATCACCTCAGTGGAAAGGTGGCCAAAGAGGAAATCTATAAATTCAATCTTCTGGCAGGCCTCCTCAAAACCAACTTTGAGGATGGCAGGCTTCAATCCACGGGCGAATACAGATCCAACCGCAAACACGGCATTTTTACAACCTATTATCCCAATGGAAAGATCAGGGAGCAGGGGGAATACCTGGCTGATAAAAAACATAAGGCATGGAAAGAGTTTGATGAGCAGGGAAATCTGATCAGAACCCTTATTTTTAAGGCAGGAATCCTGACCCAACCCCAGGATGGAAGCAACTAAATGCAAGCAATCAAGGAAACAAAGTTCAAATTCCCGAACCAAACTGGCTTTTACAGTGGCAAGGTTCGCGATGTATATTACTTCGGTGAATGTATGGCGATGGTCGCCACCGACAGGATCTCCGCCTTCGATGTAATTCTGCCCAGGGCCATTCCTGATAAAGGCAGGGTGCTAAACCAAATCGCCGCCTACAACCTTTCGGCCACCAAAGATATTGTCCCAAACTGGGTTTTGTCAACGCCCGATCCGAACGTTACCATTGGTTTTAAATGTGAACCATTTCCTGTCGAAATGGTGGTGCGTGGGTATCTGGCCGGACACGCGTGGCGCGAATACAAGGCTGGGAAAAGAATGCTTTGCGGTGTGAATCTTCCCGATGGCTTGAAGGAAAATGACCCGCTCCCCGCCCCGGTCATCACGCCTACTACCAAAGCAAAGGTTGGCCACGATGAGGACATATCACGAGAACAAATATTACAACGCGGGTTGGTAAGCCCACAGGACTATGCGCAAATTGAAGATTATACCTTGAAACTTTACACGAAGGGAACAGAACTGGCTGCCGAAAGGAAGCTTATTCTGGTGGATACAAAATATGAATTCGGTAAGCATCTGGGAAAGATTTACCTGATAGATGAAGTGCACACACCGGATTCCTCCCGTTATTTCTATAAGGATGGCTTTGAGGCCAGGCAAAAATCCGGAGAAGCGCAAAAACAATTATCCAAGGAATTTGTTCGGCAGTGGCTAATAGAAAATGGTTTTCAGGGCAAAGAAGGGCAGCAGGTTCCCGAAATGACCAATGAAATTGTAGACTCCATATCATCCCGTTACAAAGAACTATACCAGCAGATGCGGGGTGAAATTTTAGTACCGGTGGATTATAAAAACATCCTTCCCAGGATAGAGCAGAGCATCATTAATTCAATAAATTCAACTAATTTACTGCCCTTAAAAAAGCGTTAAATTTCAGGATTATTGCCATATTGCCTCACCCAGAATACAAATGAAATCGACATCCCTGATAACCCCGATTCCATGTGTCTGCTGACAAAAAATACTACTACATGAAATACACAATCGATAAGCAGGAAAAATATAGTTTGCTAAGACTACACGAGGAGAAACTTGATTCCAGCGTAGCTCCTAATCTAAAGTCGGAACTCATCACCCTGCATGCTGAAGGTGTGCGAAACATTATTCTGGATCTTTCGGAGGTTAAGTATACCGATTCATCGGGACTAAGCGCACTGCTGGTGGGGAACCGTATAGTGCAGGAGGATGGAGGCATTTTTGTTCTGGCCAGTCTCTCGGAGCATACCTCAAAACTGATTAAGATTTCGCAACTCGACAGCGTATTAAACATTCTGATTAAGGTGGAGGAAGCCATTGATGCGGTATTTATGCATGAGATTGAAAAAGATCTCAAGGACAGTGATGGAAATTAGTTTCTGATTGACAGGTTTATACAATGACCAAAACACTTAAATGTTTTTGGTCATTTCTTTTTTGTCCGTTATTTGTACCGAATAAAAAAGTGAGCTTTAACATCACCATACTAGGATCGAGCGGCGCCTTGCCCGCCTACGGAAGATACCCTTCCTCGCAATTAATTGAAATTGAAAACCGTCACTTTCTCGTGGATTGCGGTGAGGGGGCACAGATGCAGCTGATGCGGTTTCAGGCAAACTTTCACCGTATTAATCATATTCTTATCTCTCATCTTCACGGTGATCACTATCTGGGTTTGATGGGACTGATCTTTACCATGCACCTGCTGCGCAGAACCAATGATCTTCATCTTTACAGCCATGCGGGTTTAGACGATATCATCACCACCCACCTGAGGCATTCGCATTCGGTTCCTGCGTTCAAAATTATCTTCCATCAATTGGAAAAAGACGTGCATGAAACCATCTATGAAGATGATGCGCTGCTCATTCAAACGCTTCCGCTGACGCACAAAATTAAATGCTCGGGATTTTTATTCAGGGAAAAGACTAAACCACGACGCATCGATAAAAACAAATTACCGCACGGCCTTCTACTCCAGCAAATTGCAAACCTTAAAAAAGGGCAGGATGTTGTCGATCAAAGCGGAACCATACTGTATAAAAACAAGGACCTTACTTTGCCTCCGCGACGTTCGCGAAGTTATGCCTATTGTTCGGATACTGCCTACAATGAAAGTACCGTTGAATTAATCCGGGGTGTTGATATCTTATATCACGAAGCAACTTTTGGCCTGGATGAACTCTCAAAAGCTTTTAAAACCCAACATAGCACCGCCGCACAAGCTGCGAGGATTGCGGTGAAAGCAGAGGTTCAAAAATTATTGATCGGGCATTTTTCGGCGCGATATAAGGATCTGTCACCTTTGCTGGAGGAGGCGAAGAATATATTCCCGGAAGTGGAATTAGCCACAGAAGGCGGTATCTTCAGCATTCAGGATTAATCACCTATTTTTAACTGATGGAAGTAACCTTTGATCAAAAGAGAAACAGGCTCTTCGTTATCCTGTCGGGAATATTTATTACAAATGCGTTACTGGCTGAAATTATCGGCGTTAAAATCTTTTCCGCCGAGGCTATTTTTGGTCTTCCCTCTGCAAACCTTAACATCCTTGGTTTCGTTATGGATTTTAACCTCACAGCAGGTGCGCTTATCTGGCCCGTTGTTTTTATTACCACCGACCTGATCAATGAATATTTTGGTAAGCCTGGTGTAAAACGCATCAGCTATCTTACCGCGTTGTTAGTACTCTACGCTTTTATTGTCATTTTTATGGCCATCAGTTTACCCCCGGCAGATTGGTGGGTTAACCTCGCAGATGACGATGGAAGTGTGGTTAATATGGATGTCGCCTTTAACAGGATTTTAGGACAAGGCCTTCGGATTATTCTTGGTTCGCTCACCGCGTTTTTACTGGGTCAGCTGGTGGATGTTTTTGTGTTTCAAAAGCTCAGGCAGCTCACGGGAAGCAAAAGGCTCTGGCTTCGCGCAACGGGGTCTACCCTTATTTCCCAATTCGTGGATAGTTTTGTCGTACTGTTCATCGCATTTTATGGGGTCTTTTCCAATGATCAGATCATCGCCATTGGCATCACCAATTATATTTATAAATTCTCCGTGGCTATTCTGCTCACCCCGCTCATTTACCTGGGTCATACATTAATCGACAACTTTCTGGGCAAAGAAAATGCAGCCAAACTTTCGGATGAAGCCGCCCGGAAAAGCCAGGGTTTTTTTTAGGGTATTAGGCATATAGGCAGTGGAACCTGCAACCTGGAATGTCCTACCCCCCTCTTCTGAGGTTATCACAGATCACTGCCGTTGCGATGGCTGCGTTAAGAGATTCTGCCTTCCCGTATTTCGGGATGGTGATCTTTTGGGTTACGAACCTTTCCAGATCAGGCGATATGCCGTGAGATTCGCTTCCGATGAGGATAAGTCCCCCCTGCTTAAATCTAACCTCATGAATATGCGTTCCCTGCAGGTATGCGCCGTAAACGGGCAACTTAATTTCCCGGAGAAATACGGGTAGGTCTGTGTAGAATATTTGTGTCCTGGTAAAAGACCCCATGGTAGCACTGATGACCTTCGGGCTGTAAAAATCAGCGGTCTCCGGTGAAGCGATGATTTTTTGAATGCCATACCAGTCTGCGGTCCGGATAATAGTGCCGAAATTACCGGGATCGCGGATATTGTCCAGCACAATGGCAAACTCGTCACCAGAAGGTTGGATGGGCACATTGGGTTTGAGCCGGGCTATTGCAATCGCAGAATTGTTGGTCTGAAATTCACCCAACCCTTCGAGCTCCCGTTCTGAAACTTCGACTACATCAGGTTTTAGGGGTACCTTGATGGTCGACAGGAAATGATGAGTACCGATGAGGGTAAGGATCTCAAAATCCGATTTCAATAATTCCAGCACACTTTTGGCTCCTTCTACGACGAAACGTTGCTCCTGTTTTCGGTATTTCTTTACTTGCAGGGATTTGATGAATTTTATAGTGGCTTTTGATAGCATCTTGAACACTTGATCTCGAAAATTAGATATTTTCTTTTAATACTACTCCCCTTTCTGCTGGCAGGTTGTTTGGGTACCCGGCACCTGAAAGAAAACGAGAAACATCTTTTCCAGCAAAGTGTCGATGCTCCCAGGGGGATCAATGAAGAGGAACTCAGGGCATTATACTCTCAGCGACCTAATCGCAGGTTCCTTCTACTTCCATTTTACCACCTCGTGGCTATCTACTACGCGGGCGAAAAACGCTACGACAAAGAAAAATTCGTGCTGCTGAAGGCGGCGGCGGAAAAGAAATTTGATGGTAAAATTGCCATCACAAGGTCACAACGGAAGATCAACAACCTGCAGTTCCGGAAACAAAAAAAGATCGATAAGTATAATTCCCGAATTGAGAATGGAAACCTTTTCATGCAATGGGGAGAGCCCATTTCGGTGTATGATAGCGCTCTCGTAAACATTACCATAAACCGGCTTAAGAATTACCTTTTCTCAGAAGGCTATTTTCAAAATGAGGTGCTGAAAAAAATAACCACGGCGGGAAAGTTCGTCAAGGTTAACTATCAAATAGTAGTTGGACGGCCCTATGTTATCGATACCATTTTCCACCGTATCACCGATTCTACGGTTTTTAAAATTATTAAAAGCAAAGAAAAAGACTCCTTCATCAAAAAAGGCGACAGGTATCAGGAGGATAATTTTACGAAGGAACGGGAGCGCATTGACCTTTATCTGAAAGACAACGGGTATTTCGACTTCAGCCGCCAGTATGTTGATTTTGATATTGACACGAGTTTAATGCAAAACAAAAAAGTCGCAGTGATGGTGACGATCCGCGATCCTGCGAAAAGAGGATATCACAAACGATTTATGATTGATTCGGTGCGCATCACTACCGATGCCGGCGTCAACATTAAAGGTGTCGACCGAAACAGGAGAACCTACCGGGATGTTCAATACTTATATTATGAGGACAATTACAATCTGAAGATCCTAAGCCAGCGCATATTTCTTTCACCGGATAATTTATATTCCCGAAGTAAAACCTTTGATACCCAGCGCCAGCTGGCCAATCTTGACGCCTTCAAGTTTGTGAATGTCAACTATGATTCTTCCGGAGGAAAATTCGTCGCGAATATATTTACCAGTGCGCTGGATCAATACGAATGGTCTAATGAGATAGGTATTAATGTAACGGAAGGTTATCCGGGGCCTTTTTATAATATCAACTTTAAGAAAAGAAACATTTTCCATGGATTGGAAAATTTTGAATTGAATGGTCGCATCGGGATTGAAGGGGTGGCCTCTGCGACGCAGGAATTAAACGTTTACAAAAGTACAGAAGCAGGGATCAACGCGTCCGTTACTTTTCCACAGTTTCTTTGGCCCTTCCGTAACGGAACACAAATAAGGCTGGGAAAATATAATCCAAAGACAAGGCTTTCTGTCGGTTACACGTATACGGACAGACCTGAATATAGGCGAAACAGTACTACTTTTTCAAACACATACACCTGGCAAAATCAGCGTACAACTCAATTTTCGCTGGCGCTCACCAACATCAGCTTGATTAATTCTCAGATCAAATCAGAATTCTTCAGAGCGCAGCTGGATAGCCTGGATAGGATGGGGAACTATAATCTTGCCCGTTCCTTTCAGCCTTCTTTTGTCAGTAGCATGATCTTCAGTATAACGTGGAATCGAAATTATGGCACCTTTGACCGGAATGCTGTTTTTATTCGCGCGCAGTTTGAGCCGGGAGGTACTACGCTAAATTTTATCAATCCGGATATTATTACCAGGCAGGGGTTACAATATTTCAAATACTTAAGAATGAATTTTGATTTCCGGAAGATCCGGATCTTAAGCACATGGGCCACATTTGCTTATCGGATTAATACCGGGCTGGCCTATTCGTATGGTTCCGACCGATCACTGCCGTACGAAAAATATTATTTTGCAGGAGGCAGTAACAGTATCCGTGCCTGGCGCCCGAGGCGGCTGGGATTAGGCTCTGTATCTCCTTTACGGAATGATGATCCCTCAACGGATTCAGACCCTGCTGCGAATGGAATGTTTAACTACCAACTTGAAAAACCGGGGGAAATTCTTTTCGAAGGAAGCATGGAACTCAGGAGTAAGTTATTTGGATTTGTGGGCGGAGCAATTTTTATCGATGCTGGAAATGTCTGGTTGTTCAGCCAACAAACCAGGGAAAATCCGGAAACGGGAGAACGGGAACCGGTGGAAGGGAATTCGAAATTCAAACTCAACTCATTCTACAAAGAACTCGGAATCGGCACCGGCTTCGGTTTGCGTTTTGATTTTACCTTTCTGGTATTGCGCTTCGACGTAGGAGTAAAAGTATACGATCCTGCCAGGTCGGAAGGCGACCGGTTTGTATTGGATAAGGCGAAATTCTTCCGACCCTTCGCCACCGAAACCAGCCCCGGTATTTTCTCACGGTACAAAGAACCGGTTATCTATAACATTGGAATAGGCTACCCTTTTTAAGCGGAAAGTAGGAAGCAGTAAGCGGAAAGTAGAAAGTAGAAAGCCTGAGGTACACGCTTGGTAGGGGTTCATACGTTTTGAATCTCAATAACACAACAATTCTTTCAGGGCATCTTTAACTTTTCCGGCGTTAGGCAGCATCATCTTTTCCAACTCCACATGTAAGGGTACTGCAGGAAGGTTGGAAGCGCCGAAGGTCCACACGGGAGCATCGAGATACCGGAAACATTCTTTGGAGATCCTCCCGGCAAGGGCTTCCGCAAAAGAATTCAGCAAAGGTTCTTCGGTCAATACGAAAACCCTGCTGTGTTTCTTTGCCGATGCAACGATCATTTCCCAATCAATGGGATTGAGTGTCCGTAAATCCATGATCTCAATTTGATCTGCAAAATCTTCGGAGGATTCTTTGGCCCAATAGATTCCCATGCCGTAGGTAATGACGGCAACGCTTTCACCAGACGAAATTTTTTCCTCGGAGGCGGATTGAACAACAATGGCTTTCCCTAACGGAATAATATAATTTTCATCCGGCTCGGGGGTTTTGGCATCCATTGTCCCGGCAACTTTCGACCAGTACAATCCTTTATGTTCCAGTAATACCACCGGGTTTGGATCATAAAAAGATGCTTTTAATAAACCCTTCATGTCGGCGGAATTTGAGGGATACACCACTTTGATTCCCCGGATAGTCAATAAGGCAGACTCAATACTTCCTGAGTGATATGGTCCACCTCCACCGTAGGCGCCAACCGGAACGCGGATTAGAGACTGGATCGGAAATTTTCCTTTGGATAAATAACAACTCTTTGAAAGTTCAGTGACCAGCTGATTCATGGCGGGCCATATGTAGTCGGCAAACTGTATTTCCACAATAGGTTTTAAACCTACTGCGCACATCCCGGCCGTTGATCCTACAATATAGGCTTCCTGAATGGGTGTATTAAATACGCGGTTATCACCATATTTCTGAGCCAGTGTCGCCGCTTCGCGAAAAACGCCTCCTAGCCGCCGGCCTACATCCTGTCCATAAAAAAGCGCTTCCGGATGTTTTTTCAAAATATCATCCATTGCATGAAGCGCCGCATCAACCATCAATATTTTTTCCGCGCCTTCGGGGGATCGAATTCCTTTTTCTTCGGTTACAGATGTTGGTGCAAATTCATGCGTATCAAAATCATTTGCGTCAGGTTCCTGCGCCTGAACGGCACGGTCGTAATCCTGACTTACTTTCAAGTGAGCCTGTCCTTCAATTTCACGCAATGTATTTTCTTCCACGCCTGCGTCCAGCAAAAACTGGTTAAACCTTATTATCGGATCCAGTTTTTTGTGCGCATCCAGGTCCTCCCTGTACCATTCTTTTCTCACTCCTGATGTATGATGTCCTAACAGCGGACATTTCGCGTGCACCAGCATGGCGTTGCGCTTTTTCCGTACATAATCAATGGCTTTTTTCATTCCCAGAAAAGCATCAACAAAATCAGCGCCATCCACCGCCATCCTTTCCATCCCCTTAAATCCACCAGCGTATTCATAGGCATCCATGGCGCGCATTTCCTTTCCGGTAGCGGAAATACCCCAATCATTGTCCTGCACCAAATATATTATCGGCAGCTTTTTAAGCACTGCCATCTGAAATGCTTCGGCTACTTCTCCTTCTGTCACAGCACCATCGCCCAATGAACATAAAACCACCGGATGAATGTCATCATTTGTTTTTAACAAATTCCTTCCCTCGAGATAGGCAATGCCATGCGCCATTCCTGTGGCGGGTATTGCCTGCATACCCGTGGCTGCACTTTGATGCGGAATGGTTGGGAAGCCGGGACGTTTCAACGCGGGATGTCCGTAATAAGACCGTCCTCCGGTAAAGGGGTCATCGCGTTTGGCCATGAGTTGCAGCATGAGTTCGTAAGGTTCCAATCCCATGGCCAGCAGCATGGAATCATCCCGATAATACAAAGATGCATAATCACAAGGCAGTAGTTGAAGACCTGCGGCAAGTTGAATAGCCTCATGCCCTCGGGAAGTGCTGTGAACATATCTGCTGCAAATTTCTTTTCGTTCTTCGTACATTTCGGACATCCGTCTGGCAGTGCACATCAATGCATACGCTTTCAATAATAGTTCATGTGAAATATCACCCTTGAATATTTTTTTTGGCGTTTTAATCTTTTGTGCTAAAGCCATGCTCCCATTTTTGTACCGGATAAAGGTAAACATTTTCGGGGGCTAGTTACCAGACCGCCGGAATTTCCAGGTTAACCACTCGACAGCAGACGTAATAAATTGTGGCCACTCCTGTTTATTCTTCCATTCAGATTTATAATCCATTGAATGCAGAAAAGCGAAACCAAAAATATAGAAAAAATGATGTGTAAAAAACTGAGCAATGCGGTGCAGGCTGAACGTGGCAAGCTATCTATTAAGATACGGAAAAGACATGGAATTTAAAAGGAAACTTAAGGTTTTTTCCCTTACGGAATAGCGAAAAACCGCGCTTCGATGCTTCATTTTTTTACCTGATCTTGCGTAAAAAATCCGTCCCTGGTTCAGCGACTGAAGGATAGGCCAACAGTAAATGAAAGCGGAAAATTCATCGATTCATCCCATATTGCGACTGAAATGATTTTTGAAATCCATGCCTTCAAAAGAACACATACGCGATTGGTTTAAAACACTGCAGATGGATATTTGCATGGAGCTGGAAAAAGCAGATGGTGGAGGAAAATTTATGAGTGATGCATGGGAGCGTCCCGGAGGAGGCGGTGGGATTTCACGTGTATTGACCGATGGCCGGATAATTGAGAAAGGGGGCGTTAATTTTTCTGAGGTGTGGGGGAAAGCTCCGGAGGGTACTTTAAAAATGTTGAATCTGCAGATTCCAGACGAAGGTGATCGCCCGGAATTTTTTGCGACAGGAGTATCCATTGTTTTGCATCCATCGAATCCAATGGTACCCATTATCCACATGAATGTGCGGTACTTTGAAATTCAACCTTCTGCATCGCTGCCGGAAAAAGATAGCTGGTGGTTTGGCGGGGGCATTGATCTCACACCCCACTATATTATTGAAGAAGATGCTCAATATTTCCATCATCAGCTGAAAAATGCTTGCGATCAACACCATCCCTCCTACTATCCGGATTTTAAAAAATGGGCAGATGACTATTTCTATATCAAACATCGAAACGAAACCCGCGGCGTGGGCGGAATCTTTTTTGATTACCTGAAAGCTGAAACGGGATTTACCAAAGAAGCTCGTTTTGATTTTATCAAAAGTGTTGGATCCACTTTCGCCCCAGTGTATACTTCACTGATGAAAAAAAATCATGCAATTCCTTACGGGGAGAAAGAAAAGCAATGGCAATATTTGAGGAGAGGCCGTTACGTCGAGTTTAATCTGGTATGGGACAGGGGAACGAAATTCGGACTAGAAACCGATGGAAGGACTGAATCCATTCTCATGAGTCTTCCACCACAGGCTAACTGGGTGTACAATTATCAGCCGGAGCCAGGGTCTGCAGAAGCGAACACGCTTTCATTTTTAGGAAAAGGCATTGACTGGGTTGGTCAGGAAGCAGGGCAAT
The DNA here is from genome assembly GCA_039917935.1 of Cyclobacteriaceae bacterium. Classification (GTDB taxonomy): domain Bacteria; phylum Bacteroidota; class Bacteroidia; order Cytophagales; family Cyclobacteriaceae; genus Chryseosolibacter. The sequence continues at coordinate 14,794 of JBDSIM010000073.1, read as the reverse complement.
GAGGGCAAAATAATATCCCATACGGGCGAACAAAGCAAACCAAGTTTTACAAAAAGTTGCTTTCAAAATAGAAAACTGCTTTCGGTTCATAGGCTCACCACCCGGATTCTTACCTGGCGTATCTGATAAAATTTGAACACTATTCGTCAGGATTTCGTTTTATTTCTTTTAGGATCGTTTTGCAGTTGGAGTACCTGAAGGGCAAGCTGCTCCAGCAAAGGAGAATTTTGTGGCACTTCTTCGGGAAACTGGGTTGAGAAAAAAGCTTTGGCGACCCAGACTTCCAGAATATCGTCCACGTCAATACCGTAAGGCTGGTAAAGTCGGTTATCGGAAACCAGTAATAATTTTTTTTCCTGAGGGGCGAAATTGAAAACGCGTTTAAAGACGATTCCGTCTTGCCGGGTAATCAGGACGTAAAGTTTTCCGTTTTTAATAACGCCTATATCTTCGCAATACTCGGCGAAAATGATGCTGCCTGGTTGTACGGGTAACATAGAGTCACCCTGAATTTCAAAAGCGCGATAAGTTTTATTTTTTGGCAATACCGGCATGCTGATTTTTGGCAAATCTTTCACAAATTCCGGATCCTGAAAACCTGACAGGTATCCTGCGGAAGCTTTTTGCGTGACCAGTTCTACGTTCTCTTTATTATGTGCGTCAACGGTGATGGCGAGTACTTCCTTTTTGCGGCTGCCGGGTGTTCGCCAGCTTTTTTCGGCAAGTGTACTCAGATCGCAATTGATCAGGTTATCGAGGCTGACATTAAAAATGCGCGCCACGTCGATCAGACAATTTAAAGGGGGAGTGGCGCGATCTTCTTCGTAGGCGCCGAATGTCGCTTGCTTCAGCCCAAGCCGTTCAGCAAATTCTCTTTGGGTAAGTCCCTCTTTGGTTCGTAAAAATCTAAGGTTTCGGTTTACAATTTCCATGACTGATCCAATGTTGTTTACTTATTAAATCCAATATCACAAAGTTCGCGGAGAAGACACGGAGTTGCACAAAGAAATACCCTTTTTAGTAATCGCTTTTGCAAAACTCATTTTCCATGACTGATCCAATGTTGTTTATTTAAAAGTCCAATATCCCAAAGTTCACGAGGACCCGCCTTTGTGATCCCTGCAGATTTGCATCCTGATTCTTTTACGGGATTCATGACGACCTTGATACTACCCATTTCAATCACAAATCTATATTACTGCAATGGCCCGCAAATATTGCGGGCACATCACAGTAATACTTTATAACCGGGCATCCCCCTTCCGGAGGAGCCCAATTAGGTTGCTATGGCAATCAACTCTCCAAAACTAAAATTTTTAGTTGACAATTGCAACATTTAACTAATATTTTTAGTTATTTAGCCCCGTGGAGAGAAATATTATACACCTGGATCTGGATGCCTTTTTCGTGGCCGTCGAATGTAAAAGGGATAGCAAGCTAAAGGGAAGGCCTTTGATCATTGGAGGTAGTAGCCGCAGGGGTGTAGTGGCGGCATGCAGTTATGAAACCCGGCGTTTTGGGGTGCATTCGGCCATGCCTATGTATCTCGCGCTGCAACTGTGTCCGGACGCAAAAGTTATTTCCGGCGACATGGAAGCGTACAGTCAGGCGTCACATGAAGTTAGCGAAATTATCGCCGACCAGGCACCCGCATTTGAGAAGGCCTCGATTGATGAATTCTATATTGATGCGAGCGGAATGGACCGGTATTTTGGGGCTTTCAAGTGGGCGAAGGAGCTGCGCAAAACCATCATGAGAAAGAGTGCGCTACCAATATCCCTTGGCTTGTCTGTTAATAAACTCGTTTCGAAAGTCGCTACCGGCGAATTCAAACCAAATGCAGAAGCGCAGATCCGACCCGGTACGGAAAAGGATTTCCTGGCACCCTTATCCGTAGAAAAGATTCCTATGATTGGCAAGCAGACTGCCTCGTTCCTTCACGATATGGGTGTACGTACGGTGCAAACGTTGCGCGATATGCCTGTACAGTTTCTGATCAGCGCCTTTGGCAAGAACGGCCTTTCCCTCTGGAATAAAGCGCATGCTGAAGACGCCTCTCCGGTAGTACCCTTCAGTGAGCAGAAATCCATTTCCACCGAATGTACCTTTGACAGCGATACCATCGATGTGAAGCGGTTGAAGTCGGTGCTGATCGCCATGGTGGAAAAGGTGGCATTTAACCTGCGCGATCAGCACAAACTCGCTTCGTGTGTAACCGTTAAAATCCGTTACGCAAATTTCGACACGGAGACCAGACAAGTTCATATTCCCTATACGGCGTCGGATCACACATTGATGCGTATAGTCATAGAGTTATTCAAGAAACTCTATAACAGAAGAATGCTTATCAGGTTGGTAGGCGTGCGGCTGAGCGGATTGGTACAGGGCAATTACCAGATCAGCTTATTTGACGACACAGCAGAGCACATCAATCTTTATCAGGCGATCGATCATATCAAGCACACACACGGCGTTGAAAAATTAATGCGGGCGAACACCATCGATGTTAACAAACGGGTGAGGATGGAATTGAATATGTTCAAGGCCAATATGCGGTAATGATGGGAGACAGGAATAAATATCGCAATGATTCTGCCCGGCCTGATCACCGCTTGCAGAGCGTTGGACAAAACCACAAAATGCATTCAAAACAATCCGGCAAAACGGATTGAAAAAATATTAAATAAAAACGCGCTATGAAACTACACACAGAACAAACACAGCAAAAGCAGCAACAATCGGTTAAGGAATTATTTTTTATCATCGCTCCTGCCCGGCATATAATGAGCGACGTATCCGTGCTCAAAGATGATGTGCATTACCTGATCGGACATGAACTGGAAGACCGGTATTCACAGGCAAACATCGCACTGTTTCAGTACAGCGATAGCGAAAAACACATGAACCACATGATCCGATTTGTCGAAGCGAGGGCTGCGGAGCTTCAGCCTTTCAACGTCTTCCTGAAAGACTTTGGCGTTTTCTACAGCGGTTCTTTCCGCACCATTTACATGGATATCGTAAACAAATCTCCTATCCAGGAAATCTTCGAAAAAATCGTGAAGGAAGACCCGGAATATATACCGCATATCACCATCGCAAGAAATCTGGCTGTCGATGATTTTCTGCGGTGCTGGCCGTATCTGAAGGGATTGCATTACAGCAATCAGCATTTTCTGTGCGATCGGATAACCGTGCTGGCGCGCACAGAGAAAAAATGGATGCATTATAAGGACATTGTGTTTGGCGGATGACGGCCGGGATGTGGGTGTGCATCGCAAGGACCATCATCATTTGCCCCTTGCCCTACCCGCATCCTGTCCATGGACAACTCCACCGCGTCCTGGCGATGCAAAACAGAACCAAGAAAACAAAAAAATAAACCATATGAACCCTCTCACCATTCTCGAAAAACAATTTGGCTATGCCGCTTTCCGGCTTCACCAGGAAGCGATCATTCAATCGGTGCTGCAAAAGAAAGATACTTTTGTCCTGATGCCTACCGGCGGCGGAAAGTCACTTTGCTTTCAGATTCCCGCTTTACTGTTAGATGGCCTCACCATCGTGATCTCGCCGCTGATCGCCCTGATGAAAGATCAGGTCGATGCCCTGCGTGTCAATGGCATTCAGGCAGCTTATCTGAATTCCAGCCAAACGTATCAGGAACAGGAAGCCATTCTGAACATGGCCCGTTCAAAAAATTTAAAGCTCCTTTACCTCGCTCCGGAAAAATTACTCAGCAACAACCTGGCATTCCTCAATACGTTGCGAAGCTTTGGCATCAGTCTCATCGCCATAGATGAGGCCCATTGTATTTCGCATTGGGGTCATGATTTCAGACCGGAATACCTGATGCTGGCGCATTTGAAAAAGTATTTTCCTGAAGTACCGGTGATTGCGCTGACCGCTACCGCTGATAAGCTCACACAAAAAGACATTCTTGAGAAACTTGAATTACAAAATCCTGCCATTTTTATTTCCAGTTTTAACCGGGAAAATATACGATACACGGTAGAGCCGAAGGTCGATAGCTTTAGCAAGCTGCTGGATTTTTTAGCTGCCCGCAAGGATGAGTCGGGAATCATTTATTGTTTGTCGAGAAAGTCTACTGAGACCCTTGCCGCAGACCTGGCAACGCATGGATTTAATGCGCTGGCGTATCACGCAGGAATGGAACGCGAACAACGCTCCAAAAACCAGGAGATGTTCTTGCGCGACGAAGTCAGGATTATCGTGGCCACGATCGCTTTTGGTATGGGAATCGATAAGTCGAACGTGCGGTATGTAGTGCACATGGATCTACCAAAAAATATTGAAAGTTACTATCAGGAGACGGGCCGCGCCGGACGCGACGGGCTGGATAGCGAGGCGCTGTTATTTTATTCCTTTAACGATGTCAGCAAATTAAAACGATTCGCGCTCATCGAAAACAACGCCGAGCAAACCGACATTTTGCTGAAGAAACTGGATCAAATGGGCCGTTACGGAGAATTGGTCACCTGTCGTAGAAAGTATCTCCTCAATTATTTCGATGAGAACACTATCGACCATTGCGGCAACTGCGATGTGTGCCTTACCAAAGTGGAACTTTTTGACGCGAGTGTTTTAGCGCAAAAAGTTATTTCAGCAGTCTCGCGCTTACAGGAGAGATTTGGTGCGGGTTATGTGATCGATTTTTTGCGCGGATCCAATTCGGTAAAAATGCAGGAGGAGCACAAAGCGCTGAAGACATTTGGCGTTGGGGCGGACATGAGTAAGGAAGCATGGAATAAGATTATTCGCGAAATGGTTGAGCGCGGTTATCTCATGAAGACAGAGGGCATGTACCCTTTGCTGAGGATGTCAGAAAATAGCCATGCCGTTCTAAGAGGTGAGAAAAAGGTGATGCTTACGAAGCAAAAAATAAAAACAGAGAAATGGGCGGATGGGCTACAGTCTGACATCGCTTACGAAACTGGTTTATTCGAAAGGCTAAAAGATGTCCGGAAAGAACTTGCGGCAAAAGAGAACCTCGCTCCTTATATAGTACTGTCGGATGCGACACTGATCGAGCTTTCCGCTTACCTGCCATGTAGCCCTGACGAATTAAGCCGGATTTCCGGTTTCGGCCAGGTAAAGCTGGAGAAATATGGCAAAGCTTTCGGGCATGTTGTTTTGGCCTACTGCCGGGAGCATTCGCTGTCATCACGCATTAACTTAAGAGTTCCGAAAAAGTCACGCAACGTTAGGCCTGAACGCGAGAATGAAACCAAACAAAAAAGCTTTATGCTTTTCATGCAGGGGCATTCTGTAGAACAGGTCGCAGCGCTACGAAAGCTCAGTCCGGTTACCATCGAAGGACATCTGGCTTTTTATGTACAACAAAACAAAATTTCACTGGATCAATTAGTGGATGTTGCCAGAATCCCCCTTATCGAGCAAGCCATTGAAAAGGTTGGCGGAAAAATGCTCACTCCGGTGAAAGAGGTATTGGGTGATGCGTATAGCTATAGCGAGATCCGGTATGTGATGGCGTCCAGGGAAAGCCGTAAGCTGCAGGAGGTCTAGTTTGTAGGAGGCTAGCCACACGACAAGGATTGTTGGGCTAAAGCCCTGGAAAAAAGCCTAAAGGGGGTGACTGAAAAGACTTTTTGTTACAACGCCTGCCATAGATAATTTTCTTAGTGGAATGCGAATGGCAGAGTTTTCAGATGTTCATTTTCTTTTGCCGTAGAATACAAAACGTTGTATTGCACGCTCGAAATTGATTGATACTTTTTAGTCAGCCCCTTGCAAAGAGTCGGTGTTTTAAACTGTTTATTATGCATATTAACCATGAACTGCTATCGATTAAGTATTCCCCTTTTGCTTCTGGCCTAAGGGAGATGGGGATCCATGTTTTTTTAATAAAACACCCTTCAGCCAGGGGCTTCAGGGAAACGCTGATCGGGTTTTTATTAACTAACCCGCGGCTTTAGCCGGGGGTAGGTCGAAACACTAATCCGGTTTTAGCCAAACAAATATGTATCTCAATTGTCACACCGCTTTCAGCTTCAAGTACGGAACCATGCTCGTGCAGGAACTCTTTGATGAGGCCAAAAGATGTGGTGTGCATAAGCTCGTATTGACCGAAATCAATAACACTGCTTCATACATTGAAATGTTGCGACTGTGCGAGAAAAATAAACCGCTGGAAAACAATCTGACAAAGTACGGCGAACCAGCTCATGCTCTGGAGATCGCTATAGGCGTAGAGTTTAGAAAAGAGAATGAGTTGCTCTATATCGCTATCGCTAAAAACAATAAAGGATTTGAAGCGATCAATAGGTTTTTATCGTATCATAACCGGGAAGGAAAATCTTTTCCCCGCCGGGCGCCTGAATTTCAACATGTTTATATCATCTATCCGTATAATAAAATTGAACCGGAGCAATTGCGCAAATATGAATACATCGGCGTGAGCAAGCATCAGTTGAATCACTTTACCATGCAATCGTCTTATAAATTAAATCCCGATAGCTTTGTGATCCTCCACCCGGTAACGTTCGCGTCGAGGATCGGGTTTAACGTGCATCGCCTTCTCCGCGCAATTGACCGGAGCACCTTACTCAGCAAGCTTTCCCCTGATGAACAAGCAAACCCCGATGAAATCATGGTGCCGGAAGCAGAACTCGAGGATCACTTCAGAAATTTTCCAGCGCTCGCCCTGAATACCAAAAAACTAATGGCGCAATGTAGTCTGAGCTTTGACATGCACGAAGACAAGAACAAAAATCATATTAGCGGAAGCATTGATCATGACTGGGATATTCTCGTCACAAAATCATGGGAAGGTTTCCAAAGTCGTTATGACATTACGCAGCCGGCGTTGCGCGAACGCTTTGACCGGGAACTGAGGATCATCAAAACTAAGAATTTTTGCAGTTACTATCTGATCGCTTATGATCTCATATTATTCGCGAAGGAAAAAGGTTTCGCGTATGTGGGACGCGGAAGTGGTGCCAATAGTGTCGTAGCCTATTGTCTGGGAATTACCAACGTCGACCCCATTGAGCTGGATCTGTACTTTGAACGTTTCCTTAATGACGAGCGCACGACGCCTCCTGACTTCGATATTGACTTTTCCTGGGATAATCGCGATGCCATCTATGATTATATTTTTGACCGATATGGACCCGAATATGTTTGTCTGCTGGGAACGCATGTCACCTATCAGGGGCGTTCAATGCTGCGGGAACTCGGCAAAGTTTTCGGGCTGCCCAAGGAGGAGATTGATTCGATGGTGGAAAATCCTGTTAAAAACAGGGAGCGAGATCACATTACAAAACTGATTTTTAAATATGCCCAATATTTCAAAGATCTCCCGGCTAATATTTCCATCCATGCCGGCGGTGTATTGATCACAGAGAAACCAATCTATTGCTACACCGCGATTGATATTCCGCCGAAAGGCTATCCGGTATCCCATTTCGATATGCACAGCGCAGAAGACATGAGCATTTTCAAATTTGATATTCTGAGCCAGCGCGGTCTGGGTCATATAAAGGAAGCGGTGTGCCACGTTAAACGCAACAAAGGAATTGATGTAAATATCAACCGATTTGACGATTTTAAAAAGGATGAAAAGATCAAAGCCCTCATGCGAAACAGCCAGGCCATCGGATGCTTTTATGTAGAATCACCATCGATGCGAATGTTGCTTGGCAAGCTTCGCTGTGAGGATTATCTCACATTGGTGGCAGCAAGCTCTATCATCAGGCCAGGTGTAGCGAGCTCCGGTATGATGCGCGCGTACATCGAACGATTTCACGCCGTTCAAAAAGGTGGAGGCTACGAAGCCATTCATCCAAAGATGGATGAACTGATGAAAGAAACCTATGGGGTAATGGTGTATCAGGAAGATGTAATTAAAGTAGCCCATCACTTTGCTGGTTTGACTTTGACCGAAGCAGATGTGCTTCGGCGTGGAATGTCTGGGAAATATCGTTCGCGTGCCGAGTTTGATAAGGTGAAAGAGCGTTTCTTTCAAGAATGCCACAAAAAAGGATACGCTCAAAACGTCATTGACCGCGTCTGGTTCGAAATTGAAAGTTTCTCCGGCTACTCATTTGCGAAGGGACATTCGGCGAGTTATGCCGTAGAGAGTTACCAAAGCCTGTATCTAAAAGCTCATTATCCCCTGGAGTTCATGGTAGCGGTAATTAATAATTTTGGCGGATTTTACAAAACAGAATTTTACTTTCATGAGGCGCGTATGAATGGTGGAAAGATTGAGGCACCCTGTGTAAACAGCAGCGAACATCTGACAACCATCATCGGTGATATGATCTTTATGGGCTTCATCCATCTCAAAAGCTGTGAGACTAAAGTTGCCCTGCAAATTATTTCCCAGCGGAATCAAAATGGATCTTATAAAAGTTTGGATGATTTTTTAAGAAGGATTGATATCGGACTGGAGCAACTGCGTATTCTCATTCGCATTGGTGCGTTTCGCTTTACAGGGAAAAACAAACAACGATTGTTATGGGAAGGGATGCTTCATTTGAGCTCTGTTAAAACAAAACGAAAAGGCCAGGATCTGTTTGACACGGAGCCAAAAGAATATCCATTGCCTGCATTGACCCGGAATAAAATTGAAGATGCTTTTGATGAAATTGAATTACTTGGATTTTGCCTGTGTGATCCTTTTGAATTATTAGCTACTCAGGAACGCGGCAATACAATAGCAAAAAATCTCTTAAAACAAATCGGAAAACATGTGCATATTTTTGGGTACGTTGTTACCACTAAAGATACCTACACAAAAACAAAACAGCACATGTGCTTTGGAACCTTTCTCGATATGAAAGGAGAGGTATTTGACACGGTCCATTTTCCCGAAATTGCGAGAAAATATCCTTTTAGAGGGCGGGGCTTTTATGAAATCCGGGGAAACGTCACCGAGGACTTTGGTGTGGCTGTCTTGGAAGTTACCCATATGGAGAGGGTGCCTATGATAAATAAACGCGCCGAACAATTCATGATCGAAACGCTGCCGGCAAGCAGTATTCGCCTATGACCCATGTCCTGGTCTTGGTAAAACCTGCCTGCTTCCACTCAATAAATGTATAAACCTTAAAACTTTGCTCTGGAGGAGTAGTGTATTTATCAAGCACCTGCCAACCGATGAATGCCCTGTCAGCTATGTGCCAAGCCTGCAGACAGATTACCCGGATTACTCCGGAGGCTTTCAGAGACTCTTCCCTCGCCGCATTTTACTAATGCCGGTGTAATAAATGGATACCCCATATGTGGCTATCGGATGGTAACCAGCCGTTCTCCCTCTGACCTGACTCAAAGGCTGATGTTAAGGGTCCTAACCATTTCATAGCATCCATTTTAAAATCCCGAAAGGCATGTAATTTTTATACAAGATGTTAAACACCATTGATATGTCTGAGTTAACATCCGCATTTACCCATCAATCAAAAGATAAGTGGTTTGAGAAATTCGCCCGCTTTGGATTGTTATCCAAAGGTATTGTTTACTGCCTGATGGGTATACTATCGGTGCTGGCAGCCTTCGGGCTGAGTCATAAAAAAGGAGATAAAGCGGAAGCCTTTAAGGTCATTTATGACCAGCCCCTGGGAAAATTTATCCTGATTGCCATCGGAATGGGTTTATTTGGTTACGTGATGCTGAGAATGTTTCAGGCTTACAAGGACATTGATAATAAAGGAAAAGACATGAAAGGCGTTTTCACCCGGATCGGTTACGCGCTAAGCGCGTTTTTATATCTGGGTGTGGGTGCTTATGCGCTTAAACTTGCTTTCGCAGGGCCCGGCGGTGGTGATGGTGATTCAAGGCAATTCATCGTCAGCAAGGTGTTAGCCTATCCAGGGGGTGAGTATCTGGTGGGTATTGCATCCCTCATTGTTATCGGAATGGGTATTCAGCAAATTTATAAAGGCATAGCAGGAAAATTCATGAAGAGGATTCATCTCATCCGATCTAATATGAAAGACTTTTTTAAAAGAGCAGGAATGATTGGTTTTATTTCGAGGGGAATTGTGTTGACCATTATCGGATATTTATTGTTTCACTCCGCACTGCTGTCAAGTCCGAAAGAAGCACAGGGTACGGGGGGTGCCTTTGAATTCCTCGAAAATACGTTTGGCTCCTTGTTAATGGCGATTGTGGCGCTGGGACTGGTGGGGTATGGCATATTCACATTGGTAAAAGCTAATTATCAGAAAATTGATCTGGATCTTTGAATGGCTGTAAAGGGACTATGGATTCTCCACGTCCTATTGACTAATTCGCATGCCCAAAATTAAAAATGTGGATGTCAAAGTGCGTATGACCCAAACCTTATACGCTGTCAAAGCGATGTTCAAGGTACATAAGAGCCCCTTTCAAAATGCTAAAAAAAAACGTCTCACCACGATTGAGTTAGGGAAGCTTAACCTGGTCGCTTGTTCTTAAATAAGCAACCAAATCCAGCACTTGATCAGTGCTCAATGCACCAAATAAACCAGGAGGCATCATCGAAACCGGAGTCTGCTCGCGTGATTGGATATCCGATTTATTTATCACTACTGCATCTTGTCCCACAATTCGCATGGTTACCTGACGTTCATTTTCCGCGGAAATGTTTCCAGAATATGTGCGGCCATCTCTTGTGGTTACGACGACCATTTTGTAATCATCCTGTATTTCATCACTTGGATTCAGGACGTTGCTAAGAATGTATTCCACATTGGTACGATTGGAACCCGTTATATCAGGGCCCACAATTCCGCCTTCGCCATACATGGTGTGACAGGATCCGCAAGTTCGTTGAAAAAACAGTCGACCTCTTTGGGGACTCGCTTTGGCGAGGGCCTCATTGGTAAGCAATTTTCTATATTTATCATAAGCTGCATTTTGTTTTGCAGGCAGTTCGTCAATTGGGCCCCATGTTTCAACAAATCCGCTTCCTACCACGCGGCGCAACTGCCGGGCTACGTAAACCGGCACATCGCTCTTAGGCACCGTTTTATCTTTCAACGCCTGCGTAAGCATTCTTCCGTATCGCGGTCTTGAGGACAATGTTTGTAATGCCTGAGTTTTCTCCTGATGGTTCAGTTGTGGATATTTTCTAATCAACAGCTGTCCCAGCTGATCAGTATCATATTCGGCAATGGCACTGATCGTCTCCATTCTCATAGCCGGCTCTTCCAGTAAAGCCGGAAGTTCTTTTAAAAGCTCAGGCCTTTGACGGGTCGCCAGTAGATGCAATGCTTTACGCCGATTTTCCAGCGGTGCATTTTTATCTTTTAATGTGGCAATAGATTGTTTTGCAGCCTCCGTATCACCGAATTGTTGGGCAATCTCGACGGCGATTTCGGAAATCTTACCCTTTGATTGTTGAAGCTTTAAATAAACTGCGGTCCAATTTGATGGCGCGCTCATATCATTGCGACTTTCCAATCCATCCCGCATCCCTTCCAGCAAATTGAACAAGGCGTAGGGCGATTTTTCGATATGGGTAATCAGTGCTTCGGTAGCATCCGCATCCACTGCACGTCGTGCCGTATATTGGGCGATGAGTGGAATAGCGCTGGATGAAGCCAGGTGAAGGGCACGGTCGGGATTTTCAGCCACCAAAGGTTCAAAGCCGAACCATATCATTTTGGGAAGATTATGATCACCGGCATCCTCTTCGTGTGACATGAGTTGTTCCGCTATTTTCCATCTGGATTCCTTATTGATCCGTTGCATCGCTGACGCCAGATACAACCGAACCACAGAAGACTCATCATCCAATGCCATCCGTGAAAACTTTTCAAGTACACCTGCAATCGGGGACTGGTCTTCGCAAAGCATCTGAATGGCCCAGGAGCGAACGTATTCGTCCTTATCATCCAGTGCGGAAGGCAGATCATTATCACTGAAACCTCCTGTTATGTGCAAGGCCCACATGGCTCGCAACCGCCAGTCGGGATTTGATTGATCATCGAATATTTTACGCAGGTGGTCATGGGTATCTGGCTTCAATTCATTTTTGGCCGCACGCCCCTGCAGAATGACGCGTGACCTACGCGCATGCCAGTCGCTTTTGCTGGTCTGAAGATCGACAAGCTGTTTGTCAGTAAGTTTACGGAGATCACCGTAGCGGCCTTGCCAGTTTTCGGCTTGTGATGATTCCGGCATGATTCTGAAAATTCTTCCGGTCTCAGCGTTCAACACTTCTTTTCCGCAGATATCAGCATCATGCCAGTCGAGAACATAGACGCCTCCGTCCGGTCCGATCTCCATACTGAATCCCACCCATTGGGCATTATTGGCCATGGCAAAATCTTCGCCGTGATGGCCAGTATATCCTGAACCTTTTCTTTCCAGCACATCTGACAACACAGCGTGCTCGTGAATGTTGGCCATAAATACACGCCCCTGTTGGGAATCCGGGAACGCATCGGATAAATAGATCCTGGCACCGCCATGGGCCGACCTGTGGCTATGATCCGTTATCGTCCTGATGTCACTGTAGATATAGGGGTTAAAATGCTGACCACCCTGCCGGTGATAAATTCCTCCCGGGATGACATGCCAAAGGTGTGGAATAACACATGCACTCATGATAAATTGTCCTTTGGCATCATAATCAATACCCCAGGGGTTGCTAAAGCCATGCGCAACAACTTCGAAACGATCTTTGGTTGGATGGTAACGCCAAACGCCACCATTAATATCGACTCCATTCGCTTTTAACAGATCTTCAGGAAAAGGATCTTTATGTTTGTACAACCTCGCATCTTCCTTCGGTTTGCGCACCTTTGATGGCGTGGCAAATCCTTGCAATCCGTACAACCACCCATCCGGCCCCCAATGCAGACTGTTGAGGGTTTCATGCCTGTCCTGAATGCCCCAACCAGTGAGTAATATCTTAATATCTTTTTCATCCGCTTTATCATCCTTGTTCCGGTCGGGAACAAAGAGCAAGTTTGGCGGAGCTCCTAAGAATACGCCATCAAATCCCACAGCGATCGCTGCGGGGAAGGCAATACCTTCGAGAAATACTTTTTTAGTATCCGCAACGCCGTCCCTATCCGTATCTTCCAGAATCAGGATGCGGCTATCGCCTGCGTTGGAAAACCCATGGCCTCTTGATTCATAGTCACGGTTTTCAGCAATCCACAATCTTCCGCGATCGTCCCAGCAAAAAGCCATGGGTTGAGTCATCATCGGTTCGGACGCCCAGACATTGGCTTTGAATCCCTCCGTAAGGGTCATCGATTTAACGGCTTCGTCGGGGGTAAGAAATTTAGCTTCCCTTCCCTCCCGCTGTGCCACCTGCCACAAAGCATAGGTAGAATTCTGGCCGCTGAATTCTCCCCAGGCTTCAGTAAGGGATACATCATTCAGGTCGCCGGTGTACACTACCAGTTGGTGGCGTATGACTTCTGTTTCCCCTTTTGGTATAGTCCAATCTCCGGTGCGGGCGCGGGCAGGTCCGATACCGAGTTGGCCATCAACACGCCATGGCTGGGGGTAGCCTTTGTTATCAGGATGATCGAAGATAGCGATGTGTGCAAGGTCCTTTCGTCCTTCCACCTGCATACCAACATCTACCCACATGGCTGGTTGGCCTTCTGCTTTTTCATTGCGCTGTCGTGCGGCATTAACGACTTCTCCGCGAATCCCCTCCTTCCACGGCATTCGCAGGAATAAACCTCCGTAATCATATTTGCTGATGACAACATCTGTCTGGGCTTCGCCACTCCAGTCGAGGTCGAGCAAGAATTTTCCACTGACTTCCCGCATGGACCATTTTTGGGTTTCGCGCATTATGGCGTTGCCTTTTTCGTCAAGCAGGTCGTAGACTGTTTGCCAGGTAACTTGTGTACCGGTTTCTTCCATAACATCGGCTGACACCCGGCGCCAGTAATCTCCCTGGGGGTTATGGAAATAGTCGCGTCCATTAACCCGGGTAAAGCCCCAGTAAAGTCCGGTCTGGTGTTTATGGTGGCCAGGGCTATATTCCGTCAATACACCTTTGCCATCAGGAGCAGTGATTGGATGCATATATGGCCGGAAGTCAGGTTTTGCATTTTGAGTAAGGATAGGCTCCTTATCGTTGCCACGGAAGACAGAAATAGTGCTGGCATTTGCGTTTTGTTCGACGCGGAGGTTTGTTTCTTTTCCAGAAATCTCCGGGGAGCGTTCTGATTTTTTAGAAGAACATCCGAAAGAAAAAATAATGATGGGAAGAAATATAACTAATTGTTTGATCATGCTTTTGGCGTCATTGGAGACGTAAGATAAAAAGTAAAGTGGTTTTCAGCAATTTCAACCTTTCGTAAATTAGAATATCTGCCGGCAGCCAACAAAAATGTACGATTGAAGTGCTTTGAAAAAATAAATCTTATTTAAGGAGATTGAAACGATCCAACCAAACTAACCTAAAACGCACTTAATTTTTTTGGTTACTAAAGACCCTTCATTGTGCAAAATATTGGCGGCGATCAGGTCTTGCGGGTTGTCTATTTGGCAATAAAGTTATCGGAGATTTTACCTCAATAAAAAATAAAAACAACGTGACGAAAGGACCTCTAACCATTTTCAAATCGGTTTTATCCTTTAAATTTCCCTAAAGTCACGCGTGTGGCAATAAATATTTTAAACGGTTTTATTTTAATAAAACACGGAAATCATCATAAACGAAACACTTTTCATCCTGATTTGAAAACCAATAACACTTGCATTTTAAAAAAAATCAGAACATTTCTTGATCTTTTAAAAACGAAAATCGATCTTTAAGGAAGTTAAAAATAAGGCCTAACTTATGCGAAGA